>NZ_JAGLBG010000270.1 GCF_018260405.1 Deinococcus sp.
AAGAAAAATAGGCGGAGTTTTTCTGAGTCAGTATAACGAGTTAGTATAACAATAATCTAAAAAAAAACGGCAATCTAAAAACCAGTAGAAAAGCTCAGCAACAGCTAAAAAAAAATCTGAAGAATCACGAAAGAAAATCTGAAGAAAAACAGGCGGAATTTTTTTCGAGCGGGTCAGAGTAATAATAATCTAAAAAAAATGGCAATCTAAAAAGCAGTGAAAAAAGCTCAGCAAAAGCTAAAAGTATCTAAAAAATTATGAAAGGAATTCTGAAGAAAAATAGGCGGAATTTTTCGCAACAGGTCAGAGTAATAATAATCTAAAAAAAAAAAAATGGCAATCTAAAAACTAGTAGAAAAAGCTCAAGAAAAGCTAAAAACATCTGAAGAAACATGAAAGAAAATCTGAAGAAAAATAGGTGGAATTTTTCGGAACAGGTCAGAGTGATAATAATCTAAAAAAAATGGCAATCTAAAAAGCAGTGAAAAAAGCTCAGCAAAAGCTAAAAGTATCTAAAGAATTATGAAAGGAATTCTGAA
>NZ_JAGLBG010000271.1 GCF_018260405.1 Deinococcus sp.
CGTTCAAGGTCACGGTCGCACCCGACACGTTCGTGCCCACGAACAGGCTGCCAGTGCTCACCGGGTTCTGCGCGGCCACCGTGTAGAAGGCCGTGTCACTCACCCAGCTGTTCTGAGGCAGCGGCGTGACCACGATGCTCAGCGCCTGGGCCAGGCCGTCCTGGCCCCGGGCGCTCACGGTCGCAAACTGATCCTGGGTGGTCTTGAACGAGCTGATCTGATCCAGGTTCAGCGGCGTCAGGCTCGCCAGGGCCAGGACCTTGTTCTGCCCGATGGGGCCGCCCACGGTGTACGTGAAGTTCGCGTCGGGCGCCGGGAAGGTGGTCGTCGTGTTCGCCTTCACGAAGTTCGCGCCGCTCAGGCGGTTGGGGAGAACCTGATCGACGCTGCCGTCAGGGTTGACGTTGAACAGGTACACGTACGCGTCGCGGTTGACGGTCGCGCTGATGCTGATCGGCTCGTCGATGCGGTAGGCAGGGTTCTGCGCGCCGCTGGCATCCTTGCTGACCCGCACGCTGACATTCAGGTCAGGCTG
>NZ_JAGLBG010000272.1 GCF_018260405.1 Deinococcus sp.
TGTTGTTGCCCACCAAGTCGAAGTTGCCTTCGTCGGTGAAAAACTTCACGGCAAAACCGCGCACGTCACGCACGGTATCGCCCGAACCACGCGGGCCCTGCACCGTAGAGAAGCGCACGAACACCGGGGTTTTATGCTCGGGGTTACGCAGGAAACCGGCCTTGCTCAGCGCCGAATGGTTCTCGTAAGTCTGGAAATAACCATGGGCGCCCGTACCACGGGCATGCACGATGCGCTCCGGAATACGCTCATGGTCAAAGTGCGTGATTTTTTCACGCATGATGAAGTCTTCCAGCAGCGAAGGGCCACGGGCACCGACTTTCAGGGTGTTCTGGTTATCGGCAATCTTGACGCCTTGGTTGGTGCGCAGCGCCTGGCCGGTTGCATCTGAGCGGAATTCCTCCAGGGCCTGCAACTTGGCGTTGGTGTTGCCACGGTCCAGGGTATCGGTGCCCGCGAGCTCACTCTTCGGCGGGGTAGCTGGCTTCTTGGTACTCATCAGACAAAACTCCTTATTCAAAGTAGCCAGAGC
>NZ_JAGLBG010000273.1 GCF_018260405.1 Deinococcus sp.
CGCGCCCGCATTCGAGCGTATTCCAAAAGGATGTACGCGATTAAATGTGGGCGCGGGCTTGCTCGCGAAGGCGGTCTGTCAGTCAGCGCTTCTCTTGCTTGTGGGGCAACGGCGCAAACAACGCCTCGATATCCTCGTTGCCCAACTGCCAATCGCCTGTCTTGCGTCCGTCCAGCACACCTGCCGCCAGGTCGGATTTTTCCTTCTGCAGGTGTTGGATTTTCTCCTCCACCGTGCCCCGGGCAATCATCTTGTAGACGAACACCGGCTTCTCCTGCCCGATGCGATACGCGCGGTCGGTGGCCTGGTTTTCCGTGGCCGGGTTCCACCATGGGTCGTAGTGAATGACCGTGTCGGCTTCGGTCAGGTTCAAGCCCACACCGCCAGCCTTCAAGCTGATCAGAAAAATCTGTAGCTTGCCGCTCTGGAAATCCTTCACCGGCGTGCGCCGGTCGCGGGTCTGGCCGGTCAGCAGGGCGTAGGCCACGCCGCGCTTTTTCAGTTCGGCCTCGATCAGGCTCAGCATC
>NZ_JAGLBG010000274.1 GCF_018260405.1 Deinococcus sp.
GTCCGGTACGACTCCGACCAATCGTACACAGTCGCGGCCCTGTTCAATAAGGATCTGGCCGTGCTCAGCGACGTGAACGGAGCGCGGCGCGTGAAAGTCAGTGAATTGCCGGAGGTGAAGTAAGGATGAAAAAGACTGCTTTAATTCTCTTCTGTATCGGTATGGCCCAGGCACAACCCACGACTGATTTGGAGTTGACCAGCAAACTACTTAACGAATATGGCGACCAACTGAGTAATGTTTTAGCCACAAAGCCGCTTCCTGCTGGTTACATCAGTTGCCTGAGTGGTTCCAGCCTGGGCGTCAGCGTTCCGGAGAAACTCAAATTGCGTGCCTGTGGAATAGCAAAAGACGGCCAGAAGATATTTATGAATATTCAGAGTGAAAACGGTCTATCAATCATTTCCACCATGCCGGATTCACACTTTTCAACTCCCAAAAATCGGGCTATTGACGACATGAAAGCGGCCATTCGTATCTACGAGATGCGTCTGACGCTGCATCAGCCTTTGCCTCAATCGTGT
>NZ_JAGLBG010000275.1 GCF_018260405.1 Deinococcus sp.
CCTCTGCCTCGCCTACATATTTTTCAAACGGCTTGATCTTGAGCATGCGTGTACACCAGCGGGTGCGGCTGTCAGGCAGTACGCCTCTGTAAATATCCAAGTAATGCGAAAACGGACGATCAGGGTTCAACCGAACAACTGGCTTGCCCAAATACGCTTCAAGACGATCAAGGTAGTCGTAGGTTTCCGGCAATTCCTCTCCGGTGTCGCAAAAGACGTATTCCATGTCGGGGACTTTGTCGCGCATGTAGATGGCAAGCGCCGTGCTGTCCTTGCCGCCAGAAAGCGAAAGGATATGGCGAGGGGCACGGTTAGATCTGTTGGTCATGATGTACTCCAATTGTAACTTGTTTCGTCTTACAAAAATCGTAATTTTATTTGTCCAACCCAACATATCCTGTCGAATTAAACTCGGCGGGCCATCAGTTGTGCCTAATAGGCTACCCTGACGGCCCACTTGTGGCGTGTGCTTAGGCTTGATTTGTGTCGGGCGTGTCGTCGAGTTCCTGAAGCAGTT
>NZ_JAGLBG010000276.1 GCF_018260405.1 Deinococcus sp.
GCCATTTCGCCTCCCGTCCAGAGACAAATTCGATTCGGCCAATTTATTGTAGAGCAAATTGAATTCGTTCTCGTTGAGCAAATTCAAATTGGTGTTAAGCGCCTTTTTAATTTCCGCATCTTTGGACCGATTGAATTCTTCGGGAGTTTGCGAAGCCGGATTGAACAGTTTGGGAGGATTACGTTTGGTCGAATTCTCTCCTTTTCCGAAGACTGCTAAAAAATAAATAAAAAAAAAAAAAAATAAAATAAAATAAATAAAATGGCGAGGACACGTTGTGCAAACCGTTTTAGACCTGTCTTACCGGATTTTACAATTTAATAAATCCCATTGTGATGACGTAACGCTCTTAAAAATAATTTTTATTTATTTATTTATTTTTCTCATTATAAGACTGATGAAAATCAAAATCAGAAACGAAGAAGGTAATTCTTTTGGGGTTTTTTAATACACGCACCGGACATATCCGGACTTTCATAAATTTTTCTTGAAGAAACCAACAAAAGAATCATTTTT
>NZ_JAGLBG010000277.1 GCF_018260405.1 Deinococcus sp.
TTATTTATACTAATTCCAAAACCAACGGATGTCGTACGCAAAAAAGACTTGCCTATTACGGACGTATAGCACAAATGAACCCAGAAAGGTTGACCAGAAAGGATTTTTACCTTTTTCCTTCAAAAGAAAACCTGATGGGCTTGAATCTCCGAAATTGAAAAAATGCCCAAGAACTGGGGATAAGGCAGGAAGATTTCAAAAAACGGGACATACTCAAAGAGAAAAGCAGAAATCCTTGTTTCACAGAAAAACCAAAAAGAAAGACAGGTGGACGAAATGGAAAAGGACGAAGGCAACCAAATAGTATATATAACGAAAGACCAATAATGAAGGAATACTGAGTTAGAAAAAAATTGTCGAAATCACGTGGTCCACAGATGGCCGAAACGAAGACAAGAAAGAGGACCACAACTGAAGATGCCAGCAGCTGTTAGGATGGCGAAACGTATGGTGAATTCCAACAAAATGTCTTCTGCCATATTCTCAACAAGCTTCTGCCAGATACTTGAACGACG
>NZ_JAGLBG010000278.1 GCF_018260405.1 Deinococcus sp.
CACATCACATGTCGAAGGGTGGACACATCACCTCTCCGATGGGAGGAGGGATAGCGATGGGCACGATCGAAAATCCAATACGACGGAAGAAGACCGTCGCGGCAGAACCCGAAAGAAGGGTTCGTTGGAACCTGGGGAGACTGCCATTTCGTTCTCAGGTTCGAAGTAGATGGTGTCGGACAAGACAACGTTTACTCTCTTCAATAACAGGCAATAACACCACATTTTTTATTATGTTTATTTATTTATTTTTATTTTTTATTTTTTTCTAATTGCATTAAATAAATTTAATGTCGCTATCACTTTAACACTTACTTTTTGGGCGATTACGTCGCACGTAGAAAAGCTGTAAGAATATTTACCGGACGTTTTCCGCTGCTGCTGCTGCTGCTGCATCGTCGGTGTAAAAATACTGGAAATACTGTAAAAATACCATAAAATACTGTAAAACCTCACTAGAAATAAGTCATTGCTTTTAGATTAGTCATGAATTTTTAATTTTGGTCAT
This sequence comes from Deinococcus sp., assembly GCF_018260405.1. Lineage (GTDB taxonomy): Bacteria > Deinococcota > Deinococci > Deinococcales > Deinococcaceae > Deinococcus. The sequence continues at coordinate 509 of NZ_JAGLBG010000278.1, forward strand.
TTGCT
>NZ_JAGLBG010000279.1 GCF_018260405.1 Deinococcus sp.
GCACTTTCGACTTCCAAGCCGCTGCCGAAGAAACCCGGCGCAAGATGCAAGCGAAGTTTGAGAAGGGCAAGCAGTTGGGCTTAGGCAGGGGCAAGGCAAGTCGGAAATAATTCAAGAGTCCCGTCTTGGCGGGGCTTTTTTTTACGCCTAGACGCCAGTGAGTACTCAGAAGCTGTTTGAAGCCTACATTAACAGTGGAATTGAGCGAAGGGAGGCGGTCAAAAACGCAGTTCTGAGCGTGCAGCCCCCTTGGGTCACCCCCATTAAACCACGTCTTTCAATTGGGACGAAATAGCTAAAAAAATTCGTTGTACAGCACATATTTTCAGTTTGCCAGCAGTCAAGCGAACGAGACCACGGCTTGTCAGGCCACAATCGCTTAGCAGTAGGTCTTACTCACCAAAAATCATGTCCTAGACGATAAAATCCTTTATACGGACGCCAAAAATGCGTTTGCGTTCACGATGAAATGGGCCGCAAACAGCCTCTCAGCCTGTGCATCTGCCGGGGCC
>NZ_JAGLBG010000027.1 GCF_018260405.1 Deinococcus sp.
GCCAGCGCCAGCACCAGCCGGGCATCGTCGTCGGTGGTGGTGGCCCCCGGATTCAGGCTGTCCACGTACAGCAGCCCCAGCGCCCGCCCACGCGCACTCAGCGGCGCGATCACGGCGGCTTCCGGGTTCAGTTCGGCCAAGCCCTGCGACAGCGCCGAACCCGCGTCGCGTGCCCGCTCGAAACGGATCGCCTCGCCCCGGCGCACCAGTTTCTCGAAACTGACCGGCCCCACGCCGATGCCGCCCGTAAAGTTCTCGTCGAAGCCGTGGGTAAAGACCTCGCCCGTTCTGGCCTGCCCCGCGCCCAGTTCCGACTCGCCAAATTCACTGAACAGTGCGACAAAAGCCCGCCCGAAGCCCAGGCTCATGGCCGCGCTCTCGGCCGTTTTGGTCAGCACCTCGGCCAGATCGAGGCTGCCGCCCAGCCGCCGCACCAGCGCCTCGACCGTCTGGGCGATGCGGCCCGACCCCCGGCGGGCTTCCCGCGCCTGCACGCCTTCGAGCGCCAGACCCAGCAGCGGGGCCAGTTCGCAGACCTGTTGCACGGCTTCCGGCGAGGCCCCCACGAACTCCAGCACCGCGCCGCCGATCGGCACGGCGCTGAGCATCCCCTCTGACACCGCCGAGCCGCCCGCCAGCGCCCGCAGCGCCAATGCCCCGTCGCTGAGGCCCAGGCCCCGGCCTTCTTGGGCAGTGACCGTCAGTGGCCCGTCACCCGCCAGCCAGAACTGGACGCCGTGCGCCCCGCTTTGTTCGCACGCCAGCTTGACCAGGGCCGCGCCGAACTGCTGCACGGTGCTGGCGCTGGTCAGGGTGGGGGAGAAGAGCATCAGGGAAGTGGTGACAAGGAAGTGGGAAGGGGTGAGGGTAGGTGGGCCGCGCACCGTTCACGACTCAGCCCGTCTTGCTTACAGGGTTTTGGGGTCAATCCAGCCGCGCTTGATGCCGTGGAGTACCGCTTCGGTGCGGCTGCCCACGCCCAGCTTCGAGAAGATGTTGGCGAGGTGAACCTGCACGGTACGTGGGCTGATGTCGAGGTCACGGGCGATTTCCTTGTTGGTGTGCCCGGTGGCGGCCACTCGCAGCACTTCCAATTCGCGGTTGCTCAGCTCGTCCTCGGGCGGCGAGGGCTGGCTGCCCACGCTGAAGCGTTCGAGGACCTTGCGGGCAATGCTGGGGTGCAGCGCACTCTCGCCCCCCGCCACCGCCCGCACCGCGCCCAGCAGATCGTCCTCGCTGGCGTTTTTCAGCAGGTAGCCCGCTGCCCCGGCTTCCAGCAGCGCGAACACGTAGGCGTCGTCGTCGTAGCTGGTCAGCACCAGCACGCCCACGCCAGGTTGCTCGGCCTTGATGGCCCTGGTCGCCTCGATTCCGTTCATGCCGGGCATCGACACATCCATCAGAATGACTTGGGGCCGCAGCGCCCGCGCCTGAGCAATGGCTTCCTCGCCGCTACCTGCCTCGCCAACCACCTTCAGGTCGCTCTCGCCTTCGAGCAGTTCGCGGGTACCCTTGCGAACCACCGGATGGTCGTCTACCAGCAGCAGGGAAATGGTCTGGGGCAGTGCGGTATCGGCATCGAGCATGGAGACAAGATAGCGGGCCGGGGGAAAGCGTTAGGGTTGGTGTGGTGGCCGTCTGGACGGCTTGCTACCGTTAACCCCTCTGCTGGGCAACTCTCCGGGTGTCTCCGGATACGCTTGCGCCAGCCACTGGGCGGGTGGTCAACCAAACAGATGGCAGGCTGTGTTACCCATTACCCTGGAAACCGCCCTAGCAGATGCTCTGCACTAAACCCTGGCCCCATTGCACTGAGCAGAACCTTCCCCGGTTCCGGCTCCCGTTTCAGTGTCTCCTGTAGCACGAACAGCACCGTTGCGCTGCTCATGTTCCCGTACTCGCGCAGAACCTGACGGCTGGTGTCCAGCGTTCCAGCAGGCAGGTTCAGACTTTCCTCGTAGGCCGCCAGCACCTTGACCCCGCCGGGATGCACCACATATTCCCCCAGGTCGCCCGCGTCCCAGCCATACTTTGCCAGCGCCTCGGCCACGTTTGCGCGCATCATTGAGCGCACCAGCGTGGGAATGTCACGCGAAAAGCGCACCTTCAGGCCGTCGTCGACCACGTCCCAACCCATGATGTCTTCACTGTCCTCGATCAGGGTGCTGTACGCGCCGCAGAGTTCCAGTAGGGGAGCCGGGCCGGGCACGTCGGGGGCCGTGACCACCAGGGCCGCGCCGCCGTCGGCAAAAAGGGCAGCGCCCACGAAGTTGCTCTTGCTCTCGTCGCCCGCGACCAGCGTCAGGCTGCACAGTTCCACGGCCACGTACAGCACCCGCCGGTAACCGGCCCGCACCAGATCGGCGGCGCGGGCCAGGCCCCCTACACCCCCCGCGCAGCCCAGGCCCCACAGCGGCAGCCGGGCGGCGTGGCGGTTAAGGCCCAGCGTCTCGATCAGGTAGGCGTCCAGACTCGGGGCGCTGATACCGGTGGTGTTGACCACGATCACGGCGTTGATCTCGGACGGCCTCAGCTGCGCCGCCTCTATCGCTTCGCGGGCCAGCCGCAGCGTCAGGGCGCGGGCTTCTTCTACAAACACCGCGTTCTTTTCGCCGAAGCTATGGGGCGCGGTGTACCACTCAAGCGGGCGCGAGAGGGCGCGGCGCTCGATCTGGGCGTTGGTGAATACGTCCAGCAGTTGCCGCCGGGCCGCTAGGCGCGGAAAAAGCCGGGTCGCCGCCTCACTGACGGCAGTTTGAGACGCCGAGTACGGGGGCGTGCCCGTCACTACGGAGCGGAGTACAGGATTCACCGTTCAATTGTGGACGCCTGAACCCGGCGAACTGTGCTGCCCGCCTGATTTGACCTTCAGGCAGCCTTAGCCTTTGGCGGTGGGCGCCGGGTGACACTAGGCAGTGACCTTGTGGCCCCCACTGCAAGCCCCTCTGCAAGTCCCACAAGGGGAGAGGCTAAAAGCCCACCGAACCCTTAAAAACACGCTCTTACCCGAAGACCCGCGCCGGGTTGTTCACCGTCATCTGTTCAATTTGCTCCTGGCTGATGCCCCGGCGCTGCAACTCGGGCAAAATGTCATCGCTGAGGTGCAGTGGATGCCAGTCCTTCACGGCGGGCAGCGCGGCCCTGTGCCTGCCCACCCTCTCCTGTACCGAGCCGTTACCATGTAATCCATGCGTCTGACTGCCCTTGTTTCCGGAACCGTGCAGGGCGTGGGCTACCGCCTGTGGGTTCAGCGGTATGCCCGCGACCTCGATCTGGTTGGCTACGCCGAGAACCTTCTCGATGGGCGGGTCGAGGTCGTGGCCGAAGGACAGCAGGCCGACCTTGACCGGCTGCTGCACTGGCTGCGGCGCGGCCCGCCCCACGCCCGTGTAACCGATGTGCAGACCCAGTACAGCGAGGCGACGGGCATCACCGGCTTTCATATCTATTAGACCACTTGCAAAAGTAGGGGTCGGGCCGCCCCGAATCCCCGCTTTCGCCGAGCAGGGCGTGTAGGAGCCAACCTATGACCAGCTCAATCGGTGTCGGGTGGAATCTGAATGATAAGAGGCGCAGTATCGCTAGCAACTGCACGACCTCAGTGCTCTCGGGCCTCCATTGCCCCCAAAGGACAGCACTAACTAACCGCCTCATCAATAGTTGATCGCCGATCAAGTTGAGGGAGTGTTGCAATAAATCGTCACTTTTTCAGCCGCTTTACTGCCGGAACAATTTCTTTGTCAAACCAGCCGTCAAGATGATCTACCCAGATATGATTACCGGGAAACTCCCAGATCAGAAGTTTGGGTGGATTGAGTTTATAGGAATCGCTGTTAAGGTATGTAGAGAGTGGTTGCCAAATACCACCGCCACCAATTCCTACAGAGATAACCTCGTGATGCAGGCTGGCCTGGAGTGCTTCCGGCAAGGTCGTAAAGGATTGGGAATAACTTGTTCCCACCAGGGCTATCCCAATTTTGTGTGTGTCATCCAGCAGGCTGTCTGTTGCTGGGACTTTTAATTCATAAACATACTTTCTATAGGGGGCTGGCTTAAGTTCTGGATTCTGTGCGCGAATTCCTAAATCTCCTAGATTGGTCTCTTGAACTGATGTTCGGCTGTATTCGACTGTAGGCAAATCAGAGAGATCAATTTGACGTCTCAAAATGTCTTTTTTAATCTCATCTACAATAATCAATGTGCCATCTGGTGTCCAATGGGTGTCTTGCAGATGATATAAGTTGACACTAGGTGAAGCTTTCCTGGCCTTGATAAGAGGAGTTGCGAAATCCGGAGCATCTACACCACTGCTCTGTAATTGGTTAATAAATTTGCTATATCGCCTAGAAAATAATTCTGTTGCTCTTGGTAATTTATCTGCGTAGATGCGCGACTTTTCTGGTGCTACGAGTACAATAATTTTTGTTCCCGTCTTTTCAACCAGCTTGACGGCCTGCACAATGTCTTTAACAGTATCTCTTCCTATAGTATCGTGCTTATCTTCAACAAAGAAAAGCCAGCCATCCTTGCCATAGATAACGTCACTTGGTGCGGCAGAGGCTAGACTGGCGCACATCATGGATAGGGTAAATAAAAATCTGTTCATTAAAATAATATATAATAAGTACTCGCCGGGTAGAGATTATATTATATTGCACCTCTAGGTAGCTGGCGGGTGATGTTTGCATCATTGCCCCGAGTGGAACGAGTGAAAAAGAAAGAGCAGGACGTAGAGTGCAGGGGGCGGCGGTGTTTTTCCGACATGCCCATCATTCGGAGAACGGCTCTAAAGCAGACCGCTTGGTCTCCACTGTTGTGCCCATTCCCTAGGCGGCCTGAAGGTTAGGTTTGCACACTCCCCGGTTACCGGGGCAGCAGGGCCGCTAGACTTCCGCCATGTCCTTTCTTCTCCCACTGGATCACGACCACCTTCAAAAACTGGCGTCCGCTGACCTCGTGCGCCCCGATCAGCTGCTGGGCGCACATCCCACCACCGAGAACGGTGTTTCCGGGGTGCGTTTCGCGGTTTGGGCACCGAACGCCCAGCATGTCAGTGTGGTGGGCGATTTCAACGGTTGGAACGGCTTTGAGCACCCGATGCAGCGCCTCGAGTTCGGCTTCTGGGGGGCTTTCGTGCCCGCCGCGCACCATGGGCAGCGTTACAAGTACCGCGTGTCGGGCGCGGATGGCCGCACAGTCGACAAGAGCGACCCCTACGGCAGCTTTTTCGAGACCCGCCCGGCAACTTCCAGCATCGTGTGGGAACAAGATTATGCCTGGACGGACGACCACTGGATGCAGGCGCGTTCGCAGGGCTTCGAGCAGCCCGTGAGCGTCTATGAGTGTCATGCCCCTAGCTGGCGCAAACGCGATGACGGCTGGTTCCTCAACTACCGCGATTTTGCCCACCAGCTGGGCGAGTACGTGACCGAACTGGGGTACACCCACGTCGAGCTGATGGGCGTTATGGAACACCCCTTCGACGGCTCGTGGGGCTATCAGGTTACGGGCTATTACGCGCCGACCAGCCGCATGGGCAGCCCCGAGGACTTCAAGTACCTGGTCGATCACCTGCACTCGCTGGGCATCGGCATCATTCTGGACTGGGTACCAGGGCACTTTCCCACCGACGAATTTGCGCTGGCCCGCTTCGACGGCACGGCGCTGTACGAGTACGCCGACCCGCGCAAGGGCTTTCATTACGACTGGAACACCTACATCTTTGACTATGGCCGCAACGAGGTCATAATGTTTCTGATCGGCTCAGCCCTCAAGTGGCTTCAGGATTTTCATGTGGACGGCCTGCGCGTGGACGCGGTGGCTTCGATGCTGTACCTCGACTTTTCACGCACCGACTGGGTGCCCAACATTCACGGCGGGCGCGAGAACCTCGAAGCCATCGCCTTTATCAAGCGCCTGAACGAGGTCGTTCACCACATGGTCCCCGGCTGCACCATCGTGGCGGAGGAGAGCACTGCGTTTCCGGGCGTTACCACGCCGACGCCTTTTGGTCTGGGCTTCGACTACAAGTGGGCCATGGGCTGGATGAACGACATGCTGGCCTACTTCAAGGCCGACCCGATCTACCGCAAGTACGAGCATCACAAGGTCACCTTCTACAACGTGTACCGCACCACCGAGAACTACGTGCTGGCCCTCAGCCACGACGAGGTGGTGCATGGCAAGCATTCGCTGGTGTCCAAGACGCCTGGCGACTGGTATCAGCAGCGGGCCACCTACCGCGCGTTCCTGGCCCTGATGTGGACGACTCCCGGCAAGAAACTGCTGTTCATGGGCCAGGAATTCGCGCAGGGCAACGAGTGGAACGAAAACGAGGGCCTGCCCTGGTACATGCTCGACAACCCCGACCACCGGGGAGTGTTCAACCTCGTGCGCGACCTGAACGCGCTGTACCGGTCGCGCTCCGACTGGCACGTGGGCGACAATCGTGAGGACGGCCTTCTCTGGATCAGCGCCGACGATAGCGAGAGCAGCGTGTATGCCTATGTGCGCCGCGACTACCGCACCAACAGCTGGAGCCTGATCGTGGCGAACATGACCCCGGTGTACCGCCGGGACTACCCCATCGGTGTGCCCCAGGGCGGCGAATACCGCGTGTTGCTGAACACCGACGACGGCCAGTACGGTGGCTTTGGCACGCAGCAGCCCCCGCTGTTCGCTGCTGAAGAAGGTTGCCACGGCCAGACCCATCACCTCAAACTGAACCTGCCGCCCAACAGCGTCTTGGTGTTCGAAGCGGTGCAGGAAGTGGTGGTTAGCGAAGAAAGATGACTGGCCCCGGAAAGAGAGCTGGCCCCGCGACTGAACCCGAATCCGGGCTGCCGCCACCGGGAGGCATGCCCGACCTCCTGACCATGCTTAGTTTCGCGCTGCTGGCTGTGCTGGCGCTGCTTTTGCTGTGGCCGCTGCTTGCCGGGGGCCACGCGCCCAATCCTTATCTGGTCGGTGGGCTGTTGCTGCTGCGCCTCGGCGTGCAGATTCTCCGGGCGCAGCGCGATGAAAAGCTCAAGCGTCCGGCCAGCTGGGCGCTCGATTTCCTGCTGATCGGGCTGATTTTCTATACCGCCAGCAACCAGCCGCCGGGCTGAGGCTGGGGCTTAACCTCCGCATCTGCACTTAGTGTTTCTAATGACTCGGCTTATATTGTGTCCCTGCGCCACTTTTCCTGTGGCCGGGGCCATTAGGTTTGGGCCATGACTTCACCCACTTCGACTTCACCCAATTCCAGGCCTGCTGGCCGCATTCTGGTCGTCATGTCGAGTGAGAGGCTGTTGCCCCTTCAGGGCGGCAAGATGCATCCGACGGGCTATTTTCTGAACGAATTCGGCGTGCCTGCCAAGCGCCTCGTGGACGCGGGCTACGAACTGGTTTTGGCAACGCCTCGGGGCAACATTCCCGCGCTGGACGCCAGCAGTGACCATGAAATGTTTTTCAAGGACAAGGCCGAGCACGAGCAGATCAAGGAGTTCGTGAACCACTTTCTGACCACTGCCCGCATCCAGACCACCCAGGACGCGGCCAAAGCTGGAATGGCCGGGTATGACGCCCTGTTCTTGCCGGGCGGCCACGCGCCGATGATCGATCTGATGAGTGACCCCGGACTGGGCCAGCTGCTTGCCGAGTGCCATGCCACGGCCAAACCCACCGCGCTGATCTGCCACGCGCCGACTGCGCTGCTGGCGGCTCAGGCCGATGCCCAGGGTTACCAGAAAGCTGTTGAGGCTGGTGAAAAACCAGCGGCCCGCGCCTTTGTCTATGACGGCTACCGCGCCACCGTATACTCCAACGCCGAGGAAACCATGACGGAAAAGACCTTCGAGGCCAAGGAACTCTATTATCCCGCCGACGCCCTGACGCAGGCTGGGTTAAAAATTGAGAATGGCACACCGATGAAGTCCTTCGTGGTCAGGGACCGTGAGCTGCTGACCGGGCAAAACCCTTTCAGTGACAGCGACTTTGTCGAGCAACTGCTGGAAATGCTGGGCCGCCAGGGTGCCGAGACCCGGAGCCAAGCATGAGTCCGCTTAGCGTTCATGCCATTCTGACGCCGCACGCCGACAAGGTGGCGCAGACCGAGGCTGAACTCCGTAAGGTGGTGCAGGGTTCGCGCCAGGAACCCGGCAACCTGCGTTATGACCTCAGCCGTGAGGACAGTCCAGCAGGCATCCGTTTTCACATCAGCGAGCGCTACCGCGACGAGGCTGCCGTAGAAGCCCACCGCGCCACCGCGCACTACCAGGCCTACCGCGCTGCGGCCCCCGACCTGCTGAGCCGTGCGCCGGAAGTCAGCGTTCTGGAAGAAATTGACGTTGTAGGTTAAAGCCCTGAGGCTCAGCGGGCAGACGTGGTCACTCTACATGTCTGCCCGCTGCCTGTTCCGCCTGTTACGAACTGCGGATTGAACCGGGCCGTTTTGGACTCAATGCTAGCGGAGGCCAAGAGGAAAAATACGGGTTTCGCGGTAATCAGCAGGTAACGACCCAGCACGATGAAAACGGCAAAAAACTGCCTCTGTGTCAGTCTATGTAAGTTTGCATAGAAATCCAGGCTAAAAATATGTCCAAAACATCACACGGCCAGTACGCCGACTATAACCCTGCTGCGATTTACTCTCTGATCCCCCCAACGCGCTGAGTAGTTGCCTTCGCACACTCATTCGACCAGTGGCACGCCTTCCAGGTCAAGCATCCTGCCACGCTTCACAGGTGTAAAAGCCGTGTACCTGTACTCCGAGCAGCCCTGCTTCACGAAAGGGTCGTCCCTGAAAATATCCCGGAGTTGCTGCTCACTCCCAGCCTGCGCCACGATCACGCCGCCGCTGCCGTCTGCCTTACGCCCGGAAGTCAGAAAGACGCCACTGATGTAGTGCTGGTCAAGCCAGGCGCGGTGCAGCGGTGTTACGGCAGCCAGCTCGTCGCCGGACTTCAGGTAGGTGCTTTCGATGATCCAGAGGGTCAGAGTGTGTGTCATAACACCTGCATTATCGCTAAGTACAACCAAGTTACCGTGTAGGGATAACCCAAACACCAGGCTATCCCTATACTCACACTTGGCACTCACACTTGGCCGCACCTTTTCCCATACTCGCTCTGCGGCGCAGCTCTACGAGTCCGCTCGGTTGGTCTTTAGGCAAACTTGGTTGTATCTAATAGCCAGCTGAATCAGAGCATTTGGCATAACACCCCACCTTCAGTACCGGACAACCTGGGCTTAATCACGTCTGGAACCTTTCCGTTGGTCGGCCCTCAGGTGAAGCGTTTTTCCCAGACCAGATCGCGCAGAACCCAGCCGCTGCCCTGAAACCGCAGCCCCTGACCCAGCGCCAGCAGCAGGTAATCGCGCACTTCATCTATGTCGTGGCCTGCCGACACGATCTCGCCCAGGTTCAGCTGTCCGTCGATCAGTGCGCCGACCGGGTGCTGTTCGGCCAGGTGCGGGTCGGGTTGTAGCAGTAGGCTAAACCAGGCGTAGCGGTTGAGCGGTTGCAGCTCCCGGCTGCGGACGACTTGGGATACGAACTGCGCGACTTCCAGCAGCGGGCGGTTGGACATGCGGGCGGCGGCGCGAATGCTGCGGCCTCCGAGTTCATTGAACAGCGGCACCTTGCCGGTAAACAGGCGGCTGGGGCTAACGATATACGCGCACGCCTCTTCCCACTCGTCGCCGACCCGTGCCCACTCGGTTATAAAGTGTTCGTAGGGGCCAAGCGGCGTTCCGGCAACTTCCCTGGGCACAAATTCAAAGTGTCCCCGGCTGGACAGAATCGGGCAGCACTGCAAAGCCTCGGTCCCCAGCCAGTCGAGAATGCCGCCAGCAACGATCTCACCCTGCCGGAACGCCACCGTATACGGCACCTCTCCCTCGACTTCCAGTACACCAGTCTGACGTGAAGTATGAATCAGCTCCAGCACACCGAGAAGGGGAAGGTCTGAGAGAAGTCCCTGCATGAATACCAGCAGTCTATTTCATCTGCGTGGTCAGAACCAAACGCCTTCATCGGGTAGGGCCAGGGGTGCTCGTCAGCAGTTGGGCTAGAAAGCCCACATTGTTTGTGGCTTTTTAGGCCGAGTAGAGCGAGTAAGTGTTAATCGTCAGCGCTCAATTCCGCCCGCAATCGGGGAGCGGTCAGGCCCCATCCTGGGTGCCGCCCTGACCAAGAGGGCACCGCCTGTACCGCCTCGCCTCTACCCGAATTGAATCCAACATGGCCCGGTTCAATCGGAATCCGTATTCCATCCAGAACGTGCAGGCCGCAGGTTTTGCCAGGCTTTGCCCAGGGCGTGGCTGACATCACTGGCGATCAGGCCATAGCCGTGGGTTGCCCCCGCGATTTCACCGGCCTGGGCATGCAAGGTCACGCCCGCAAGCGCGGCTGCTGAGGCGCCGAGGCCCTGCCCCAGCAGCGAGGCCAGCAGACCGCTGAGGGTGTCTCCCATGCCCGCTGTCGCCATGCCCGGATGTCCGCCCCGGCTGACCCAGTTGTGTTCCGGCGTAGCAATGGTGCTCGGGGCGCCCTTGAGCACCACCACGCCCCCGAAGCGCCGCTGCAACGCCCTGGCCGCGCTGATGGGGTCGCGCGTGATGTTCGCCGTGGTGGTTTCCAGCAGCCGGGCCGCCTCGCCGGGGTGCGGGGTCCAGATGCAAGCGGCGTGACCCGCGCCCGCCAGTCCGGGTTGCAGGGCGTCGGCGTCAAGCACCGTGGGGCGCTGCCAGGCCAGGATTTCCCGCGCGACCCGTTCGGCATCCGGTCCCAGGCCCATGCCGACGCACAGCGCGTCCGGGCGTTGCTGCTCGGACACTTCGCCCAGGGCGGTCAGCAGGTCGGGGTGCTGGCGGATCATCAGTTCGGGAGTGATGAGGGGCACTTCTGTTTGCGAATGGACCGAGACCAGCCCCGACCCGGCCCGCAGCGCGGCCAGCCCGGCCAGTGCCGCCGCGCCTGCGGTGCTGGGATGCCCGCCAATGACCCAGACGTGCCCGGCGGTTCCTTTGTGGACGTCGGCGAAGCGCCCAGGCAGCAGCGCGGCAATATCGGCCAGCGCCGGACGGGTGGCGAGCGCCTCGGCTGCGGCCCAGCCTGGGGGCAGGCGCAGCGCGGCCAGCTCAACCTGTCCGGCGTGGTGGGCGGCGGGGCCGAACAGCAGGGCCGTTTTCAGGCCGCTGAACGTGACTGTGAGCTGCGCCGTGATGACCTCGCCCGGCACCTCAAGTGGCCCCTCAACGGATAGTGCGGCGCTCTGGGCGGCTAAACCCGTCGGTAGATCAAGCGCTACGACCGGTTGCTGGGCGGCGTTGAGTAATCTCACCACCTCGGCCAGTGCCGGGCGCAGCGGCGGCGTAAACCCGGTGCCCAACAGGCCGTCGACCACCACCTGTGCGGTTCGCAGTTCGCGCCGCAGGTTGGCCGGATTCAGTGCAAGAGGAGCCAGCCCCACCGCCCGCAGCCGCTGGCGGTTAAGTCTGTTCAGCGGGTGTCCGGCAGGCTGGGCCAGCACCTGCGCCGTGCGCCCCAGGGCCAGCAGATGCCGGGCCGCCACCAGCGCGTCGCCCCCGTTGGCCCCGCTTCCGGCCAGCAGCAGCACTGGCCCCTGCGGAAAGTGGCGCTGCACAGCGTCGGCGGCGGCCCGGCCCGCTTCCTCCATCGCCGGGTCAAGCAGTTTGGCGCGTTCCAGCCGCACGTCCAGTGCCCTGATTCCTTGCGGTGTCAGCACGGCTTCTGCCTGTGCTCCGGCCCGTAATGGCTCGGTGCTCAGGGGTTCGGTGCCCAGTGTCCCGGCCATCAGTGCCCGCGCCCCAGCAGATAAATCAGGACAAAAATACCGGCCAGCACGCCCAGAACGATATTGCGTGTCCGGCGGATTCTGGGGTCGGTTCGCAACTGTTCGCGCACCTCTTCACGGGCTTCTTCCTGACTTCGGCGCACGCTGAGGCGCTGGGCCTTGCGAATTGAGCTGACCGACTGGTGCAGTTTGCCCTGTCGCCGCAACGCCACCCCCAGGTTGTGGTGCACGCCCTCGTAGTCGGGGGCCAGTTTCAGCACCTCGCGGAACTGGGCCTCGGCCTGCGCGGGGTCGCCGTTTTCCAGGGCCAGATTGCCCAGGTTCATGCGGGCGCGGTAGTGGACGGGGTCGTGTTCGACGGCCCTTTCAAAGTGGTCGCGGGCTGGTTGCCGATGGCCTTGCAGCGCCTCTAGCACGCCCTGAAGGTTCAGCGCTTCAGCGCGTATCAGCGCGTGCTGGGCGGCCCCGAGGCGTTCGGCCAAAGCCTGCGCCTCCGGTTCGTCGCTGGCGGCTTCCAGGGCCTCCAGGCCCTCACGCAACTGTTCGGGGGCCGCCAGCGAGCGCAGCAGGGCCGCGTCGCCTGCCGAGTGTGCGTCCAGGTCGCTCAGGTGCCCGGTATAGGAGGTCAATGCCCGCCGCGCCGCAGCGTAACGGCGGCCCCGGACCTCTTCCTGCACCGTGCTGACCGAACTGACCGCCCCGACCAGCGCGGGATCAAGGTGGGCGAGCGAGGCTGCGGCCTGTGCCCGTCGCCAGTCGTGCTGCCGGGCAAAAGTAGACCAATCGGGTAGCGTTCCCAGTAAGTCCCCCGGCGAAGTCGTGTCAGGCGAACTCACGGCGGGCTGCGCCTCAGCCACAGAATCGGTCATGTGAGCAGTATACTGACGCGCCCTGAGAGCCGTTTGACTTTTGGCTCCCAGGCCCGGAGCCTTCCCGTGACCAATGCCGCCCCCCAACTGCCCCCTTTGTACTCGCCCGCGCGGGTCCGCGAACTGCTGGACCGCCACGGTCTGCGCCCCACCAAAAGCCTCGGACAGAATTTTCTGATTGACGGCAACATTCTGCGGGCTATCGCCGAGGCGGGCGGCGCGGGGCTGGGCGTGCCCGTGCTGGAAGTCGGGCCGGGCCTGGGCGTCTTGACCCGCGAGATCGCCTCGCGCGGCGCGGTGGTCACGGCGCTGGAAAAAGACGAACGCCTCAGGCCCGTGCTGGCCGAGACGCTGGGCGACACCGAGGCGCAGATCATCTGGGGCGACGCGCTCGATTTCGATTATTCCACGCTGCCCGCCGGAACCCGCGTGATCGCCAACCTGCCCTACTACATCACCGGGGTGTTGCTGTCGCGCTTTATGACGGCTCCGGGGATCGTATCGGCCACCGTGCTGGTGCAAAAGGAAGTCGGGCAGCGGCTGGCCGCCCGGCCCGGTCAGGACGCCTACGGCTTTTTAAGTGCGCTGGCTGCCATGTACGGCACCGTCAAGCATGTGCGCGACGTTCCTAAAGGGGCCTTCCTGCCCGCCCCTGACGTGACCAGCAGCGTTATCCGGCTCGATTTCGACCGTACCCGTCCCCTGCCCGACCCGCGCGTGATTGCCTTTATCGACGCTGCCCTGCACCACCGCCGCAAGACCCTGCGGAACAATCTGCGGCTGGCCGGGCACCAGGGCGAAGCCATCGACGCGGCGCTCTCCGAAGTCGGCCTACGTCCTGATGTGCGGGCCGAAGACGTACCACTAGACGAATTGGTTCATGTGGCGCACATTCTGAACGTGGTACGGTAGAGCCGTATTACCCAGCTATTTTTCTACTGACTCCCTGTCCAGATAGCGTACCTATTGGTCTGCCGCTCGCTTACCGCTACCTGAAGAGTTACCACGCCCCGGAGGAATTCCCGTGAAGTTCTACGTCATTGGCGACGTTACTGTTGACCACCTTTACTACCTTGAGCACTTCCCGACCCCTGGCAGTGAGATTACGCCGACCCGCTTGAACATGCAGCCTGGCGGGGCAGGCGGCACTATCAGCGTGACGCTGGCCCGCCTCGGGCACACCGTGACGCTGGCCGCCCGCGTGGGCAACGATCCTTTTGCCGATTACGCGCTGGCCCAGGTGCGTGAAAGCGGGGTCAGTGAAACTGCCATTCAGCGCGACCCGGACCACCTGACCAGCACCATCATGGTGATGCAGACGGCGGGCGGTGAACGCGCCATGATCAGCGACGGGGCGGTTAACCGTCTGCTGGACCCCAGCAAGCTAAAGAAAAAGGACATCGAAACGGCGGACGCGGTGATTATCAGCGCCTATAGCCTCACGGAAGGTTCGCAGCGCGACTATTCTCTCAGGGCCATCGAGGCGGCGAAAGGCGCCAAAAAAACCGTACCAGTGTTTATCGACCTCGGCACGGGGGCCGTGAACAAGGTCGGCACCCGGCTGGTGCGGGACGTGATCGGGGCCGATTACCTGACCCTCAACCAGCATGAGCTGCTGGCCCTGACCGGAACGCGCAGCCTCAGCGCGGCGCTGACGCAACTGGGCAAAGCCGGGGCGCAGCGCGTGATCGTCAAGGTCGGCAAGATGGGCAGTGTGGTCTGGACGCGTGAAGAAACCGAACTTGTCGACGCCGTTCCCCCCGAAAAACCGGTCGTGGACAGCACCGGGGCGGGCGACACCTTTACGGCGGCTTTTGCCCACGCCATTTTGAACGGCCAGGCGCTGGCCCAGGCCGCCCGCTCGGCCAACGCTGCCGGGGCACTCGCCTCGACCACCGTGGGAGCGCAAAGCCGCGAAATTACCGCCGCCGACCTTGAAAAAGCCCTGAAGCAGTAAATTCACGGTTTCTTCATGTTAAATTAAAGTGGAAGTCGTCCCTAGGGGCGATTTTTTGCTTGATCCCGTCTCCCGTCGGCTGTTGAGGGGGCGGCGCAGATTGCCTGCAATTGCTGCATTTGACCGCTCGTTCAGCTGGCGGGCCGATCATGTTAGGCTGTAGCCATGGCTTCGCTGTACACGATTCTTCTGGCCCTGCATAACATCAACCGCTGGCTGGTTCTGCTCACGGGGATATGGGCCGTGGTGCAGAACATCTCGGTTATGGGCGGGGGCCGTCCGTTCACGCCGTCCGAGCGCCGCCCGGTGGCGACCTTCGTAGGCACGCTGCACCTGCAAGTGGTGCTGGGGCTGGGGCTGTACGCCCTGATGGGTATGCAGCACATGACGGTATTTCCCGGCGTGCGCCCCAGCTTCGGCCTGGAGCACATGGGAATGGGCCTGCTGGCGGCTATTTTCGCCACGGTGGGCAGTATCCAGAGCCGCAAGGCCGCCACCGAGCAGGCTAAAGGCCGCGCCGCCGTGATCTGGTGCGGGCTGGCGCTGCTCATCTTGCTGGCCGCGATTCCGTGGTTCCGCCGCCTGTTGCCGTTCTAAAGTCAAAAGCGGGGGCCACGCGCCGTGGGGGTTTTGTTCCCGCCGCGCCTGACCCCTGAGCTGTGCGCCTAAGTGCGGCCAAGTTGCCGTGTAGGAATGACCCAAACACCAGGCTATCCCTATACTCACACTGGGCACTCACACTGGGCCGCACCTTTTCCCATACTCGCTCTGCGGCGCAGCTCTACGAGTCCGCTCGGTTTGTCTTTAAGCAAACTTGGTTGTACCTAGCGCTGCGGCTCGACAATCACCTTGCCGGTCGTCTTGCGGTCGAGGATGTCCTGGAACGCCTGGGCGCTGTCGGCTAGTGCATAGGTCGGCCCCACCTGCGGCGCCACCTTGCCACTGGCGATTAGTGGCGTTAGGCCCTGCGCGGCGGCCTGGGTCGCTGCGGCGTCTTGCATCAGGCTGGTGAGCCACAGCCCCGTCATGGTCAGGTTGCGCTTCATCAGTTCGACCGGGCGCATGGTCGCGTCCTCGCGGCTGGCGTTGCCGATCACGATGATGCGGCCCCGGTTGGCGGCCATTTGCAGACTCTCCTCAAAGCGTGTGCCGCCCACGACTTCCAGAATCAGCGCCGCGCCCTGGCCGCCCGTGGCGTCCTTGACCTTCTGAATCCGATCGGGGTCGTCTTGCAAGATGGTCACGTCGGCCCCAAGGTCACGCGCGATCCTAAGCTTTTCCTCGGTGCTGGCAAGCGCGACCACGTTCATGCCGAGCGCCTTGGCAAGCTGGATGCTGGAGGTGCCCAGCGCCCCGGCGGCGGCCTGCACAAGCACCCACTCGCCCGCCTCGCCGCGTCCGAGGGTTTTGAGGGCGTGGTAGGCGGTGAAAAACGACACCGGAAAAGCCGCCGCCTGCGCCGCACTGAACGTCTCGGGCACCGGTACAAGCGCGGCGGCGGGCGACACGGCGTACTGCGCCAGCCCTCCTTTACCCGCCAGGCACGCCACGAGTTGCCCGACCTTGAAGCCCTGCACGCCCTCACCGAGCGCGTCAATGGTTCCGGCAAACTCCATGCCCGGTGCGTACGGGTAGCGGGTGCGGGTCAGGTACTCGCCCGTAACGGTCAGCACGTCGGCAAAGTTAATGCCCACCGCCCCGACCTTCAGCCGCACTTCGCTGGGGCCGGGCTGCGGCACAGGGACCTCGCCCAGCGTCATGACTTCTTTCAGGGGGCCGCTGCGGGTCACTGCAAACTGCTTCATGGTGTCGGTCATGCCCCCCAGCATACCCGAGCGCCGCCGTCAGAGTGAACGCGCACGGACACAATGAACGTGGGCGTGTTTGACCACTCAGGCCAAATCGTGAAAACATGGCCGGGAAGAATCAATTCAGCCGTGTGACCGCTGCGGCGCACACGTCAAGGAGATATGAACATGAGCGAACCCACCACGAGCCAACCCGCTTCGCTGGTCAGTCAGAGCCGCCAGGGCAACGTCTTGGTACTGACTGTCAACAACCCGCCTGTCAATGCCTTCTCTCCGGGCGTGCCCGAGGGCTTTCACGCTGGCCTGGACGTGGCCGAGAAGGACAGCAGCGTCGCGGCAGTGGTTATTATCGGCGGCGGACGCACCTTTATCGCCGGGGCCGACATCAAGACCTTCGACATGCCGCGTGAACAGGCCCCTGACCTGCGCGGCTTCATCTCGCGCCTCGACCACTTTCCCAAGCCCGTCGTGGCCGCCATTCACGGCGCGGCGCTGGGCGGCGGTTTCGAGATCGCGCTGGCCTGCAACTACCGCGTGGCTGCGCCGGGGGCCAAAGTGGGGCTGCCGGAAGTCAAACTGGGCGTGCTGCCCGGTGCCGGGGGCACGCAGCGCCTGCCGCGCCTGATCGGGGTAGATAAGGCCCTGGTCATGATGCTAGGCGGCAACCCCATCGACGCCGCCGAAGCTGCCCGCCTGGGAATCGTGGACGAATTGATCGAGGGCGACCTGCTAGCCGGGGCGGTCAAGTTTGCCGCCAACCACGCCGACGCCCGCCCGCTGCCCCGCGTCAGTGAGCGCAAGGTCGAAAACGTCGACCCCAAGATGCTGATGGACATCCGCAACAACCTGAAAAACACCCACAAGGGTCAACTGGCCCCCGGCTACATCGTTGATCTCGCCGAAATCGCCAGCACCAAATCCTTTACCGACGGATGGGCCGCCGAGGCGCGGCTGTTCATGATGGCCAAGGACTCGCCGCAATCGCGCTCGCTACGCCACCTGTTTTTTGCCGACCGCGAACGCGCCAAGATTCCCGGCATCACCAGGGAAACTCCGGTGGGCCAGATCAAGTCCGTCGGCGTGATCGGCGCGGGCACCATGGGCGGCGGCATCGCCATGAACTTCCTGAACGTCGGTCTTCCCGTGACCATTGTGGAAACGCAGCAGGACGCACTTGACCGTGGCATAGCCACCATCCGCAAGAACTACGAGAACACTGCCAAGAAGGGCCGCATAACGCAGGACGACGTCGAAAAACGGATAGCCCTGCTGACCCCGACCCTCAGGATGGAAGACCTGAAGGACGCCGACCTGATCATCGAAGCCGTGTTCGAGAACATGGACGTCAAGAAGGACATCTTCGGCAAGCTCGACAAGGTTGCCAAGCCCGGCGCGATTCTGGCAAGCAATACCAGCACGCTCGACGTGAACGAGATCGCCGCTGTGACCAAGCGCCCCGAAAGCGTGATTGGGCTGCACTTTTTCAGCCCCGCCAACGTAATGAAGCTGCTGGAGATCGTGCGGGCCGACAAGACCAGTGAAACTGTGTTGGCGACCAGCCTCGACATGGCGAAGAAGATCGGCAAAGTCGGCGTGGTCGTGGGCGTATGCAACGGCTTTGTGGGCAACCGCATGTTGGTGCCTTACCGCGAGCAGGCGCAGTACATGGTGCTGCACGGCGCGAACCCGCAGGACGTGGACGCCGCCATGCACGCGCTCGGGATGCCCATGGGGCCGTTCGAGATGAGCGATATGGCAGGCCTAGACATCGGCTACGCCAGCCGCCGCGAGGCTGCCAAGAAAGCCGGAACTGCCCCCGAATCCGACTGGAGCGACAAGCTGGTCGAAATGGGCCGCAAGGGTCAGAAGACGCAGGGCGGCATCTACGACTACCCCGATGGCCGCAAGCCCGTGCCCTCGCCTGTGACCGAGAAGATGATCAGCGACTACCGCGCTGAGAAGGGCGTGACGCCGCGCAAATTCGGGCAGGAAGAAGCCACCAAGCGCCTCGCGTACGGCCTGATGAACGAGGGCGCGAAGATTCTGGAAGAAGGCATCGCGCTGCGCTCGAGTGACATTGACGTGATCTATGTCAACGGCTACGGCTTCCCGGCCTATCGCGGTGGCCCCATGCAGTACGCCAGCGAACAGGGCCTAAAGAACGTGGTAAAAGACCTCGAAAGCTACGGCGTAACGCCCGCGCCGCTGCTCAAGAAACTGGCCGAGGAGGGCAAGACCTTCGCGCAGTACGACGCCGAGCGGGCTAAGGCGAACAAGTCGATTTAGAGCAGTTCTCCGAATGATGGGCAGGTCGGAACAACACCGCCGCCCTCCTTCATTCTACGTCCAGCTCTTTGTTGTTCACTCGTTCCACTCGGCAAAAAGATGGTCGAAAGAGCGCCATCTTTTTGCAAAATGCTCTAAGCAAGACCAGCAGGTCGGCGGGCCGTTTCCTCTGGGGGGCGGCCTGCTCACCTCCTATGAACTCTGCTCTATGAACTCTGCTCAATTCTGCCCGCAGCTTTGCGAGTTCACAGCGCAAAATCCGCGACCATCCGGCAGGACGCCGGGTTGCCAACTCCATGCCTGGAACCCGGGCCGGTATTACTCGTCTTCATCCTCGTCGAGCAGCGGCAGGCGCACGCAGAAGGTCGCGCCGCCGCCGGGCGTGTCGGACACGTCGATGCGGCCCCCGTGCGCGGTCACGACCTGCTGGGCGATGGTCAGGCCCAGGCCCGCCGACCCGGCTTCCTTGCCCCGGAAGAACTTGTCGAAAATCTTGGGCTTGATATGGTCGGGCACCCCCGGTCCCCGGTCAATCACACAGACCTCGACCTCGCCGGGGCGGTCGCCTACCTCGATCCTGACCTTGTCGGGGCTGCCTGCCACCCGAATGGCGTTGCTCACGAGGTTGGCGAATACCTGATTGAGCCGCCCCGGATCGCCCACGATTTCGATGCTCCTGGCCTTGACCTCTACGCCATAGTCGCGTCCGACCTGCTCCAGCAGCCGCCCCACATTCATAAAGTGCATCTCAACGCTCTGAACCAGTTCACCGCGCGAAAGTTGCAGCAGATCGTTGACCAGCCGGGTCATGTTCTCAGCGACGCGCTGCGCGTCCTGAATGACCTGCGAGCCGCCTGCTTCCCGATCAGCGCGGCGTAGGTAGCCCAGCAGTGAGGTCAGCGGGGTACGCAGCTCGTGGCTGGTTTCGGCCAGAAAAGTTTTTTGCAGGTTCAGGGCTTCTTCAAGCTGTTTGGCCTGCACTTCCAGGCGCTGGCTCTGGCGCTCGGCCACGCCGCGTAGCCGCTCGACTTCGGTCAGGCGGGCCTGCAAGGTCACGTTCAGCGCCCGAACCTCGTGTTCGGCCCGTTCGCGGGACTCGCGGGCCTCGGCCTCGGCCAGGGCGCGGCGCACGCTGGCGGGCAGGCGCTCCAGGCGCTGCTTGAGAATGTAGTCGGTCACGCCCTGGCGCAGCGTGTCTACGGCGACTTCCTCGCCCATCGCCCCAGTCACGATGATGAAAGGCAGGTTCGGATACAGCTTGTGCGCGGCCTTAAAGGCACTTAGGCCGTCGTAGGCGGGCAGCGAGAAATCGCTGAGAATCAGGTGTGGCGGGCTGCTCCGCAGGGCACCGAGAAAGCCCTGCTCGTCTTCCACCCGCGTGACCTCGGCTTCCCAGGGCAGGTCGCTTTCCAGATTCAGCACCACCAGCTCGTGGTCGAGTTCGCTGTCTTCGAGGTGCAGAATGCAGATCTTCTCGCCTGGAGCGGGCAGGGTGGGCAGGGAAAGTACGGGTTCTATGGTCATGGTTCCTCCGGGCGAGCGCTCAGCGGCAGGGTGACCGAAAAGATCGCGCCCTCGCCCAGCACGGTTTCAGCCGATACCTGTCCGCCGTGGCGCAGCACGATGCGGCGCACGTTCGCCAGTCCTATACCGGTGCCGTCAAATTCCTCGTCACGGTGCAGGCGCTGAAACACTCCGAAGAGTTTATCCGCGTATTTGGGATCGAAGCCCACGCCGTTGTCTTGCACCTGGACTGTGACCTCCTGGCCGCGCACCACCCCACTGACCCGGATGTGGGCCTGCTTACGCGTTCGGGTGTACTTGAGCGCGTTGGACAGCAGGTTCTGAAAGACCAGATCAAGCAGGGTCGGGTCCCCTTTGATGGTGGGCAGTTCACCGAGTTCAAAGCTGACCTGGCGCTGCAAACGGTCGGGTTCCAGGTGATCCCAGGCGGTCTGAACCAGTGTCCCTAGCGCCACGGGCACAGTCCGGATCGGCATGCGGCCCATGCGTGAAAATTCAAGCAGGCTGTCGATCAAGACGTTCATGCGCGCCGCCGCCTCGGTGATGACGTTCAGGTAGCGGGTGCTCTTGGGACTCAGGGTGTCTGCGGCGTCCTTCCTGAGCAGGTCGCCGAAGCCCACCACGTGCCGCAGCGGTGTACGCAGGTCGTGGCTGACCGAGTAACTAAAGGCTTCGAGTTCCCTATTGGCCTCTTCCAGTTCGTTGGTGCGGCGCTGCACCCGCTCTTCCAGCGACTGATTGAGGGCCTGCAACTGATTTTGCGCGGCCTGGGCGCGGTCGCGCAGGGCGTCGTTGTCAAGGGCCGAGGCCAGGCGCTGGCTGAGTTCCCCAACCAGCTCATGGTCGCGGTCATGCAGTTCCTGCCGGTAAGCCAGCCCCAGCACCCCCCGCAGGCTACCGTCCAGCCCGATCAGCGGCACGCAGATGGCCCCCGACGCCTCGACCACATGCAGCAGCGGGTGCACCGGCACAACAACCGGTTCCTCGGTCTCGGCCACCTGCCGCACTATCTCGTAGACGGTCTCCTGAAGGTGCGGCAGAGACCATTTTTCGTTGACCTGCGACCTGACCAGCACCTGGTAGTCAGGCATGGTCCAGATGGTCGCGGCCACCATGAAGCGCTGGGTAATGAGTGAAAGGACCGATTCGTACTTGGCTGCTCGGGCGGCCAGCGGATCGTTGACGCGGTTGGTCAGTTCACTCGACACGTCGGCCAGCAGCCGCGAAGCGTTTTCGGCGTACACGCTGGCGTCAACGTCCGTACTGGTGCCGACCCACTCGATAATCTGGCCCCGGTTGTCCCGCACGGGCAGGCCACGTGTCACGAAGGTGCGGTAGACGCCGTCGGCTCCCAGCAGGCGGTGCTCGGCCTCGAAGTTGCGCCCGGCCTTCAGCGCCTGCTCCCAGCGCAACTGGTACTCGGCGCGGTCGCCCGGGTGTATGGTGGCGATCAGGCCCTGTGTGCTGCGCTCTGCCCCTACGTATTCCGCCCAGCGGCTGTTGAAATAGGTCGCTTCGCCCTTGGGGTTGGTAAGCCACACGATCTGCGGCATCCCCTCGATCACGCCCCGGTAGCGTTCCTCGTTGCGCTGGGCAAGGCGCTCGGCCAGCAGGCGGTCATGAATATCAGTGGCGCTGGCGACCCACTCGCTGGCCTGCCCGTCTGGCGTCAGGAGCGGCGCGACCCGGATTTCAAACCAGCGGTCGCGCAGTTTGGCCCCCTGCTTGTCCTTGCCCTCTCCGACGCGCAGCCGCACCTCGGAATACGACTGCGTCAGCATGCTGTAGGCGTTTTCCCACATCAGGGTGTACGTCGCCAGATCTTCTGGATTGACCCGCTGCCGCACGTGCTCCGGCCCCAGCCGGTGGCGGTGCTGGGCGTTGCGGTAGGTGACTTGCCCCGCCGGATCGCTGACCCACAGAATATGCGGAATTCCGTCGAGCACGTCGCGCGAACGGCGCTGTTCAGAGTGCAGCGCCTGCTCGGTCTGAACCCGTTCGGACACGTCACGAACCACTTCGAGCAGGCCCAGCAGTTCGCCCGACTGTCCCCGCACTTCGGTGCGCTGCGCCTCGCCCTGAAACTGGCTGCCGTCGCTGCGCTGGTACGGCGTGGTGATGGCCTGGAAGATTCGGCGGCTGTCCAGATTGCGGTCCACATGCAGCCCTGAAAGCGGTTGCCCGTCCAGTTGCCCGCGCCGGAAGCGGAACTGACGGTTCATGGCCCGGTTGACCATGCGGATGCTTCCGGCCTCGTCGGTAAAAGCCGCCGCGTCCTGCATCGATTGAAAGATGGCCTCGAATTCGGCGCGGGCCTGATCCTGCTGAATCTGGGCTTCTTGCAAGCTATCGTTGATCGCCTCGACCCGTTCACGGGCCTGAACCTGGGCCAGCATCACGCGGTAAGCCAAAAAGGCCACCCCCAGCCCCGCTAGCACCGTCATCA
The DNA here is from genome assembly GCF_018260405.1 of Deinococcus sp. Taxonomy (GTDB): domain Bacteria; phylum Deinococcota; class Deinococci; order Deinococcales; family Deinococcaceae; genus Deinococcus. Next base: position 22,692 of record NZ_JAGLBG010000027.1, read on the forward strand.
GCGGAACCCAGGTAAAGATGTCTTGCCCGAACTTTTCCGGCGCGGCGTAGTTGATAGTCCAGTTCAGTCCGCCCAGATTGAGCCGGTCGGTCTGGTGAAATCTGCCGCTGGGCACCGGGCCGTCGAGCAGGGGAGTGCCTCCCAGCAGCGTCTGCGATGAGATGCCGGGAATGCCGTAAACCGTGTCGAGTGATTGCAAAAACAGGTCGGCCCGCACGGCCAGATACATGAAGCCCTGAAGCTGTTCGGGCGAGTGCGAGTGGGCCAGCGCTGCCGGGCTGTCGTGCCAGATCGGCAGCAGCATCAGGAAGCCGGGGTAGTGCCTGCCCTGCGGGTCGGTCTGAACCAGCAGCACACGGGACGTGACCTGAAAGCTGTCTGCTCTGGCGGCGCGTTGGATGGCGGCCCGTCTGATGGGTTCAGACATCATGTCGTAGCCTAGGGCCGCCATATTGCTGCCATTGAGCGGCGAAATCAAGACGATAGGGCTGCGCATGGCTTGGCCGCTCTGCGCGGGAAAAATATGGTAGTTGGTCAGGCCCAGCGAGGCCACCAGGGTTTCCAGCGTCGCCTCGGAACCGCGTGGCAGCCAGGTGACGTAGCCCAGCGCCTGCACGTCGGAGTAACGCTCGCTGAGTTGCAGCGCCTGACTGAACTGCTGAAATTCAGTCGGGGTCACGTCTGCCGGATTGGCCAGCCAGAAGGCGCGGGTAGCCTGGAGCAGCTTGTCGAAGTCCAGAAGGCGCTGCTGCGTGGCCGTCGTGTGGGCGCTGACCTCGCGCTCGAAGCGCACCTGCTGCTGCTGCAACGTGAAATGCGAAATGATGGTTGACAGCGCCGCCGAGAGCAGCATGACCAGCAAAAGCACGGCCAGCGGCAGGCTCCGGCTCCAGCGCACGTGCCAGTGGCTGAAGCGCCCCAGCCTAGAGGTCACGCCTGTTCACCGACAGCCGCTTCACCGCCGAGCGCTTGCAAGAACACCCCAGCAGGAACCTGCGCCCCTGTCCAGGCTTCAAAAGCCAGCCGCGCCTGGTGGGCCAGCATTCCCAAACCGTTTTCGGCCCGCAGCCCGGCGGCGCGGGCGTCGCGTATCAGGCGGGTTGGGGCGGGCTTGTACACCATGTCGTACACGGCTGTACCCGCCAGCTGTCCGAAGTCGAACTCCGGCAGGGGGGTCTCCCACGGCGCGTCTAGTCCAGCGCTGCTGCTGTTGATAACGAGGCTGATGTCGGCCCAGGGCACTTCTGGCAGCCGTGCGGCGCGCGCTCCGGCAAAGGCCCCGGCCAACCGTCTGGCGTTGTCGGGCGTGCGGTTGACGATATACACCGACCTGCCTTGCTGGGTGGCGGCGTACACAGCGGCCCGCGCCGCGCCCCCCGCCCCCAGAATCAGCACGCTGCCACTGCGGGCCAGCATGTCGTGTGCGTTCAAGGCCGCCAGTAGGCCGGGGGCGTCGGTGTTGTCGCCGATCAGCCGCCCCGCACGGTTAATGACCGTATTGACCGCGCCGATGGCCCGCGCTGCCGGAGTCAAGTCGTCGAGCAGCGGCAAAACCGTTTCCTTGTGGGGCAGGCTCAGGTTGGCACCCAGGACATCCGGCGCACGCAGGCGGGCCACCCGGTCGGCAAGCTCGGCTGGCGTCACCCGCACCGCCTCGTAGTCGCCACGCAGACCAGCCGCAGCAAAGGCGGCGCGGTGCATCAGGGGCGAAAGCGAATGCGCGGCGGGGTCGGCATACAAGTAGGTGCGGTAAGCCGCCGGAACGTCAGTGGAACTCACGTGCTCCAGTCTAGAGCAGCTTGTACCACTAGGCCATTTGTGGCCCGCCACTCCGAACGGTTTTCCAAGTAGAGCGGCCCCTGTGCAGCGTCTGCCCGCCTGGTCTAATTTGCAAAGTTCAACCCGAGCGGACGCCAGGCCATAGGCCGCTGGGCGCTCCGAGTGCAACCCCTGCCGGTCATAGGTTCAGCGAACCACGGATACCCGTATTTTTACCTCTCGCCTCCTCCCGGATTGGGGTTCGCACGCACTGTTCATTCCCGCGTTTATTCCTGCCCTACTGCGTCTGCCACCGAACTGAAACCGTCACGCGCCAGCAGTTCGCTGAGGCCGGTGTTGAGGCGGCGCACCAGCCCCGGCCCCTCGTAGATCAGGGCGCTGTAGACCTCGACCAAATTGGCCCCGGCGCGGATTTTGGCGTAGGCGTCCTGGGGCGTAAAAATGCCGCCCACCCCGACAATCGGAATCTGGCCCCGCGTCAGGCGGTAGGCGGCCCGCACCAGCTTGGTGCTGCGCTGCGTAAGGGGTTTTCCGCTCAGGCCGCCGCTTTCCCGGGCATTCGGATGCTGTAGCCCTTCGCGTGAAAGGGTCGTGTTGCTGACTATCAAGCCGCCCGCACCGCCCTCCAGCACGGCATTGACACTGGCCCCGAAGTCGTCGGGGTGCAGGTCGGGGGCCAGCTTGACCAGCACGGGCGGGCGCCTGAGGGTGCGGACGCGTTGGGCCTCGACTTCCTGCACCACGGCCTGCACCAGGGCCCGGAGGTCGTCGGCGGCTTGCAGGGCGCGGAGGCCGGGCGTGTTGGGGCTGCTGACATTGATGACGAAGGCGTCGGCCACGTCTTGCAAGGCCCGAACACACTTAAGGTAGTCCTGCACGGCGTCGTCGTTGGGGGTGAGCTTGTTTTTGCCGATATTGACCCACACCGGCGCTGGGCAGCCAGTGGCCTTCAGGTGCGTGTGCAGCGCCGCCGCACCGGCGTTGTTAAATCCCATGCGGTTAATCAGGGCCGTGTCGCTGGGAAGGCGAAACAGCCGGGGGCGGTCATTGCCTGCCTGGGCCAGCGGCGTCACCGTGCCGACCTCGATAAAGCCAAAGCCCAGCGCCGCAAAAGCAGGCACCGCGACCCCGTTTTTGTCCAGCCCGGCGGCCAGGCCCACGGGTGAGGCGAAGGTCTGCCCCCACAGGCTCTGGCTTAGGCGCGGGTCGCTGGGGGCAGTGAGTGTGCGGGCCGCCCCCGGCCACGCCGGAACGCGCGAAGCAAGGTGCAGGGCACTGATCGTCAGGTGGTGGGCGTCCTCGGCGTCGAGACGAAAAAGCAGGGGCTTAAGCAGGCGGTACATCTCCTACAGCATAGGTCCTCTGGCCGCAGCCTCAACTCTGTGCCTGTGTTCCGGCGTCCCTGCGCCTGAAAGCGCCCCCTGATGGCGCGGAATCAGGATCCGAGAATAACGCCGCAGCGTTCGCGTGGGCCGCTGTTGCCGCTGGGGTCGGTGTGGTAGTCGTCAGGGGCAGCGTGAATGATGATGCTACGCCCGATCACGCTGTTCGCCCCGCTGAGGCTGATCTTGGCGGTCAGGAAACTGGCCGTCGCGGTGCCGTCGTCGTTGACCATAAGCATGGGCAGGTCGCCGCCGTGCCCCTGGCTGTTGCCGCTTTCCGGCGAACCGTGATGGCCTGCTCCCGCCGGGTCAAAGTGACCGCCCGCCCCGCCGAACACAGTGACTTTGCCCTCGGCGTCGGTGGTGTTGGTGCAGGCGGGGTTAGCGTGAATGTGCATCCCGTGCATTCCGGCGTTCAGGCCGCTAACCCTGACCTGTACGCGGGTGCCTGCCTCTTCAGGGCTAAAGGTGGCCGTGCCTCTGGCCGCGCCAGAAGAATCGACCAGCTGGGCGGTGGCTGCCGGGGCCTTTTGCAGGGTGGTGCAGGCCGAGAGGCTCAGAGTAGCGGCGACAAGAGCGGGAAAAAGGCGGCTATGCAGGGTACTATGCACGGGTATTCCTCCATCGGGTGAATAAGGGCGTAGGACGCTTCACTTTGAGCCTTCTGGGCAGCACTGACAACCGCACGAAAGCCGAACTGTGTGGTCTGGCGAGACACAGCGCAGCTCCAGACACAGCGCAACTCCAAACGCAGCGCCAGGCCAACAGTGGGCATACGCCGATTATACCGTGCTGCCGCACACGGGCTGTGCGCTACCCTGGCCCCATGCCCAACCGCCTGGCCGCCGAATCCAGCCCGTACCTGCTGCAACACGCCGACAACCCAGTCGACTGGTGGCCCTGGTCGCCGGACGCTTTTGCTGAGGCGCGGCGGCGCGATGTGCCGGTGCTGCTGTCAGTGGGCTACAGCACCTGCCACTGGTGCCACGTAATGGCTCACGAGTCTTTCGAGGACGGGCCAACCGCGCAGTTCATGAACCAGCATTTCGTGAACGTCAAGGTGGACCGCGAGGAAAGGCCCGACGTGGACGCGGTGTACATGGCCGCGACCCAGGCGCTGACCGGGCAGGGCGGCTGGCCGATGACCGTGTTCCTGACCCCCGACGCCGAACCGTTTTACGCCGGAACCTATTTTCCGCCGCGTGAGGGAATGGGAACGCCCAGTTTTATGCGCGTATTGAGCAGTATCTCGAATACCTGGCAAACGGGGCGCGAGCAGGCCCTCGGCAATGCCCAGGCGCTTACCGAGCATATCCGGGAGGCCAGCCAGCCCCGCGCCAGCCGCGCCCTGCCCGCCGAGGCCCTGAACCGCGCTGTGCAACACCTCTGGCAGGTATACGACGATCAGCTCGGCGGTTTTGGCCGCGCTCCCAAGTTTCCTGCGCCGACCACGCTGGACTTTTTGCTGACCCAGCCTGACGGGCGCGACATGGCGCTGCACACCCTGGGCAAGATGGCGGCAGGCGGCATTTACGACCAGCTGGGCGGCGGGTTTCACCGGTACAGCGTCGACGCGCAGTGGCTGGTGCCCCACTTCGAGAAGATGCTGTACGACAATGCCCAGCTGGTGCGGGTACTGCTGCACGCCTACCAGCTCACCGGAAACGCTGAGTACGCTGAGCTGGCCCGCGCCACGCTATCTTACCTTGAGCGCGAGATGCTCTCTGCGGCGGGCGGTTTTTACTCCGCGCAGGATGCCGATACCCACACCGAGCGCGGCGGCGTAGAGGGCCTGACCTTTACCTGGACGCCCGCCGAAATCCGCGCCGTGATGAGCGGGGCGGGCCTGGAAGCAGACACTGACCTTGTTCTGCGGCACTTTGGCGTCACCGAGGAGGGCCATTTTCTTGATCCGCATCAGCCCACATACGGCAAGCGGAATGTGCTGCACGTGACTACGCCCCTAAACGTGCTGAAACGCGACCTGGGGGACGACGTGCCGGAGCGGCTGGAGCGGGCCAGGGCGATCCTCTTGGCTGCCCGCCAGCAGCGCCCGCAGCCCGGCACCGACGATAAGGTGCTGACCTCGTGGAACGGTCTGGCCCTGGCCGCTTTTGCCGACGCCGCGCGAATTCTGGGCCAGGGGCACTATCTGGACGTGGCCCGGCGTAACGCCGACTTCGTGCGCCGCGAACTGCGCCTGCCGGACGGTACGCTGCGCCACACCTTCAAAGATGGTCAGGCCAGGGTCACGGGCCTGCTGGAAGACCACGCGATCTATGGCCTGGGGCTGGTCGCGCTGTATCAGGCGGGCGGGGACTTGGAGCACCTGCACTGGGCGCGGGAACTGTGGCAGGCGGTGCGCCGCGACTTCTGGGACGAAACGGCGGGCGTGTTCTACTCGTCCGGCGGTCAGGCCGAAACGCTGCTAACGCAGCAGGCGCAGGCCTTCGACTCGGCCATAATCAGCGACAATGCCGCCGCGACTTTGCTGGCCCTGTGGGTCAACCGTTACTTTGCCGACGAGCAGGCAGAAACCACCGCCCGGCGCGTCATTGACACCTTTTCGGGCGACATGCTGGCCGCTGCCGGGGGCTTCGGGGGAATGTGGCAGGCCACGGCCTTTTTGCTGGCCCCGCACACCGAGGTCGCCATTGTCGGCACCCCTACCCAGCGCGAACCGCTAGAGCGGGCGCTGGCCGGGCATTTTCTGCCCTTTACGGCGCTGGCCCCGGCTCAGGAAGGGGGCGACCTGCCCGTGCTGGAAGGTCGCCCCGGCGGGGGGCGAGCGTATGTGTGCGTCAACCGCGCTTGTCAGTTGCCCACCCACGATCCGGCGGTACTGGCCGAGCAGGTGGCGGCGCTCGAACTGCGCTGAGGAACTGTGCGGAGGAACTGTGCTGAGGCTTACCTCGCACTGCCCACCCGCCATACCGCCCGCCCCAGCTCCTGACCTGCGGGCGAATGCAGGCGGAGCAGCCAGCCCGCCGCCGTGGGTTCGGCCACACAGGAGGCTTCGGCGAGCGGCCCCGGATGCTGGCCGTCCTCACCCAGTCCTTCCAGCACCACGTCATGCGCGGTAGACAGACTGACGCTGGCGACGCTGCCCTGTGTCATCTCTACCACGCCCGAACTACCAAAGGGCCGCCCCGCCCACTTGAAGCCCAGGCCCCCGGCTTCAGGGTGAACGGCTGACGGCCTGACAAATTTTATGAGAGAGGGCGTAAAACCAGTGTACAGCCGACTTCAAGCGTCGTTATGGGGTCAGGAAATTTCTTCTTCCGCTTTCCCAGAGGTTCTGGGTCTGGCCCACCTGGCACTGCCAGGTGGGTCTACCATCCGCCGTTTGCCTTCTGTGACGATCTGTACGCCTTTAGTGATCAGAAAGAGCGTTGCCAGTGCCAAAATCATGACGAGCCTATTCAGGCTCGTGACATCACGCAGCTTCGACGACTCCAGACCGTGGAAACCATTTTTGTCGTCCAGAAAGCCCTCTTCAATCTGGAAGCGTTCGCCGTACTCCGCGAACGTTTCCATGTTGGTCGGCTCACTACTCACAACCTGCCACTGCTCGTGAGCGTCTGTCGGGCTAGCACCCGCGACATGGCCGGGGCCCAAGGCCTGCCCAGTGATCGCGCCGGG
>NZ_JAGLBG010000280.1:0-234 GCF_018260405.1 Deinococcus sp.
CTCTCTCTTTTCCGTTCATCTCCTTCCGTTCAGATTTTGTGGTTTTCCTTAGAAAGACGAAGGTAAAGGTGTTGTTTTTGCTGCTATAGTAGTAGTAGTAGTAGTAGCAGCAGCAACAACAACAACAGCAGTAGCAGTAGTAGTAGCAGCAGCAGTAGTAGTAGTAGCAGCAGGAGCAGTAGTAGTAGTAGTAGTTGTTGTAATAATTGTTATGTAAAAGAGGAGAAAGCAGAC
>NZ_JAGLBG010000280.1:244-510 GCF_018260405.1 Deinococcus sp.
CCTATTCTTTTCTCTATCTCTCATCCATCATCCTCTCCCTCTTTTCCATTCACATCATTCCTTTCTGAATTTGTGGTTTTCCATAGAAAGAGGAAGGTAAAAGAGTTGTTTTTGCTGCTATAGTAGTAGTAGTAGTAGTAATAGCAGTAGCAGCAACGGCAACAGTAATAGTAGTAATAGTTGTTGTTGTAAAAGAGGAGGAAGCAGACAAATTTCTTTTCTTTCTGTCTCCTATTCTTTTCTTTGTCTCTCATCCATCATCCTCT
>NZ_JAGLBG010000281.1 GCF_018260405.1 Deinococcus sp.
TTTTGGTACCAGGCGATTCTGTCGCATCAATTTCCGACCTGTGGACGTCGAATTACTCTCGGAGTTCTCTCACGGACAACAGCAGCTTTTTTCAAAGTCCGGTGGGATTCGGTAGGAGAAAATGCCGAACTTCGACGCCGTACTCGTCCCTCTACAAGGTGTGAAATTTTTAATTAATTTCTGGAAAAATTTACATTTTAATCGATTTTTTTTTCTCTCATAAGATTTACAAATTCTCTCTCTCTCTCTCTCTCTCTCTCTCTCACTCTCTCTCTCTCTCTCCGGGAAAGACGAATTAAAAAAAAATGAGTGAAACGAGAGGATTCGATGGCGGGTGAGGTCTTCGGGAGAGGGCTGCTACTGCTGCTGCTGCTGGCAGGATGGCAAGCCTGAAGAATGAGAGGGCGACCGAGAAGTCCATTACGCCCTAACACGACTTTTCAGGGTTTCTGCATTTCGAGGAGTCTTCCAGCCATGAATACCAAATGAGCTCAAGCCTTGTGCCC
>NZ_JAGLBG010000028.1 GCF_018260405.1 Deinococcus sp.
TAAGACTAGGAATATCTACCTTCTGAGACGAGGAATCATTCACCCATTCACATTAAGCTGACTTTGCGGTTGCCCTGCGGGTTTGGGTGCAGCGTCAGCGCGGCCCTTCGCCAGCCTGCCTGCCTTCCTCTGTCATCCCGCCGTCAGATAGGACGCGCTATCATACCGGCATGACGATGGTGCGGCAAACCAGGCAGCGTAGTGCGGTGATCGAAGTGCTCCAGACTTCGCGCGATCACCCCGACGCGGCCCAGGTTCATACCCAGGTGCGCGAAAAACTGCCTAGCGTAAGCCTGGGCACGGTCTACCGCACGCTGGACGCTCTGGTGCGTGACGGTGTGGTTATGACCATCGAGCGCACCGGACAGGCCACGCGCTACGACTACAAATGGGCGGACAAACACCACCACCACGCCGTGTGCCGGGCGTGCGGAGCCATCTTCGACGTTCCGGCAGAGGCGCTGCCCCACCCACCCACCGCCGCGCTGCCCGCAGGCTTTCAGGTCACCGACAGCCACCTCGAATTTCTGGGCATCTGCGCCAGGTGCGCCGAAAAAAACAGCGCGTAGCTCCGGCGACTGCTTTAAGGTACGGCGTAGGGAGCGGCCAAATGGCGGCTAAGTGGCTGCCGGGTACCCCGTTCCGGTCAGCGGGAAAAAGCGCCCAGATGACCTCCACTGCCCCCAGTGCCCCCCCTTTAGTTTCTCTCTCCGGTCGGGGGTTCAAACACCTCTTACCTGCCTTTTACCTGCCTGTCCGCCCCCTAACTCCTTACCGGACGGGATAAAGTGCCATTGTGCTGACCTGACCCTGCGGTAAGCTCGGCACGATGAGCGTTCCTGTCTCTCCCCACCCCCCCGAAGCTCGGCCACCTGGTTCTCAGCCACCTGAACCCCAAATCTTTCCGGCTTACCGTATGCAGGAATTTCTTCCGGCCCTGCTGCTGGGCTGGGCGCTGGGCACGGCGCTGGTGTTTCTGGTGCGGTGGCTGGGACAGCACCTGATCACAGAACCTTGCAGCGGCAAGACGCTGGTGGCCCTTTCCATGCCGCTGCTGCTGGGGCCGGGCGGGCTAGCGTTTACGGCGCTCAGCTGGAGGCGGCCCCGCCGAGCAGCGCTGGGGCTAGGGCTGGTCGTGGCTTCCTTTCTGCCGGGGCTGTACGTGGGGGCACGTGACATCGGCCTCTTGAGAACCCAGGGCTGCGCGGGCGGTTACGTGGTGATCGCGGCGCCAGGCACCAAATCCATCGGCACGTTGACCCTGCGGCCCGGCGAAACCAGGCAGCTCACCGGGCGCATCGGCGGCTACCAGCGCCAGAATTATCCGGAAGTGTTTACGCTGAGGGCAGGCAGCCTCGACCCCAGCATTAAGGTGACACTGGGCAAGACCCAGGTTCACGCAGGCGAAAGTTTTCCGATGACGGTCACGGCTGTTCCCGGCGCACCGCTCAATACGTACAAGGTAGGAGTGCAAGGGGTCCAGACGGTAGCCAGCAAGACCTATGAGGCGACCGGGACACTGGAAGTGGATGTCCACTAGGCTGGGTGGGCCACGCGTAGTCGGCGTCTTACTTGCCGCCGGACGCAGCACCCGCATGCGCCACCACACGGGGCAGCTCAAGCAGCTGAGCAGCCTGGGCGGAACACCACTGTGTCGTCACGCGGCTCTGGCCCTGGCTGAAGCGGGTTTCGCCTCGCTGCTGGCCGTTGTTCCAGCAGGCGAACCCGGCGAACAGATTCAGGAGGCCCTGGCCGGTCTGGGCTTCGGATTCGTGGTCAACCCCGACCCAACGCGGGGACTGGCCTCATCGTTCCGGGTGGCGGCGCAGGCCCTGGAACCCCGCATAGACGCGGCGCAGTTCGCGTTGGCTGACATGCCCTTTGTTACGGCGCAGACCCACCGCGCGGTTCTGGAAATTTTTGGGCAAAGCCGCGCTCCGGTGGTTCTGACCCGCTACGGCGAGCAGCCCAGTATGCAGGCCGGGGTGCATGCCCCACCCAACCTGTTCCGGGCCGATCTGCTGCCCGAACTGGCCGCCCTACCCGACCAGGATCAGGGGCCGCGCGAACTGGTTCGGCGCTTTGCCGGGCAACTGCTAGCGGTGCAGCGCCCAGCGCTTGAGCTGACCGACATCGATACCCCACAGCAACTGGCCGCAGCCCAGGCGCTTTAGAGCACTCGGCAAAAAGATGGTGCTCTTTTGACCATCCTTTTGCCGAGTGGAACGAGTGAAAAAAAAGAGCAGGACGTAGCATGAAGGGGGCGGCGATGTTTTTGCGACGTGCTCATCATTCGGGGTAGTTGTCGGTCATAGTTCCAACTTGCCCAGTCGTGTGTACCGTCCGGCACAGGATTATGTTTTTGGCGAAACGGACGCGAATCAAGAGATGAACCAGAAAACCTCGTAAAAGGTAAGACCGGCACCTTTTGCTTTGGAAATCCAATTGAGAAAAATGCGTTCTCAAGGACTTTACGCAAGGATTGTCGGGAATAGTTCCAACCAACTACCTCATTCGGAGAACTGCTCTAATTACGGACTGCCGTCTGTTTTGTTGACCACCCGCAAGGACGCGGGGTTGCCAACTCTTCGCCCGGAACCCCTATAAGTCGGTGCCGGTTGAAATCCGAATGATGAGAGAAGCAGTCTCGTCGGCAACAGCACGAACTTAGTGTTCCTGGCGGTCTATCGCCCCAGAAGATGGGACCAGAAGACGGCATCAATAGCTTCTGGAACGCCAACAGCGTTATTGACTGACCTGGCGCGGCAATTCTACGGGCATAACCGGCAGAGGTTCGCCGAATTTAACATATTTTTGCGCCAGTTCCGGGCGGCCACTCCCACACAGCACCGTGATGCTGGGAGGGCTGCTTGGATCACCGATTTCGGTGAGGGCCAGGCGGCCCGTGTCGTAAGCGCCGAGGTCCACGTACACGTGGCGGCCCAGCCGGGTCGGGGTTCGCACCGGAGTATGCCCGTGCAGGCTGTAGGTTACGCCCCCGGGCAACGGAAACGGCCCCTCGAAGGGACGCAGCCACAGCACCGCCGACATGGGATCGGGATACTGCTGGTGCTTGACCGGGGGCGCGGCGTGCGCGACCAGTACACTGGGTTCGGCGGGGGCCTCGTCGTGAATCTGACCGTCGGCTGTTACGTACACCACCCGCTTAAGATTCCCGAGGTACTCGGTCAGCAGCGGCGGAAACTGTTCCAGGGTCAGGCCGCCCAGTTCCCGCCGAACGGTTTCGCCGCCTGCCCGCATCCAAGACTGGTAGCCCTCCATGGCCCGGCGGTACTCGCCCAGGTCATGGGTGCCGGTGTACTGCCCGTACCAGTAAGGCCCCTCCTGCGCTATGCGCTCGTGGTTGCCCATCAGCAGGGTGGCGCGGCCCTCGTCGCGCAGCCTGAGCAGGTGCCGCACGGTCTCCATGCTCTGTGGGCCACGGTCTATGGCGTCACCCAGGCTCAGAAAATGCGCCTGCGGAAACTGTTCGGTGGCGGCCTGAAGCAAGTCGGCCCGCCCGTGCAAATCCGGAATAACCACCACCTGACGGCTCATTTGCGGCCCGCGTGTGTGGGAAAGCGAAAGAGGAAGGGTGCGCCGCCTGAAATCATGCCGCCAGTCTAGAGACTCAGCTCTGACATGTCTGTCAATTTTAAGCATTTAGACCACTTACGGCATTGGGGGGGCGGGCCGCCCCGAATCCCCGCTTTCGCAGTCCGTAGGAAAACTTGAGTTCAATCCGTTGTGTGCTGGCGCAATCTTGAATCCCTAAAATGCACGCCGTTCGACTTACGGATGAAGACATTCACATCGCGGGCCTTTAAGCTAGGCAGATGACCGAGCTTTCCCTGCCTAACCCGGATCGACGGCGCTTTCTACGTGGGCTGCTGGGCACCGGACTGGCCGCCGGGCTGCTGGGCGGCAGTGGCGTAGCGCAGGGGTTTCAGTTTGGTGTGACGCAGCATACCGCCAGCCTGCCTGGCCTGAAGCGGCCCGTGACGGTGGCGCTGCTGACCGATATGCACTACGGCCTTTACATTCAGGCGGGCAGCGTGCGGCGCTGGGTCGAGGCCACCAATGCCCTGCGCCCCGACCTGATCCTGTTTGGCGGCGATCAGGTCGATAAACGCCTGAACACTCCGTCCGCGCCGCTGCTGTCCGAACTGGCCCGCCTGAAGGCCCCGCTGGGCTGCTTCGGCGTGTGGGGCAACCACGATTACGGCAGTTTTGGCAAGTACGGCGGCAGACAGTACGGCCCGCCCCGCCCCGACTGGGAGGCCCGGCGCGAGCTGCTACGGCAGGAATTCGGGCAGGCCGGAATCCGGATCCTGCGCAACGAGGGCGCGGCAGTGCGTGACGACCTCTATCTGGGCGGCACCGACGATCTGGGGTACGGCACGCCGGATGTGCAGGCGTCGCTGGCCGGAGCGACCACGCACGCCAAGCTGCTGCTGACGCACAACCCCGACCTGATGATCGCCAAACTGCCGCAACCGCCGGGGCAGGTGCCCCCCGGACTGGTGCTGTGCGGCCATACCCACGGCGGTCAGGTGCGGCTGCCGCTGGTCGGAGCACTGACTGTGCCCAGCCAATACGGCCAGCGGTACGCGATGGGCTGGGTCACGGGAGCAGAGGGCACCCCCGCCTACGTGAGCCGGGGCCTGGGCATGAGCGGCCTTCCGCTGCGGAACCTGTGTACGCCGGAAATCGCCTTTTTCACGCTGAATCCGGCCTGAAGGCGGCTTATACGGATTCCGATTGATTCGGTGCAGTTCTGAATCAATCCGAGCGGACGCGAGTAGGAAAAGCATACGGATTTCGCGGTATGGAGCCGCAGGCGGCGCTTTTCCGACTGTGGTGGAATTTAGCGAAATCCGTATTATACAGCCTGCCAGCCGAACCGGGCAGTTTTAGAGCAGTTCTCCGAATGATGGGCACGTCGGAAAACGCCGCCGCCCCCTTCATTCTACGTCCTGCTCTTTCTTGTTCACTCGTTTCACTCGGCAAAAAGAGGGTCAAAAGAGCACCATCTTTTTGCAAAATGCTCTAACAACCCCGAACTGCGCCGGATTGCCCACTCTGCGCCCGGAAACTGTACTACTTGATGACGATCTTTTTGGGGTCGTAGTCGATAGCCGGGTACTGCGGGTTCATGTCCTTCAGGGTGTCCAGAATGATCTGACTGATCACCAGGTCGCGGAACCATTTGTGGTTGGCCGGAATCACGTACCAGGGCGCGGCGTCGGTGCTGGTTGCCTCTATGGCCGCCTGATACGCCGCCGTGAACCCGTCCCAGTGTTCGCGGTCTTTTAGGTCGCCGGGGTTAAATTTCCAATTCTTGTCGGGGTTGTCAAGGCGGTCTTGCAGGCGCCGCTTTTGCTCCTCGGGGCTGATGTGCAGGTAAAACTTGAGAATGCGCGTGCCCGAGTCGGCCAGCAGCTGCTCGAAATGCCGGATGTGTTCCAGGCGGCGGCTGGCGACCTTGTCATCGATCAGGTTATACACGCGCGTGACTAAGACGTCCTCATAGTGGCTGCGGTTGAACACCCCGATCTGCCCCTTTTGCGGCACCTGTGCGTGAATGCGCCACAGAAAGTCGTGGGGCAGTTCCTCGGCGCTGGGCACCTTGAAATTGGCAATGTGCAGGCCGTTCGGGTTGAAGTCCCCCATCACCTTCTTGACCACGCCGTCCTTGCCCGCCGCGTCACGGGCCTGGAGAATAATCAGCAGCGACTGCTTTCCCTCGGCAAAGAGGCGCTCTTGCCAGCCGAACAGGTCGTCGCTGAGCTTGTCGTCCAGTGGCTTGGCATCTTCCTTGTGCAGCCCGCCATCGTCGTTGGGGTTCCAGTTGCTCAGCTTGACTTTTTCGCCGGGGGTCACATGGTACTGATCGGTTTTCATTTGAAGCAGTGTAATTCAGCCCTGCCCCCGCGTGGGGCGGCGCGGCCCGTCTGCCCGGATAAAGAAGCTGACCCCTGACCCAGCTAAGTACACTGCGTTTATCTTGTAGATAAACCGCGCGGAGCGCGTAGCAGAAGAAAGTACGTTGGAGCGGGAATGGAGAGGTTCCGGTGCTCTCCCGGAATCTCGCAATGTTAGGTTCAACGTACTTAACCGCTAACGGCCTAGGTTCAGATGGGCCCAGGGTCAGACTGGCTTGGCCAGCACACTGTCTCCGGCACGCAAACTGGTCTGCATAATCAGGTCGGCAGACACCAGCAGCTGGGTGCCCAGGCCCGCCCCCTCACGCACCGGAAACGTGTAGGTCTGCCCCGCCTCGTCCCGAACAGCCAGCTGCCTGAAGGGACGCCCCAGATCATCTTTCCACCGCCGGAAAATATGGTCATCGACCAGCACCACGCCCCGAACCTCGCGGGCCACGCCAACCATCAAGCGGGCCACGCGCGATTTGCGCGGCTTGAGCAGACCCAGCCGCAGCAACTGCGAAATCAGCAGCCGCCCCCCCGGTTCAGCGGCGACCTCGGCCAGCGGCACCTGAGACTCGATCCGGCGCAGCAGCTTCTGCTCATCGGCAGTCCAGTCCAGCGCCGCGACCCGTTCGGCAGAAGTCAACCGCGCCGGACCCTCGAAAGGCACGGCCAGCAAGGGAAGCTGAGCCGAGGCCGCCAGAACAGCTTCGTCTAGGGTGGTGTCTAGTTGCGGGTCGTGATGCCGCTGACCTTCATCAAATTGAAACCGCCCCCGCGACTCTTGCATAAGGGTCACCAGTGCGCCGATGCCCTCGATATGCCCCAGTTGCAAGTGTCTGACCCGGCCATCCTCCAGCCAGCAATGAAAGTTTTCGCGGTCACGGATGATGTGCAGTGCGCCCGTCTTGCCACCGTCGGCGAGCATACGCAGCAACTGGAGAAAATCAAAACTGTCGAGGTCAGCGGTATTGGTCATAGGTTCTCTTTTTGAATCGGGTCAAATCGGGTCCGGGGGTCACACGGACTTTACGGAGAGTGTTTGTTGCGGCGCGTGCCTCTGGCCTTCGGTCTACACCCAGCCATTTCTTAGGGCAGTTCTCCGAATGATGGGCACGTTGGAACAACACCGCCGCCCCCTTCATTCTACGTCCTGCCCTTTCTTGTTCACTCGTTCCACTCGGCAAAAAGATGGTTAAAAGAGCACCACCCTTTTGCAAAATGCTCTAAATGCTGTAAGAAATTCCTCATCTTCCCAGTACAGCCCCCTCAGCCCCGGAGCAGATGAGCGAAATCGGCACTTTCCAGCGGGGGCAAATCGGCCAGGGAACGCAGCCCGAATTCCAGCAGAAACTTGTCGGTCGTGCCGTACAGCAGCGGCTGGCCCACGGCGTCACTGCGCCCAATGACCTTGACCAGCTCGCGCTCTTGCAGGGTAATTACCGTGCTGGCACTCGCGCCGCGCATGGCCTCGATTTCGGCCCGCGTGACCGGCTGGCGGTAGGCGATGACCGCCAGGACTTCCAGCGCCGCCGCACTCAGGGCTGGCAGGGGCGGCGGGGACAGAACCGGAGCAAGGTAAGGCACCGTCAGCGGGGGAACCACCAGCCGGTAGCCCCCAGCAACGGCCTCGAGCACAAAGCCGAGCTGCGCCGTTTCCAGCTGCTGCCCGAAGCCCGCGATCAGCCCGAGGGCCGTTTTCTCCCCGACCTTCAGAATGCTGGCGAGTTCGCTGAGCCGCACCGGACGCCCCGCCGCCAGCAACGTCGCGCCGATCAGGGCCTGGGCCGCCGGAAGCTGCTCATCAGGCACAGTCAGGTCTCCTCGCCCGCTTCTGGGCTGGCCGACTGGCTCACGAAGGAGCCTCCACGCGGACGCCTGCCCGGCCCAGCACCGCCGCAAGGTCGCCCGCTGCCAGAGCACCGACGCGCAGCACCTGCGCTGGTTCGCCGCTGCGGGCAGGCAAACGCACGACGGTACTCGCCTGACCCCCCGCGCGGCCTGGTGGCTGACCGAGCAGAAGATCGGCCAGCGCGTACCTCCTGGCCTCTTTAAAAGTAAGCGCAGCGGGCTGCCCGGTTGGGTTGAGGCTGGTGGTCGCCAGATACCCGGCGGCGCTCAGGAGGTGCTGGGCTACAGCATGATCGGGAAGTCGTAGCCCCACCCAGCCGCCGGGGGCCAACGCCGCCGGACAGCGGGCCGAGGCGCGGGTCACCACAGTCAGCGGGCCGGGCCACAACGGCAACAGCAGTTCCAGCAGTGGGCTGGCCTCCGCCAGTGCCAGGGCTGTCTGGTGGTCGGCGCAGGAAACCTGCAAAGGCTTGTTGGCCTCCCGGCCTTTGCGCCGCCACAACTGCTCCAGGTGCTCTGGCGCAGCTGCCAGCCCCCACACCGTTTCGGTGGGGTAGCCGACCACGTTTCCGGCGCGGAGCTGCTGCACCGCCATTTCGATTACTGTTTTCTGCGACACTTTTTTGCCCCCTGGCCGCTTGTAAGGGCGGCGCAAGATAGCTGCGACTATACTCTGGGTTATGCCGGTCTACGAATACCGCGTCCGGGACCGTGGTGGTAAGGTCCTGACCTCAACAATGGAAGCAGAGTCGCCCGCCCAGGTTCGCGACGCCCTGAGAGCCAAGAATCTGACAATTGTCGAGATCAAGCCTCCCAAGACAGGCATGAACGCCGATATCAAAATTCCGGGCCTGACCGATCGCCCGCCGAATATGAAAGAAGTGGCGATCTTTAGTAAGCAGCTCGCCACCCTGATCAATGCCGGGGTGCCCATTGTGCAGTCGCTGACCATATTGCAAAAGCAGATGGAGAGCAAGGCGTTTCAGGGCATCCTCCGTGACATTCGCGGTCAGGTCGAAGGGGGAACTCCGCTCAGCGATACGCTGGCGCAGCACCCCAAAGTTTTTGATCGCCTGTTCATCAACCTCGTTCGCGCCGGGGAAACCAGCGGAACACTCGATTCTGTGCTGGAACGTATTGCCGACTTTCAGGAAAAACAGCTGGCCCTGAACGGCAAGATCAAGAGCGCCCTGACCTATCCAGCCATCGTTTTGGTGTTTGCCATCATCATCACCTATGGCCTGATCGCCTTCGTGGTCCCGACGTTCGCCTCGATGCTCGACTCTGTGCAGGGTAAGTTGCCCGTTATTACACAGATGGTCATGGCCCTGTCATATTTTCTACGGCACGCCCTATTAGGAATCATAGTTGCTACTATTGCGCTGATTTTTGCCTACCGCTGGTATTACCGCACCCCAGTGGGCCGCCGTATGGTCGATGCCCTCAAGCTGCGTGTTCCTCTGTTCGGGCCGCTTATCAAGAAAACTTCGGTGGCGTCGTTTGCCCGTACTTTTGGCCTATTGATCAACAGCGGCGTCAATATTATCGAAAGCCTGGAAATTACCAAGGGCACCGCCAACAATGCCATCGTTGAAGAAACCATCGAAAATGCCAAGAACGTGGTCATGGTTGGTGAACAGATGAGTTCAAGCCTGGCGACCAGTCCTGTCTTTCCGCCTATGGTGGTCAGTATGGTCGCTATCGGTGAAGAAACGGGTTCGCTCGACACGATGCTTGGTAAGGTCGCCGACTTTTATGACCGCGAAGTCGATGAAGCCGTCGAAGGCCTCACGGCGGCTATCGAACCTATCATGATCGTCCTGCTTGGGGGCGTTGTCCTGGTCATCATTCTGGCCATGTTCCTTCCTATGATCTCGCTGATGAATACCCTGATGAAGTAAGCGCCTGAAACCACCCACCCCATTGCTCCAGACGGTTGTGGTCTGGAGCAATGCTCATTTTTCGGGTGCAACGTCATGCGCGGGCCTATACTCGGGGGCGTGTCCGTTTTGCCGCTTTTAGCTGCCGCCGCTTTTGCTCTGGCCGATCCCGCCGGAGATGCTCACGGTGATGGCAGCTACGTTCTCCCGACGCACCCCACCGTTAATGCCGACGCCCTGGACCTGCGTGAGTTCGGCGCACAGGACGCGGGCGACAAGATGCGCTTTACGGTTGGCTTCGGCGCGGTCAGTAACCCCTGGCACCTGAGTTCCGGGTATTCGGACGGAGTAACCGACATTTTTGTCAAAACGGGCCTGGGCGGCTCCTATGACCTGACCGGGCTGAATCTGCGTACAGCGGGCGCGGGCGGCTGGGAATACCACCTGCGGGTCAGCGGGGCAGGGGCCCAGTTGGAGCAGTTCGTCGAGAACGGGACTGCGCCCGCCGCCCTGCCCACGCCACAGGTCACGCGGCAAGGCACCACTCTGGTGATCGACTCGGCCATCCCGGCTGGGCAGTACGGCTACTGGGTGACCAGCAGCGTCTACACACCCCTGAGTGCCGATGGACTGCTTCAGCCGACCACCCAGGCCGGGCCGGGCAACCTGCAAGCAGCCAGGGCGGGTGCGCCGGTTCCAGTGGACGTGCTTGCCCCCGCTTCTGACTACTCGGCCTATCAGACGCATGAACTGGCCCCCGCCGGGCAAAGCCGTGACCTGCGCGTGTGGTCTCTGGGCGCTCTAGGAGGAGCTGGGCTGCTGCTTACGCTGCTGGCGACGTGGCAACTGCGGCGCACAGGGCGCTTCCATTGACGCGGGTGCCCCGGTCAGCCACCCGCCCCAGCGTTCCGGCTCCGCTGCTGATTCTGACCGCAGCCATTCTGTGGGGCCTGCTGGGCATCCTGGGAAAAAAGGCGCAGGCGGCGGGCGTGGCCCCACTGGAAGTCGCCTTCTGGCGGGCTATTCTGGCAGGAGGGCTGTACGCGGTTCATAGCGCCGTGATTCGCGCTCCACTTCCAAGAGGCCGCGACCTGCTGGTCACCGCGTGTTTCGGCATTGCTGGGGTCAGCGTTTTTTACGGTTCGTACCAGCTGGCCGTGCGTGCAGGTGGGGCCAGTCTAGCCAGTGTGCTGCTGTACACCGCGCCCGCCTTCGTGGCCCTGATGGGCTGGGCGTTCCTACGCGAAAAGTTGGGCCAGCGCGAGATTCTGGCGGTGCTAGGCACGCTAGGGGGCATTGCCCTAATCAGTCTGGGGGGCGGCAAGGGCATCAACGCGACGCCCGCAGCGCTGGCCTGGGGACTGGTCGCCGGATTCACCTACAGCCTGTATTACCTGTACGGCAAGGCTTTTTTTGACCGTTACACGCCTGCCGCGCTGCTGGCGGTGGCCCTGCCAGTCGGCGCAGTGGCGCTGCTGCCCTTCGTGCATTTCAGTGCCAAAACTGCCGGAGCCTGGCAAAGTCTTGGGGCCATCGCTGTCTTCTCGACCTACCTGGCCTACTTGGCCTACAGTGCTGGCCTTAGGTCTCTCCCCGCGACCCAGGCCAGCGTGATCGCCAGCCTGGAGCCGGTGGTCGCTGCGGGCCTCGCCGCCGCGCTGTTTCACGAACAGCTCTCCGCGCTGGGACTGCTCGGGGCCGCGCTCATGCTCAGCGTGGGCAAGAAAAAAGAGGCGCACCCGGCGGTCGAGTAGGCAAAAGCCATGCGAACGGGCTTTTACCTCAATGACTTTCAGACCCGGCCCAGAATGAATAACGCTTACCGGAGGTCTAGGGGCTGTAAAGCGGAACGCGGACGCGGCTGATCAGGACTTCAGGGCCTGGTAGCCGGTTGCAAATCGAAGTCCCATTCGAACGAGCGGCCCCACGGTAAAGTCGCGTTGGCAAGCGTGTAGAGGTTGCCCATCTGCACTGGCATGTTATGAATGAGGTCGTTGAGGGTCTGCTGAGCGGCGGGCGTATTCATTTCCTTTTCGGGAACGGCCTTACGCAGCGCCGCCCGCAGCTGGCCGCTGAAAATCACGTCGTTGGTGTATTCGCGGGCCAGCAATGCGTCCTGACGCGGGGCGTTCACACCGTTGAGAAACACTTTGGCGTGGGCCAGCGCCGTCCCCAGGTTGTTGCCGGGCGTGCCCCAGGCCGCCAGCGCCGCCAGATTCTTGTTGCGCTGCAAGGTGGTCATGTCCTTCCACAGCTTGGGATTGCCTAGATTGACCTGCGCCACGTCGGCCACGGCCACCTGCCCCTTACGTAGCAGCGCACTGATCCGCAGTGCCGCCTGGCGCGGGTCGCCGCCGTTGAACACGTACAGCGTCAGGTCGGGCTTAGGGTCTTCGCTCACGCTGAAGCCGCTGGCCTGCGCGTGGTTTACGGCGCTTTGGGTCAGGGGAATGCCCTCGTACTTCATCACGGCCCGAGCGGCCTCGGGGTCGCTGTATTCCACACGCGCCGACCTGGTCTCCGGGGCAATAGCGCGGGCGACCAGCATGCTCAGCACTTCGTCGGCTCCGGGATAGATGTGGACATTCTCGGGCGCTGTTCTGGCCAGTGCCGCGCCTTCTTGTGGGGCGGGGCTGCCGGGCAGGGCGTCGTCCCAGGTAACGTGCAGTTCCCTGAACACGCCCTCGGCGGCCCAGGCGATCATCTGGCGTACCACCTCCAGATTGCGGGGGCGGTCGGTCGCGTCGGGCTGGCGCGGCAGCGTGATGAAAGCGTAGATTGGCTGCCCGGTGCGCTGGCCCCAGTCGCGCAGGGGTTGCAGGTTGCTCACGGCGCTCGCCGCGTCTAATGGACTGTTGCGTGACTGAACAAGGCCGCCGTAAGCCAGCGCATCCAGCGACACAATCAGCGGCCTGTCGGCAGGCTGGGCCGCGATCCAGGCGGCCAGCGCCTGCGGATCGGCTCCGGTTTTGGCGTTGCCCAGCAGGGTCGCCGGGGGCACGCTGGGGGCCGCACCTGGGGGCAGACCAGCGATCAGCGCCGGAAGTACGCGGGTCGCCGGGCGCGAATCGAGCGGTAGCAGCGTCTGGGCCTGCGCGGAACCCAGCAGAACAAGGGAGAGCAAAAGGGCGGCACGGAGCATCCCCCCGAGACTAGCGACTGGCCATGAGGATTTGAGAACAAGTTGACCGGCGCAACTGTGGCCGGGCAATAGCGAGGCAATCCACCCCCGCGCCGCACCTCCCGGCGTACCCTGAACACCATGCGAGGGCACCTTGAAACCGATTGACCTGTGGCTGCTGGCCTGGCGCGGCCTAACCCGCCGCCCGGTTCGCACGCTGCTGACCACTCTAGGCATTACCGTAGCTGTCGCCAGCATGGTCATTTTTCTGTCGCTGGGGGAGGGCATCCGCAAGGTGTTCACCGACCAGATGAGCGGTATCGGGCCGGATATTCAGGTCAGTCTGAGTGGGCTGTCACAGGGCATCTCGGTTCAGCCCAACGTGCCGGAAAGTCTGGTGGACGATCTTCAGAAACTGGCACCCACACTGAACATCCAGTCGGTGACGCCCGTGTACATGTCGCTGCGCGGCAGCCTCGACCCCAGCCAGAACACCATCTTGTATGGGATTCCGGCGGCCACGGGAATTCAGGCCATCTTTCCGAACATCCGGGCGGCGCAGGGCCGCGTCCTTTCTCCTGGCGACGAGCAGCAGCCGGTCGCCGTGGTCGGGGCCAAAGCCGCCGACAACATGCACCTCACGCTGGGCAGCAAACTGAACCTCAACCGCCGCGAAAGTGTGAAGGTGGTGGGTGTGCTGGCCGACGATTCGGGGCTGGTCGACAACATGATCTTTTTGCCCCTGAAGACCATTCAGCGGGCCGAGGCCGCGCAGGGACGGCTTTCAATGGTGGCGGTCAAGCTGAACGACGCGCATGAGGCCCGCAGCGTGGCCGACACCATTTCTAAACGCCTGAACGTGGAAGCCCAGACCCAGGGCGATTTCCTGAGCTTTCTGGACAAGACCATGAAAATCAGCGACGCGGTGCGCTTCGGCATTTCGCTGATTTCGCTGATCGTGGGCGGGCTGGCCGTCGCCAACACCGTCATGATGGGCGTATTCGAGCGTACCCGCGAGTTCGGCACGTTGCGGGCGATGGGGGCGCGGCCCGCTTTCGTGCAGGCGCTGGTGCTCAGCGAGTCGCTGCTGCTGTCGCTGGTCGGCGGGGTCGGGGGCGTGGTGCTGGGGCTGGTCGGCATCTGGGGCGTGAACGCGTATACCCGCAATCTGGCCGACATCGACGCAGCGGCCCTTACACCCCGGCTGGTGCTGCTGGCGCTGGGCATCAGCCTGCTGCTGGGGCTGCTCTCGGGACTGCTGCCTGCCCGCCACGCCAGCCGCATGGCCGTTACCGAAGCGCTGGGACGGGTATGAATAGTGCAGATATGACTGCGCCGGGTATAACTGGGCCGACCATCCTGCGAACCGAAGGGCTGACCCGCGTGTACCCCAGCGGCGAGGAACAGGTCACGGCGCTGCGGCCACTCACGCACATTTTTCCGGTGGGATTAACGGCGGTGGTGGGGCCGTCGGGCAGCGGCAAAAGCACCCTGCTGAACCTGCTGGCGGGCTTCGATACGCCCAGCGGGGGCCGGGTGCTGGCTGGCGACACCGACCTGAGCCACCTTTCGGAGGCGCAGCGGGCCGATTTCCGGCTGGCGCATTACGGGTTCGTGTTTCAGAACCACAATCTCGTCAGCATTCTGACCGCGCAGGAAAACGTAGAGTTTCCACTGACGCTCGCCGGAGTCTCGCCCCGTGAGCGCCGGAACCGCGCCTATGCCCTGCTGGCTGAGGTCGGGCTGGAACGCCGCGCCGGGCACCTGCCGCATCAGCTTTCCGGCGGCGAAGCGCAGCGGGTGGCCCTGGCCCGCGCCCTAGTGAATAACCCCAGTATCGTGCTGGCCGACGAACCGACAGGCAACCTCGACAGCCACACGGGTGAGCGGGTGCTGGACCTCCTGACGGCACCCGCCGCGCAGGGCCGCACCACCATTCTGATTACCCATGACCGCGACGTGGCAGCGCGGGCCAACCATGTGCTGCACGTCCGGGACGGCCTGGTGAGCGCAGAGGGTTAAAGAGGCCCTTCCTTACAAGTCCGCCTGGGTTGAACGGTTTGCAAATTGTTCAACCCAAGTCTGTATTACTTACTATTTGACTTTGACCTGGTCGTCGCGCAGCAGGAAGGTGCGGCCCTGGGCGTCACGCAGGCCCAGCACCACCTGCACGCCGTCACCGCTCTGCAAACCCTCGGCGGGGCCACGGCCTACCGCGAAGGCGCAACTCGCGCCGCACTTCCACTGCGAGGTTTTATCGACCGCCGTACTCCAGACACCGTCACTGGTCACGACGTACAGGTTGGTAACGTTCAGGCCAGGCAGGGCACTTTTGGGCGTCTGCACCTTGACCCGCACACTGAACACGTTGCCGCTGAGGGTCGGCGCAGCCTGGGCCGTCAGCACCTTGCCCGTTACGTTAAGGGACGTGGGGGCGTCGAGCAGCTCTCCCGCCGTAGGAGCCGGACTCAATGACCCACACGCCGCCAGTAGAAGCGGCAGAGCAGGGATGAGCAGGCGTTTCATGCCTCTATTCTACTCTGTTGAGGAGCGGCTGTGCTCCATCAAAAGGTGGAGATACTAGGGGCCACCGACCAGAGCCAAACAGGTCGGCGGCGCGGTCAGCCAAAGAACAGGGCTTACCAGGTAATGTCGGGCGCAGTAACCACGCGGTCGGCGGGCTGGTCGCTGAACAGGTTGTAGGTAAGGGTGTAGGTGCCCGGAATCACACGCCCCAGCACGATTCGGTCACCCTCTATGCGCGGGCTGACGTTGGCGAGGCTTGGCCCCTGTACCTGAATGGGGCCGCGCACCGCTGGGGTATTGCCGCCTGTGGGCAGCGGATCGCCGATCTGGACGTTTTCCAAGGTGCTGTCGACGGTCAGCGTCAGGGTCACGGTGTAGCCTTTGCCCTGCGTAGACGGCTGAATATCCTTGGACAGTGTGGCGCGTGCCCCGCCCTGCACGTTGCGGCTGACGTTCGAGCCGCCTGGCGCACGCACGCGGGCCGTGCCGGTGGTGTGCAGGTCGATCGGGTCGAGCACCGCGTCGGCGGTATCGGTGCGGCAGACGCGCACCGGGGCCTTGAGGCGCAGCGGATTTCCGGCGCTGAAATCACCGGGCAGCTCTAGCGGATAGTCGCTCGTCCAGCCGCTCGGCAGGTTGATCTTGAGGCGGGCAGGCAGCTTGTAAGGAAAGTCGGTCTTGGCGGTGGCGGTCAACTGGGTTACGTCGCAGGCGTTGAGCAAGTCGGGCGAGGTGACCAGAGTAATCTCGGTCATCACGTTGTACTCGATGGTGACCTTGCCGGTCGCGCCGTCACTGACGTGGCCCGGCTGCGGCGCGGTAAAGCTGCTGCCCGGAATCGGCGTGGCCTGGAGGGGGTAATCGCCGGGGGCGAGCGGAATGGTGGTGGGCGTGGTCAGGGTCTGCCCGTTGACCTGAAAGGGCACGCCAGTCAGGGGAATGCGCTGGTTGCCGTAAATCGCCACCGAGTCGACGGCGAGCTGCCCACTGGGAGGCCGCGCCACGAAACGCAGCTTGTTGTAGCCGGGTGTGTAATCAATCTGGGTGGGCGAAACGACCCTGCCTTTGCCCTCGATAACGCTGCTGCTTACCGGTACCCAGCCCTGCGGCAGAATCGGGCGCACGCTGTTGTCACCGACCAGCCCATAAGTCGCGCCGGAGATCGGGCGGCCCTGCGGGTCAACGACATCAACCAGCAACTGATTTTGAATCTTGATGTTCTCGGGCGGGGTAAAGCCGCCGACGACCGCCGTGGTGGGCTTGTCGTTGAGGCGGAACGAGTAGCGGATAGCGTTGCTGTACTGCTTGGTGGTGGGCAGCACCCGGATCATGACCTGCCAGTCGCCCACCATGCCGGACGTGACCTGAAAACGGTCGGTGGCGGTCTTGCCGTTGTCGCTGGTGGTCAGGTTCACGCGCTTGCCGCCGGGCAAGATCACCCAGGACTCGGCCTCCTTGACGCCGTCTATGTCGTAGTTCAGGATAGCCACCGTTTTGCCGACCCAGTCGCTGGTCACATGAATGCGGGCGGCCAGCAGCGCATTTTGCTCGGTGTCGCGGGCATTGACCGTGAAGTCGCTGGTTTCCAGCACGAAGGGGGCGGCGGTACGCAGCGCGAAGCTGTTCTTGCCGTCGCCGTCGGTGTTGACCTTCAGGGTGTAGGTGCCCGCCGGGAGGCCGCCCGCGTACAGGCTTTCCCAGGTGTGCTCACGGTTCATGCCGTACTTGCGGCTGACCACCGTGCCGCCCGGCCCCATCAGCGTAAAGGTCGTCTGAATGGCGTCTTTTTTGTTATACTGTTCGTCGCCGAAGTACCCCGCGCCCCGCCGCCCGTCGGCGTAGTCAGCCAGATTGAAAGTCGGCGAATAGATTTCCAGCGCCACCGGCTTGCCCGCGTCGGCGGCAGACACGCGAATGGTGTACGTTTCGACTTCCTGCGGCCACTTTTCGCCCACCGAAACCAGCGGCAAAATCCCCCCGGTCTGGGCAGAGGCCACACTTCCGAGGGAAGCGGCGAGCAGCAGGGCAGTAACCCGCAGAGCAGTGGGCACAGTGGTAGACAGAGGCAGCTTATTCACTGAGAAAAAGCATACAGGTGCTCTCTGAGAGTGGATGATGAACACCGGGTGGGCTGAGCATGAGCGGGTCGCACAGGGCAGGCGAACCTACACAGATTCCGCTCAAGTTCGCCACAGACAGAACAACATGACCTGCGACTCCACACCGCGAAATCCGTATCTTTTTCCGCCTGTATCCGCTCCGGTTGACTTGGAACTGCACCAAGTCAATCTGGGTAACTGCGCAGCACGAGAAACCGACATGCTAGACGGTAAGGAGCTGGCGGGTGTAGCACAGGTCAGAGGCTACCTGAACCCCAACCGAAGGCCGCCGCCAGAGGTGGTGGCTGGGGGAGATGCAGGTCGTCTGGGTGTTTTTCCAGGTGGACCAGAATTGAGCGGAAGCCGCACTGAAGCAGATCAAGCAGAGCTGACCCGCCGGGCGTATGCTCGGGGCATATGAGCAAATTGACTGAACTGAGCGCGTGGCAGGCCCTCGAAGACCACTACTACACCATGCAGGATACGCATCTGCGTGACCTGTTTGCCGCCGACCCCACACGCGGCGAAAAGATGAGTGCCGAGGGCGCGGGACTGTACCTGGACTACAGCAAACACCGCGTAACCGACGAAACGCTGAAGCTGCTACTGGCGCTGGCCGAAGAAGTGGGCGTGGCCCAGAAGCGTGACGCCATGTTCGCGGGTGAGAAGATCAATATCACCGAGAAGCGGGCCGTTCTGCACACCGCGCTGCGTGCGCCCCGTGACGCCGTGGTCATGGTGGACGGCAAAAACGTGGTGCCCGAGGTTCACGAGGTGCTTGACCGTATGGCCGCCTTCGCTGACGAAATTCGCAGTGGCAAGTGGCTGGGGCACACCGGGCAACCCATCAAAAACATAGTCAACATCGGCATCGGCGGCAGCGACCTGGGGCCGGTGATGGCTTACGAGGGCCTCAAGCACTACGCCCAGCGCGACCTGACCGTGCGTTTTGTATCCAATGTGGACGGCACCGACTTGGCCGAGAAGACCCGTGACCTCGACCCCGCCCAGACGCTGTTTATTGTGTCGAGCAAGACCTTTACTACCCAGGAGACCATGACCAACGCCCGCAGCGCCCGCCAGTGGTTGCTCGGGAGTCTAAAGGATGATGCGGCGGTTGCGCGGCATTTTGTGGCGGTCAGCACCAACGCCGCCGAGGTGACCAAGTTCGGCATCAACACCGCCAACATGTTCGGCTTCTGGGACTGGGTGGGCGGGCGCTACAGCATGGACAGCGCGATTGGCCTGAGCCTGATGATCGCTGTTGGCCCCGACCACTACCGCGCACTGCTGGCCGGGTTCCACGAGATGGATGAGCACTTCCGCACCGCGCCCGCCAGCCGGAACCTGCCGATGCTACTGGGGTTGCTAGGCGTCTGGTACAACAACTTCTTTGGCGCGGAGACAGTCGCTATTTTGCCTTACGACCAGTACCTCGCCTACTTCAGCGCGTACCTGCAACAACTGGATATGGAAAGCAACGGCAAGCATGTCACGCTAGACAATGAGACGGTGGACTACCAGACCGGCCCGGTGATCTGGGGTCAGCCCGGCACCAACGGCCAGCACGCCTTTTACCAGCTGATTCACCAGGGCACCAAGCTCATTCCCTGCGACTTTATCGGCTTTTGTCAGACGCTCAATCCCATGGCGCCACACCACGACCTGCTGATGGCGAACGTGTTCGCGCAGACCGAGGCGCTGGCCTTTGGCAAAACGCTGGAGCAGGTGCTGGCCGACGGCGTGGACCCGCAGATCGCCCCGCACCGGGTATTCGGGGGCAACCGCCCCACCAGCACCATTCTGGCCGACAAACTTACGCCGCATATTCTGGGCGCACTGATCGCGCTGTATGAGCACAAGGTTTTCGTGCAGGGCGTGATCTGGGACATCAACAGCTTCGATCAGTGGGGCGTAGAGCTGGGCAAGGTGCTGGCGGGTAAAATCGCCCCCGAGCTGCAAAGCGAGGGCGAGCCGGAACTGAAGCACGACAGCTCGACCAACACCCTGATTAAGCGTTACCGAGCACGGAGAGCCTAAGCATGGGCAGGCCGCCCTTCCCCTGGGTGACTGTGCAGGAGCGGCCTGCACTCGGTCTGCCCGCGCACCCGCCACGGCTGGGCGCTAGCTTTCCGGTACAGGCCACTCCAGTTCCAGCTAGGCCGTCAAGCTGAATCGGCAGTTTCCAGACCTGAACGGCCTGATCGTCTCCTATGAGGTTCACGCCTCCGCCGATACGCCGCTGAAAGAGTAGCTGAGCGAAATTCTGGCGGCGTGCCGGAGCGTTCAGGGCAAGCCGGTCTGAACCCTTTTCAGCCCCCGAACTTCACCTTCTGCGGCTCGGGCAGGCGGTAGGCAATTAGGGCGCTGGGAACCAGCAGGGCCAGACTGGCCAGAGCCGCCGTGGTCGGGGTGGTCACGTCGGCCAGCGCACCGACCAGGAACACCAGCACACCCGCCACGCCCCACGAAAAGCCCATCATGATGCTGCTGGCGATCGCCACATGGTTCGGCGCGTATTCCTGCGCCGTGACCACACCCACCGGAATCGAGGCGTTGACGGCGGCCCCCACCGCGAAAGTCAGTGGGTAAAACCACCAATTAGCCGGGCTGGACAGAATGAGCGCCGCGAAAAACGGAATGGTGCCCAGGATGGCGGCCCGCAGCACTGGCGTGCGCCCGTAGCGGTCACTGTAGCGCCCGCCCACGATGCCGCCCACGGCGCTGGCAACCGCGTATACCGCCAGCGTGATGCCGACTTCCTTCTGGTGAAAGCCTTTGCCCATCAGGATAAACGGCAGCATGGCGTTGTAGCCGCTGCTGGCGAGGCTCCGCAGCACGGCCATACCCCATAGCCACACCAGCGGCCCCCGGAAAATCCCGACGTACTCGGCCAGCCCGACCCGCTTGGCCTTCTGCACCCCGCTGGGCGTGACCGCGAAGGTAAAGGCCGCCACCACCACGCCGATCAGAGCGAACCAGGGCAGATGAGTCAGCCCGACCCCAGCGAACACCGGCCCCAGAGACATCCCCGCTGTCCCCCCGGCGCTGAAGATGCTGGCCCACAGCCCGCGCTTGTCGGGGGGGCTGTTCTGGGCCACGTAGGCTGCCCCCGCCGGATGAAAAAAGCCGCTGCCGAAGCCCGCCACCGCGATCAACAGAATCAGGCCCCCAAACCAGGGCACAAAACCCATCATGGTCAGGCCGATGCCAGTCAGCAGAGGGCCCAGCGCCGCCGCGTACCGCCGGTCGATTCGCTCGCCCACGATGCCCAGCAGGGGCTGAAACACGCTGCTGGTCAGGCTGTAGATACTGCCCAGCAGGGTCACCGCCGCGATGCTGACGCCGTATTTGCTTTGCAGCGCCGGGGTCAGCGGAGTGAGCATGGCCCCATAAGCGTCGTTGATAAAATGTCCGGCGGTCACGGCCAGAGCGATGGCGGCGGCATTCTGAACCGCCCTGTGGGTTCCGGTTCCAGTCTGAACAGTGGGCTGCATCTGCCCTAACATACGCCTCTGGGACTGGCTTTCTTTGCCGCAGTTCTGTTGCTCTGCAAGCCCCCGCTACTCTGGAAGCCCCGGCCATTTGATTCATGCTTACCCCGGAGTTGTTACGCTAGGGGCATGATCGTCACCTTCCGCGAAAAGATAGCTCGCGCCCTAACTTCTGATGCCCAGCTTCAGGCCGAGCTGCGCGGAATGCAGCCTGCTGACTGGGAGCCGCTGGCCGACCTGTTCGCGGCGCGGTTACCCGAGTTCGACGCCGTCTATGCCGTACCCGGTGCCGAGATGCTGGCGGCGCAGGTGGCGCGTATTCGCGGAGTGCCCGACTACACGGCCAGCGGCTTTCCGACCGGCTCTGGCGAGGTGGCCCTGTTTAGCGTGCATCTTCAGGCCGCCGAGCGGGCGCGGCAGGCGGTCGAAGCTGCCCAGAACGCCGGGTGGCGCGTGCTGGTGCTGGGCACGGCCGTCGAGCGCACCAACAAGGGGGGCCGCGCCCTGCTGGCGGCGCTGGGCGTGCAGGTGCGGGCCGCGACCCAGGTGGCCGACACGCCCAGCGGTCTGGTGTTCGAGCGCCGGACCCCCGACCGCTGGACGACCCAGGCCGCTGAGTAAAAGCCGGGGGGCCACTTCCCGGTCAGTTTGCCGCGTCGTAGTCGCGCAGGGCAGCTTCCTCGGCGGGAATGCGCACCCCCAGCAGCAGGGCGGCGTTTAGCAGGCTAAAGGCCAGAGCTGTGCGCCACGCCCCGACGGCCAGCGGCGCTGAGGCGAGTTCCAGCGCCACAACGGTGTAATTCGGGTGCTTGAGGAATCTGAACACGCCAGTTTCGACCCGCTTGCCGCCCGGAATAATCAGAATCTTGGTATTCCAGTAGTGGCCGAGCTGCGCCATGATGAGGTAACGCAGCGGCTGAAGCAACAAAAACAGCAGCACCAGCGGCCAGTTGACCGCACGGCGCGAGGCCCGGCCCTCTAAGAGCAGGGCCAGCAGCCACGCCGGGTGCAGCACAAAAAAAGTCCAGTAATGCCCCTGTCCGTATTCCACCGCGCCGTGTTCCCTGGCCCAGCGCTCGTTGCTGCGGGCATGGCGAACTTCGAGTAGGCGCTGGGCGATCAGGCCGCCGACCAGGTACGGGGTAAGTCTGCTGGCTTTCATGGCGGGCAGTTTAGAGCAGCCTGTGCTGCGGGTTCCGGCTCAGACCAAAGTCCAGGCCCGTCAGTGAGTCTGACCCAGGATGTCGTCGGCTCCGGTGGCTTCCAGCAGACTTTCGAGGTGGGCCTCATCGTTGAAACACAGCAGCGTGCCACTGTTTTCGCCCAGCAGCACCCGGGTAATGCTGGTGTTGGTCACACTCAGGCGCGACCAGGCGTTGGCCGGAACGCCGCCCAGGGCGAGGCCCACTGCGACCCTGACCACGCCGCCATGCGTAAACACCATGACCCGCTCACCAGGATGTCTGGCCCGCAGCTCATAAAAGGCTGCGCCACACCGCTCGAACAGGTCTTGCATGCTTTCGCCGCCGGGCCGCCGGGTGGCCCACGGGTCGGCCCGGAGCGCCGAGAGGTACTTGGGGTAACGCGCCTTGATGTCTTCGACTACCAGCCCGGAAAGTTCCCCGACATTGATTTCGCGCAGCTCCGGGTCGAGCTGAACTTCGGCCCTCCCGGCCAGACGCTCGGCCACGATCCGGGCGGTCTGTGAGGCGCGTTGAAGATCGCTGCTGTAAACGGCTGCGAACCCCTGCGCGGTCAGCCGCTCGGCCAGGGCAGAGGCCTGCAACACCCCCATCGGCGAAAGCGGCACGTCAGTCTGCCCCTGGTAGCGGCCCGCCACATTCCAGGTGCTTTCGCCGTGGCGCACCACCCACAATTCGGTCGCGGTGGCCCTGTCGGGGGGCAAAAAACCAGTCGGAGCCAGCTTCTTAATCAAGAGCAGGGCCCGACTGACCGCTGAAGGTCACGCCCTGGCCCCGGACCATTTCGCCGATCTGCCAGGGCGTTTCGCCTGCGGCCCGCAGCGTTTCCAGCGCCCGCTGAAGCTGCTCAGCAGGCACGATGAACAGAAAACCGACGCCCATGTTCAGCGCCCGGAACGCCTCGGCGCGGCTGACCTGCGCCCGCTGCACGATTAGTTCAAAGACCGGCGGCACCGTCCAGGAGGCCGTGTCGATCTGCATGCCGATCCCTTCCGGGAACACGCGCGGCGGGTTGTCGATCAGGCCGCCGCCTGTGATGTGCGCCATGCCCCTAATCTCGATTTCCGCTTTCTCCAGTGCATCAAAAGCTGCCAGATAAGCGCGGTGAGGTACCGGCAGCACCTCCGCCAGGGTTTGACCGCCCAGATCGGTGCGGGCTTTGTGCCAGTCGAGGTCGTCGAGGGCCATCCGCGCCAGAGAAAAGCCGTTGGTGTGCAGCCCGGCGCTGGGCAGCGCAATGACGCAGTCGCCGGCCTGGATGCGCTGCCCGCTGATAAGCCTGGGCCGGTCGACCACGCCCACGATGGTACCGACAATGTCCAGCTCGCCCTCGACGTACACGCCGGGCATCTCGGCAGTTTCGCCGCCCAGCAGGGCCACGCCCAGCGCCTCACACGCCTGCGCCGCCCCGGTCACGACCTCGGCCACGGCTTCGGGGCGCAGTTTGCCCATCGCCACGTAGTCCAGAAAAAAGAGTGGGCGTGCGCCCTGCACCAGAATGTCGTTGACGCAGTGGTTCACGATGTCGTGGCCCAGCCCGCCGTAGCGCCCGACCTTGACGGCCACCTTGGTTTTGGTGCCCACGCCGTCGGTACTGGCGACCAGCACCGGCTCGTGCATCTCGCCAAACGCGGCGCGGAACAGGCCACCAAAACCGCCCAAACCGCCCAGCACGTTGGGGCCGTGCGTCCGGGCCACCGCTCCTTTCATCAGTTCGACGGCGCGGTGCCCCGCATCAATACTGACTCCTGCCCGCTCATAAGCCGATGTGGCGGCCTGCCCTGTATCCGCCGTGCCAGTGTTTTGCTCCGTCATGCCCCTCCAGACTTACCATTTTGGTTCATGGTCATTACGCCTCCTAGTTTACCTGAGGCTAGGCCGCCACAGTGGGCAGAAGGATAAACGGAACTTCCCAGCCGGGCGGCCCACCCGGCCAGTCTGAGGTTTACCAGGTAGTAGCCGCGCTCGCCTCCATAGCTTTGGGATTTGGCCCCCACTTGTTGGAACCGGGCTGACTGTCCAGAATGGTAAGCACCAGCATAACCAGGCTGCCGACCAGCGGCACCAGGGACACCAACAGCCCCCACCCACTGCGGCCCGTGTCGTGCAGCCGCCGGACGGTCACGGCCAGACTGGGCACCAGGGTCGCCAGCGAATAAAGCCCGGCCAGTCCTATGCTGATCATCGGCAGGCCACTTGGCGCAGCAGGCATCCCGCTGTCCGGATCGACAGACCCCGAAGTCAGCAGGTAAGGCAAAGACAGCGCCATGCTGATGGCCCAGTTGATTAACGCGAACAGCCAGTATTCACGGCGGCGGGCACGGCCCTTGAAGTCGGCGTAGTGGTTGCGAATGACGTTCAGGTACTCATTCATACTTTCAGCTCCTTGTCCTGAGTGACTGGCGGGTACAGTTCCGGTCATTCGGGAAAACCACTCGGATGACCTCCGCTTCCCCAGTTAACACCTTCCCCAGCCGACACCTCTGGCTGCTCCCTTCGTTCGGGGTTCAAACAGTCTCTCACCTGTTCTACACCCGCCAGCCCTTAGGACTCCGGAGTCTTTGCACAGGCGCAGCAATGTGAGGCCAACTTGACTCGTCTGGGACGCCATTCGCGTCTCCCTCCCCCTCGCCTCACGCTGTGCGAGTCCTAATACGGACTGCCGATTGAATCAGGCCGTGTTGGACCTAATCTGGGCACAGGGAAGAAAAGATACGGATTTCGCGGTAGAGACTCGCTGCTAAGTACACTGCGTTTATCTTGTAGATAAACCGCGCGGAGCGCGTAGCAGAAGAAAGTGCGTTGGAGCGGGAATGGAGAGGTTCCGGCGCTTTCCCGGAATCTCGCAATGTTAGCTTCAACGTACTTAGCAGGGCGAGTAGGGGCAAACCTCATTAGAATAACCAGGCGACAGAAGAACCGGGCGACTTTTGCAAGAGGTTTATTACGGTACGTCGTCTTCGTCGAAAACCGGCACGTCCCCGACGGGCAGCTCCACGAAGGCGTCCGTTCCCTGGCCTATCTCGCTTTCGATCCAGATTTTGCCCCCGTGCGCGTCCACGATGCCCTTGGCGATGCTTAGGCCCAGGCCCGCGCCGCCCTGGTCACGGCTGCGGCTGTCCTCGACGCGGTAGAAGCGGTCAAACAGCTTGGCGAGGTGCTCAGCGGGAATACCGGGGCCGTCGTCACGCACGCTCAGTTGCAACTTCTGGCCGCTGTCCAGCAGTTTGCTTGACAGGGTAATGTTTCTCGCCCCAGCCTTGAGCGCGTTGCCGACCAGATTGATCATCACCTGCTTGAGCCGGTCCGGGTCACCCTCAAAGGTGATGTCCTGGCCCGAGGTGCTTAGGGCGGTGCCTGCGTTGTGGGCCAGCGGGGCCAGTTCGCGCACGATTTCGGTGAGGAACATGCTCGACAGAATCGGCTGGTGGCTCATGACCAGTGCGCCGCTGTCCGAGCGGGCCAGTTCCAGCAGGCTGGCGATCAGGTTGGTCAGTCGGGCGGACTCGCTCTGAATAATCCGCAGGCTTTCTTGCTGCTGCCCGGTCGGGTCGGTGCGCCGCAGCAGGTAGTTGGCGTGGCCGCTGATGGCCGTTACCGGGGTACGCAGTTCGTGGCTGGCGTCACTGGTAAAGCGGCGCTGGGCCTCAAAGCTCTTTTCCAGGCGGTCGAGCATAGCATTCAGCGACCCGGCGAGGGCCTGAACCTCGTCTTGGGTCTGCGGTTCGGGAACGCGTTCGCCCAGATTCTGCCCGCCAATTCGCTCGGCGGCCTGCCGTACTTGCCGCAGCGGCAGGAGCGCCTGCCCCGCCAGCAGGTAGGCCCCTAGCGCACTCAGGGCTGTCCCCAGAAAAAACAGCACCGCGAACACCCCCTTGAGCGAACGCATGGTGTCGTTCATCGGGGTCAGGCTCAGGCCGATGTACGTGATGGCAAAGCTGGGCGGCGGCGGCGGCATCCCGTTGGCACGCGGCATTTCAAGCTGTTCCATGCCCAGCGCGACCAGAATCCGGTACGGGGTGGTCTGCGTTTTACCTGGTTCGCCGTAAATATCGTTCACGCTGCGCTGAATGAGAATCCGGCCCCCCGGCGACTCGGCCAGGCGGGTCAGTTCGGTTTCGGTGAGCACGAAGGGGCGCTGAGGGCTGAGGCCGGTAATCACCCGGCGCTGACTGTTTAGGGTGCTTCGCAAGGTCTTTAGGAACTGGGCGCGGGCCTCAGGGGTCTGGGCGCCGGACAGCCCCCTGCTGAGGGTGGACTGGTCGTAAAAGCCCAGATCCTCGACCTGAATGACGTTGTTGGGGAAGGTGTAGCGGGCCACCCAGGACGGCCCACTCGCCAGGGTCCCGCCTGCCGAGCGGGTAAACACGCGGTAGTTGTCACTAAGCGCAGCGTCCAGGTTATTGCGTAGACTGCGCTGCATCAGTCCCAGGGCCGAAAGAGAGACCAGCCCCAGCAAACAGGCCAGTAGTGCGGTATAAACCAGCGTCAAGCGCCATTTGAGGGTCATAAGCGGTCAGCCACCAGGCGCAGGTTCACGGGCGGTAGTGTAAACCTTTCAAATGAAAGAGGCCGGAAAAACAGTGAGATTTCCCTCACGCTTTCCGGTCCCGGCATGGGCGATTATTCCTCGCGCAGCACGTATCCGACGCCGCGTACGGTGTGAATCAGGCGGCGCTCTCCGCCCTCTTCCAGTTTGCGGCGCAAGTAACCGATATACACGTCCACGACGTTGCTGCCGCCGGTATACTCGGGCCACACTTTTTCCTCGATCTCGAAGCGCGAGAACACTTTACCGGGGTTGCGGGCCAGCAGTTCCAGCAGTTCGAACTCCTTGGCCGACAGTTCTACACGTCGTCCACCACGGAAAATTTCGCGTCCGTCGAGGTTCATGACCAGATCGGCCACGCGCACCTCACCGGTCACTGCTGGGTTCACGCGGCGCAGATGGGCACGTACACGCGCCAGCAATTCCTCGATGGAAAAAGGCTTGATGAGGTAGTCGTCGGCCCCCGAATCTAGGCCCTCGACCTTGTCCTGAATGCCGTCTTTGGCGGTCAGAATGATGATAGGGGTGTTGCTGGTCTTGCGAATGCGCCGCGCTACCTCAAGGCCGTCGAGCACGGGCAGCATCAGATCAAGAATGACGAGGTCGGGGTTGACTTCACGAAATTTGGACAGGCCGGTCACGCCGTCGAAGGCCACCTCGGTGGCGTAGCCCTCGGCGGCAAGTTCCAGCTCGATAAAACGGGCAATATCTTTTTCGTCCTCAATGACGAGAACCAGGGGCTTGCGTTCCATAGTGCCAGTGTAGGGAGCGTTCTCATGAGAAGACTACAAGTTGACCTTACTTCACTTTCATGCGGCGCAGGTTCGCCAGTCACTCTGTTCTCATACGGAGACCGAGGTCTAGCGGTACAGACGGTGTCCTCCCGACTGTAACAAAACCTAGCGGAGTCCGTATCTTTTGCCGTGAACTTCCCGGCCCGCTGCCTCAAAACTACGGTATTTAGCGCAGTTTGGCCTGAATCCAGCTGCTTAACTCGCTGATTTTCACCCGCTCCTGCGCCAGCGTGTCCCGGTCACGCACCGTTACGGTGTCCTTGAGGCTGTCATCCGCGCCCTCGGCATTCTGGCCGATGGTATCGAAGTCCACGGTCACGCAAAATGGTGTGCCGACCTCGTCGTGGCGGCGATACGCCTTGCCGATGTTGCCCGAATCCTCGTACAGCACGCGTCCCAGGCCCAGCCCTTGCAGCTCGGCCTTGATTTTCCTGGCCACTGACGTAATTTCTTCCTTGTTACGGGCCAGCGGAATCACCGCCACCTTAATCGGCGCGAGGTGAGGACGCAGCTTCAGCACAATGCGCTCATTGCCGTTTTCCAGGGTCTCCTTCGTGAACGCCTCGCTCAGCACCGCCAGCATGGCCCGGTCCACGCCCGCCGAGGGTTCAATCACGAACGGCACCACCGGCTTGTTCGTTTCAGGGTGCGGAATGGTCAGCTTAGCAACCGAGTCATTGTTTTCCTCGACCTTTGACACCAAGCCCAGCTCGTCCTGGTTTTTGGTGTGGCTGCCCAGGTCGTAGTCACTCCGGTTGGCGATGCCCTCGATTTCCTCGTGGCCCAGCGTGGGGTAGTCGTACATCAGGTCGTAGGTGCGCTTGGAATAATGCGCCAGGTCTTCTTGAGGCACGTCTAGAATCTCGATTTTGCTGCGCGGCACGCCCTGGTCTTCCCACCATTTCAGGCGTTTTTCCAGCCAGTGCTCGTGCCACTGCTCGTCGGTGCCGGGGGTCACAAAAAACTCGATTTCCATCTGCTCCAACTCACGCACCCGGAAAATGAAATTGCGCGGCGTGATTTCGTTGCGAAATGCCTTACCAATCTGGGCGATACCAAAGGGCAGGCGGCGCGAGGTGGAGTCCACCACGTTCTTGAAATTGGTGAAGATGCCCTGCGCGGTTTCGGGGCGCAGATAGGCGTAGCTTTCCTCGTCGGCAACGGGGCCGATGGTGGTTTTGAACATCATGTTGAAGGGCTTGGGTTCCGTCCAGTCGCCCACTTCGCCGCTGAAGGGGTCACGCACGCCCGCTTCCTTGAACGCCGCCGAAGCCTGGGCGGGCTTGGCATTCAAAGTGGCCACCAGCGCGGCAAAGTTGTCGGCGTCTGCCGCCATAAGTTCCGCGACTTTGGCCTGCACGTCGGCCTTCTGGTCTTTGAGGAGATGATCGAGGCGGTAACGCTTGTTGTTCTTTTTGTTGTCAATCATGGGGTCGCTGAAAGTCGCCTCGTGCCCGCTGTGGCGCAAGACCATGCGGTGCATGATGATGCTGGCGTCCAGCCCTTCCATGTCATCGCGCTCGTAGACGTTGGAGCGCCACCACGCGGCCTTGATGTTGTTTTTCAGCTCCACACCCAGGGGGCCGTAATCATAAAACCCTTGCAGGCCGCCGTAAATCTCGCTGCCCTGAAAAATAAAGCCCCGGCGTTTGCATAGGCTGACGAGTTCTTCCATTGAGGTTGCGGGCATAGTTGCTCCTTTCAGTCACGGTCTAAGGGTCAAGAGGTCTAAGGGTCTAGGCTGATTTGGTAGTTGGTTTTCCTTAGACTTCTGGACTCCTAGACAAAAAAATGCCCCGGACGAGTCGCCACTGGTGGCCTCTCAACCGGGGACGC
>NZ_JAGLBG010000029.1 GCF_018260405.1 Deinococcus sp.
TCGCTAGGGTAAGCTGCGCGTTCCACCGTTAAAGCCTAAAACATTTCCCATGGTTAGGGCCTCAGACAGCCTCTAAAAGTGGTGCCATTCAAGGTAGGGGCTATTGCACCCCGGAACAGGACATCCAAAGCTAACTTCCCTTCTCAGAGCTTTTTTGACGGCTGGCGGTGGATCTCTTCGCATGAGATTCTCCTTTTATGTATCATACATAAATTCTCTGATAATTTATACTAAGGCGTGTTATGTTAAGCGATATTTTATAAACCGATTTACTTTTCAAACCAATCTTGCTATGCTCTCCCCATGAAGAAGATTGGTTTCCTTTCGTTCGGGCACTGGAACCCGCACCCGCAGTCCGGCACGCGCTCGGCTTCCGACGTGTTGCTGCAATCCATTGACCTGGCCGTTGCCGCCGAAGAACTGGGCGCAGACGGGGCCTACTTCCGCGTTCATCATTTCGCTCAGCAATTGGCCTCGCCTTTTCCGCTGCTCTCAGCGATTGGCGCCAAGACCAGCCGCATAGAAATAGGCACGGGCGTGATTGACATGCGCTACGAAAACCCCTTTTACATGGTAGAGGACGCGGGCGCGGCTGACCTGATTTCTGGTGGGCGCTTGCAACTGGGCATCAGCCGGGGGTCACCCGAACAGGTGATAGACGGCTGGCGGCACTTCGGCTACGCGCCCGCCGAAGGCCAGAGCGACGCGGATATGGCCCGCAATCACACCGAAGTTTTTCTGGAGTTGCTGGCCGGTAAAGGCTTCGCTCAGCCCAACCCGCGCCCCATGTTCCCCAATCCGCCGGGGCTGCTGCGCCTGGAACCCCACTCGGCGGGCCTGCGCGAGCGCATCTGGTGGGGGGCAGCGTCTACCGAAACCTGTATCTGGACAGCCAAAAAGGGCATGAACCTGCAAAGCTCCACGCTGGTGGTCAATGAGAGTGGCAAGCCCTTTCACGAGCAGCAGGCCGACCAGATTCGGGCGTACAAGGCCGCTTGGAAGGAAGCCGGACATGCCCGCACACCGCGCGTGTCGGTCAGCCGCAGCATTTTTGCCCTGACCAATGACCAAGACCGGGCTTACTTTGGCCGCCAGCAGGACAGCGATCAATTCGGGCAGATTGATAACTACCGCGCCGTGTTTGGCCGCAGCTACGCCGACGAACCCGACAAGCTCATTGAGCAACTCCGCGAGGACAGCGCCATTGCCGAGGCCGATACGCTGCTGCTAACGGTGCCCAATCAGTTGGGCGTGGAGTACAACGCCCACGTAATCGAAAGCATCCTGAAGCATGTGGCGCCGGGGCTGGGCTGGCGGTAAGGCCCAGGGGAACCAAGCGGCCCCGGTTAATTCCGCTCGGATTCAGCGGCTTTGCAAGGCATTCAATCAGAGTCGGTATGAGCCTAGTCAACGGGCTTTGTCCCTCAGAAACTGCTGGTAAGATTCCCAGCGCTACCGTTCAGATTCTCCCCCGCTGGAAGGGTGGCGGAAGGCTCCCGCCCCGCCTCTGTCAGCTCAGCGCGGCCCCAATAAAAAAGCAGCCCCGAAAGGCCACCCTGATGCTCAGCTCTCCGGCTTGCTCGCCGCAGAAATGTTCGCACGTCCGTTTTTAAATCCTGGAGGTGGACGTCTCCCTCAAGTGCATTGCTCACCCTGCTTGGTCAGAACTGTACATCACCTGCTGTACTGCATGGCCGTCTCTTAAGCCAGAAACACTACCTTATATCTTCTGGCCCGTAAAGTCAACCCTGGCAAACTCAGAAACGGACGACATCCGGGGGTGTCCAGGCGTGCAGGGCTTCCGACAGGAGGATCTCGCCTTCCGGCCAGTCACCATGACCGCTGGCGACGTTGATGTGCCCGGCCTCCCCCGCCGAAACGATTTCCGCGCCCCAGGCCGCTGCAAAGGCTTCGGCCTGCCCAAAGGAAGCGAAGGGGTCGTTTTCACTAGCGACTACCATCGCCGCAAAGGGCAGCGCCTGCATGGGTGTGGGGGCCATCTGTGCTACCGCCGGATACTCGGCGTAGGTCGAGGTCTGCTCGGCGTCAGTAGGACTTACTAAAACAGCCCCCTTGACCCGTTCATGCCCGCCGTAGAGCCGCGCCCAGTGCACGATATTCAGCACTCCGCAGGAATGGCCCACCAGCACCAGTTCGCCTGGGGTCGCCTCAATCACTTCCTGAAGGCGGGCCGACCACATTTCGGGCGTGGGGTTCTCGGGGTCGTCTTGCTGCACACGGACAGCTCCGAATTTCTGCTCCCAGAGGCTCTGCCAGTGCTCCGGGCCGCTGCCGCCCAGGCCCGGCACAATCACGATGGTCGGCGTCATGGCAAACAGTCTAGAAGCTTCAGCCCGGCGGCACATGGACGGTATCTACCTGCACGCCGTAGCGCAGCAAGATGGTCTTAAGCTGCTGCGTGGCCTGCACGGCCTGGGTGCGGCCCGCCGGGTGAAAGGCGAGGGTCAGGCGGGCGGACTGACCGGGACGCGGCTCCTGCGCCTGCACCTGAAGCGGCTTGCGGAAAACGCCGTCGCTCATCAGGTCGCGCAGAATCCGCGTAAAAGTCAGCTCGTCGACACCGTCAAGCGTAAAGACAATCCCTTGGCGCGGTTCGGTCATGGCCCCAGCATAGAACGCTCCAGCGGGGCCGAGCCGTTAGAATGCCCCAGATGACGACTGATTTCGACGCTGTCTACGAGGAACGCCTCAACGGAGCGAACCTGTATTTCGAGGTGGTCGGCCCGGCAGACCTGGGCGAACCACCCATCGTGTTTTTGCATGGCGGCCCCGGCTACAACAGCTACTCCTTTCATAGCCTGTTCGGTGAGCACCTCGAACACCGCCAGGTGATTTACCTCGACCAGCGCGGCAGCGGGCGCAGCGGCCCCCTGGAAGACACCGAGCAGGGCGACGAGGCCCTCGACCTCGACACGCTGGTCGACGATGTCGAGGCAGTGCGCGAATTTCTGGGTCTGGGGACGATTATCCCGCTGGGACACGGCTTCGGGGCACTGATCGCCCTGGAATATGCCCGGCGTTACCCAGTGCACACCGCCCGCGTGGTCGTGGTCAACCCGTGGGTGCATTTTCCGGAACTGGCCTACACGCTGCTCGCCGAAGCCTCGGCGCTGCGGAGCGTGCCCGTGAACGACCCCGCCGACCAGCTCCGCGCCGAAACGCCGCAGGGACAGCACCCGGCGGTGGGGGCGGCCCGCATAGAGGCTGCGTTTGCGCTGGTCAATGCCCGTGACCTGCTTAATACCACGCAGTTTACCGACGCCGCCAGCCGAATGCATCTCGAGTTTGCCGATGTCGAGGGCCAGCTGCTCAGCGCGGGCGAGGTGCAGCAGGCACTGGTCAATCAGGGGCTGTGGGAATTCGAGTACCCACCCTTTTTGACCGAAATCCGCCGCCCGGTCTTTATCATCGCCGGGGCACACGACCGCACCAGTTATCCCGAGCAGGTGCAATGGGTGGCCGACCTCGCGGGCGGCGACGTGACCGTGGTGGACGCCGGACATTACCCCTGGCTGGACGACAAGGAAGCCTTTGCCGAAGCGCTGGAAGAGGGTCTGGAGCGCTGAGAGGGAGTTCGGCTGCCCCAGGCTGAGTGCGCCACCAATTGTCAATAGCTGCCGGGTACACTCCCCCCAGCTATCACCTTACAGATAGAAAACTGTGTGCGTTATTCATCCCTTGCGGGGAAGGGCGGGGCGTGTGACCGTCTCCCCTTCCCATTCCCACTGACTCCTGCCTCCGGCTCCCAACGTCAACAAGCTACAGGCCCATCCGCTAGGATGTTCTCCATGATTGTCGTGAAGGTAGGCGGAAGTGCGGGCATTGACTACGACGCGGTATGTGCGGACATAGCCGAAAGATTCAAGGCAGGCGAAAAGCTGATTCTGGTCCATGGCGGCAGCGGTGAAACCAACCGCGTGGCCGAGGCACTGGGCCATCCGCCCAGGTTCGTGACCAGCCCCAGCGGATATACCAGCCGCTTTACTGACCGCGAGACACTGGAAATCTTTGAGATGGTCTACTGCGGCAAGATGAACAAGGGCATCGTGGAGCGGCTGCAACGCCTAAATGTCAACGCGGTGGGCCTCAGCGGGCTGGACGGGCGGATTTTTGAGGGCAAGCACAAGGACAGCGTGCGGGCCGTGGAAAATGGCAAGGTCAAAGTGCTGCGCGGCGACCATACCGGCACCGTGGAAAAGGTGAACGTGGAACTGGTTAACCTGCTACTGGACGCTGGATACCTGCCCGTGCTGACGCCTCCCGCCGCCAGTTATGAAGGCGTCGCCA
Organism: Deinococcus sp.; assembly: GCF_018260405.1. Taxonomy (GTDB): domain Bacteria; phylum Deinococcota; class Deinococci; order Deinococcales; family Deinococcaceae; genus Deinococcus. Next base: position 4,309 of record NZ_JAGLBG010000029.1, read on the forward strand.
TTAACGTGGACGGCGACCGCGCCGCCGCTGCTCTGGCTGTGGCCCTCAAAGCTGACGCGCTGCTGCTGCTGAGCAACGTGCCCGGCCTGCTGCGTGACTTTCCCGACGAGAGCAGCCTGATCCGCGAGATTCCCGCCGCCGACGTGGAAAGTTACCTGGAATTCGCACAGGACAGGATGAAGAAAAAGGTGCTGGGCGCAGCCGAGGCCGTGCAAGGGGGCGTCAAGCGCGTGATTTTTGGCGACGCCCGCAATGGCAAGCCGGTGAGTGCCGCGCTAGAGGGTGCCGGAACCGTTGTCTCCTGAACCCTCTGCCGAGGTGTTGATCAGCGCTGCCGAACTGCTGAAGTTTCTGGGGGGGCGCGGTGGGCAGGAGTACCGCGCCGTGACCGTCAGGCGTGAAAGCCAGGGCAAAAAAGCGGTGTGGGCCGAGGTCAGCCCATACCTGTTTACGCTGCGCGGTGAGGTCGTGGAGGCCACCGGCCCCAGCGGGCAGACGCGCCAGCTTTCGCCAGAGCGGTTTCTGGAGGTATTTGGCAGTTCACTGTTCCGGCCCGCCGAGGCAACTGGGCGGATGACCGATTTGGGGCCTCTGTTCGGGGCGTAAGTCAAAGGTAGGGCGTGGTGCGGCTGGGCCACCCTTTTCCACGCTCCACCCTCTACCTTCCGCTCTCAAAACCAGCCCGCGCTACGAGTCCGCCCGAAGTAACCGGTTTTTGCAGACCATTTAGCCCGAGTCCGTATTATTCATTATTCCTCGTTCTCCCCCCCCAGAAGCGCCCGAACCTGCCCGCCCGGCAGCACGCCTGCGCGGGCATACACGGCTAGCTTGGCCCGCGAATCCTCGATATCAAGGTTACGCAGTGAGAGTTGCCCAATGCGGTCAAGCGGGCTAAAGGCTTCGTCCTCTACGCGCTCCATGCTGAGGCGTTCGGGGTGGTAGGTCAGGTTGGGGCTTTCAGTATCCAGAATGGTGTAATCGTCGCCCCGGCGCAGCTCCAGCGTCACGGTGCCGGTCACAGCGCGGCCCACCCACTTTTGCAGGGTGTCGCGCAGCATCAGCGACTGCGGGTCAAACCAGCGGCCCTCGTACAGCAACCTGCCCAGGCGGCGGCCCAGCGTGCGGTAGTTGTCCAGTGTGCCCTCATTGTGAATTCCGGCCAGCAGACGCTCGTAAGTCACGTGCAGCAGCGCCATGCCGGGAGCCTCGTAGATGCCGCGCGACTTGGCCTCGATAATCCGATTTTCAATCTGGTCATTCATGCCCAGCCCGTGCCGCCCACCGATGGCGTTGGCCTCCTCCACCAGAGCCACGGCATTCTCAAAGCGTTTGCCGTTTAGGGCAACAGGCAAGCCTTCTTCAAAGGTAACGCTGACCTCCTCGGGCGCAACGTCCACGCTGGCATCCCAGAATTTGACGCCCATAATCGGTTCCACGATTTTCATGCCCTTGTTCAGGAATTCCAAGTCTTTGGCTTCGTGGGTCGCGCCCCAGATGTTGGCGTCGGTCGAGTAGGCTTTTTCCTTGCTGGCACGGTACTCGAAGCCATTTTCGCTCAGAAACTCGCTCATCTCCTTGCGCCCGCCCAGTTCGGTCACGAAGGTCTGGTCAAGCCAGGGCTTGTAAATTCGCAGCCTAGCGTTCGCCATCAGGCCGTAGCGGTAAAAACGCTCGATGTCGTTGCCCTTGTAGGTGCTTCCGTCACCCCAGATATCCACACCGTCACCTTGCATGGCCTGCACCAGCACCGTGCCGGTAACTGCGCGGCCCAGCGGGGTGGTGTTGAAGTAACGCTTGCCGCCCGACTCGATGTGAAAGGCCCCGCACATCAGCGCCACCAGCCCCTCGTGAACCAGCAGGTCGCGGCAGTCTACCGTGCGGGCCTCGGCGGCCCCATAGGCGCGGGCGCGGCGGGCAATGTCCTCGTAATCGCTCTCGTCGGGCTGGCCCAGGTTGGCAGTGTAGGCGTAGGGCACCGCGCCTTTTTTCTTCATCCAGGCAATCGCCGCCGAGGTGTCCAGGCCACCAGAAAACGCGATGCCGACTTTTTCACCGACGGGGAGGGAGAGCAAAATCTTTTCCATGCCTTAACTATAGGCAATTAGGCCACCAGAGCGGGCGGCAGGTTCAGGCAGGCTCACTGCGTTTCAATTTGAGACCTGCCTCGCCCCGGTACCGACAACAGGCGAAGTCAATCTGATTTATGGCGGCGCGGGCAAGGTTGTGGGCAGATAGCTCACGGGAGAGGCGACGAACAGTCTGAGTAGGACGTAGAACGAAGGGGGCGGCGGTGTTGTTCCGACGTGCCCATTATTCGGAGCACTGCTCTAAAACCCCGTATTTTTTCTTCTCACCCCCGCTCGAATTGAATCTGATACGGATTCCGCTAAATTCCGCCACAGTCGGGAAGACACCGCCTGCGGCTCCATACCGCGAAACCCGTATGTTGTTCCTACTCGCATCCGCTCGGATTGATTCGGAACTGCACCAAATCAATCGGAATCCGTATGAGACCGCTGGCTTCAATCGGCAGTTCGTCATTATCAGCCGAGTCAGCGGGTCGTGCGCCGCTTGCACGATGCTGGGCGCGGCGCGTCGGGCTTGGCAGCGTGAAGGGGCCTGAGTGGGGGGTGAGGGACAAGGGGGTCATGGGCATCTGGGCAGGGTGGCATAACAAAAACCCCCCTATCCTGGGGGAAGAGGGGCCTTGCCAAACAAAGAAATGAAGGGGGGCTTATGACAACGTTTTGTAACCATACGGACTGCCGTCTGTGTCGTTGACCAGCCGCAAAGACACCGGGTGGCCAACTTCACGCCCGACAGTCCGGTGTGCCTCTGCTTGATCTGCTTGATCTGCGGCGCAGCCCTACGAACCGGCTCGAGTTGAACGGTTTTTGCAGACTATTCCACCCGAGTCTGTATTACGCCTGCTTACGCCTGTTCCACTTCCACCATTTCGCTGGCTTCGATGATATCGCCTTCCTTCACATCATCCCAGCCCAGGTTGATCCCACATTCAAAGCCCTGGGCCAGTTCGCGCACGTCGTCCTTGAAGCGCTTGAGGCCCACGATGGTGCCCTCATAGACAACTTCTTTGCCGCGCATGACCTTGGCCTTGGCGTTGCGCCTGAGCTTGCCATCGGTGATGTAAGACCCGGCGATGTTGCCATTCTTGGGGTGGTGAATGATCATGCGGACTTCGGCGCGGCCCAGATACTGCTCCTCGAACACGGGTTCGACGTTGCCCTTAATCAGGCGGTCGACCTCGTCAATCAGTTCATAGATGATCCGGTAGGACTTGATATCCACGCCCTTGGTATCGGCCATCTTGGTCACGCTGCCAGGAGCCGTCACGCTGAAGCACAGAATAGTCGCCTCGGCGGTAGAGGCCAGCAACACATCGCCCTCGGTGGGCGCACCGATTCCGGAGAGCAGCACGTTGATATTCACATCGTCGCTTTCCTTGCGGGCCAGAATGCCCTGAATCGCCTCGACGCTGCCCTGGGTATCGGCCCGCAGGATCAGGTTAACGGTGCGGATCTCGCTGACCGGCCCCATGATGTCCTCCAGGGTACGCTGAGGCTTACCCCGGCGGCGGGCATCCTCATCGTCGCGGCGGTCACTGGCACGCGCGGCGATGACCTCACGGGCAGCATGTTCATTCTTGGCACTCTGAACCTTTTCACCGCTGGTCGGCACCTCGCTAAAGCCCAGCACCTGCACGGGCGTGCTGGGTCCGGCGTCCTTGATGCGTCCACCGTTGCTGTCGGTCATGGCCTTGATCTTGCCGTAGTTCTCGCCCACAACCAGAAAGTCGCCGACGTGCAGCGTGCCTTCTTGCACCATCACCGTCGCCAGCACCCCGGCCTGCTTGTCTACTTTGCCTTCGATGATGACGCCGCTGAAGTTGCCCTTGGGATCGGCCCGCAGGTCTTCGAGTTCGGCAGTCAGGCTGATGTATTCCAGCAGGTCCTCGACGCCCTCACCGGTTTTGGCGCTCACGGGCACGACCACCAGGTCGCCGCCGTACTCTTCTGGCACCAGGTTCAGCTGGGTCAGGTCGGTCTTGACCTTCTCGGGGTCGGCCTGGGGCAGATCCACCTTGTTGATGGCGATAATCATCGGCACTTTGGCGGCCTGCGCGTGGGCAATCGCCTCGCGGGTCTGGGGCATCAGGCTGTCGTCGGCAGCGATCACGATGATGGCGATGTCGGCCACGTTGGCTCCGCGTGCGCGGATGGTCGTAAAGGCCTCGTGGCCGGGCGTGTCGATGAACACGATCTTGCCCTTGCTGGTCTGGGCCTCGAACGCCCCGACGTGCTGGGTGATCCCGCCCGCTTCCTTGGCGGCCACGCGGGTGTGGCGAATGTAGTCCAGCAGCGAGGTCTTGCCGTGGTCAACGTGCCCCATGATGGTCACGACAGGCGCACGCAACGGAATTTCCTTTTCGGCTGCCGCCGAGGCTCCGGCCAGCGCCGCATCTACCAGTTCGCCAGCAGGTTCAAGTTCAGTGGGCCTACCTTCACTGGGCATCTGGCCGGGCGCAGGCTCGACCAGGGAGGCCGACGCCTGAAGATCGCCGCGCGGTGCGGGTGCGGACTGGGGCGCGGCGGCTTCAGGCTGTCCGGCCTCATTCTGCACGTTTTCGCCGCCAGTCACCGACGCGCCTTCCTCATCTACGATCTGCTTAATGAGCCCTACGGTGTCTTCCTCAATGGTGCTGCTGACCGATTTGTAGCTGACGCCCAGCCCGTCGAGAATTTCTAGCATCTTCTGATTGTCTACGCCAAGTTCCTTGGCAAGAGTATAAATTCGGACTTTCGACATGCTCACCTCCGGTGAGTCCCGCCGCCTGGCCCGGCACGCAACCGGGCCAGAAAGGAGCGGGATAAAAAGATCAGGTTGTCATCTGCTGATCCGGTTGTGGGTCATCGCGTTTTAAAAGGCTCTGAGCCACGTCAGGGGCTTTGGCACCAAAAGCGCGCCGCAGCTTTTTTTCCTGCCAGCACGCCGGAGAATCGGCGCACACGTACACGCCACGCCCGCTGCGGCGCCGCTGCTGCACGCTCCAGCCCTGCGGGGTGCGGGTCAGGCGCAGGAGTTGGCCCTGCGGCCTTTTGCTGCGGCAGGCCACGCAGGTCCGTTCAGGACTGTGCCTGGGCGGTTCGGGCAAATTCGGTGTACTCAAGCGGCTAACCTCTCAGGCCCCAGCTCAGCTTTCGGTCGAAAGATCGTCCGGGCTGGCGGTCGCCACGCTCCTACTGTCCTTGAACAGAGCGTCGAAGGCCGACTGCGCGGCGGTGCCGCTCGGGACGTCGTGCCCCTCCTCCATCGCCTGCTGCATGGCGGCGTCGAGGTCGCTGATGGCCGCCGTTTCACGCAGGTCGATCTTGAAACCGGTCAGTTTGGCGGCCAGGCGCACGTTTTGTCCACCCTTACCAATCGCCAGCGAAAGCTGGTCGGGGGTGACGGTCACGGTGGCTTCATGTCCGTCGGGCTGGGCTTCGATGACACCGACCTTGGCAGGCGAGAGCGCGTTGCGGATGAATTCGCGGGTGTTGGCGTCCCACAAGATCACGTCCACACGCTCGCGGCCCAGTTCACCGGTCACGGCCTGAATGCGGTTCCCACGGTGTCCGATGCACGCGCCGATAGGATCGACGTTGCTGTTGTGCGAAAACACGGCGACCTTGCTGCGCTGCCCGGCTTCACGGGCGATGGCCTTGATTTCCACGATGCCGTTGGCGACTTCGGGAATCTCCTGGCGCAGCAGGTAGTCCAGCAGCCGTTCATCGGCGCGGCTCGCCAGAATGGTCGGGCCTTTGGGGGTCTTGCGAACTTCTTTCAGGTAGATCTTGACGCGGCCACCCGGGGTCAGTTTCTCGCCGGGAATCTGTTCGCGGGGGGGCAAGATCGCCTCGCCCGCACCCAGTTCCACGAACCAGTTGCCCTTGTTGTCGCTGCGAACCACCTGCGCGGTCAATACCTGCCCTTCGCGGTCCTTGTACTCGTTGAAGACCACGTTGCGCTCGGTTTCGCGCATCTTCTGGGTCAGTGTCTGCTTGGCGGCCTGGAGAGCAATCCGGCTGAACTTTTCACGGTCCACCGGGAATTCCATTTCCATGCCGATTTCTACACCGGAATCGAGTTCCAGGGCGTCGGCCAGGCTGATTTGCATGTGCTCGTCCTCGACCTTTTCGACCACTTCACGCACGACCAGCACTTCCAGTTCGCCGCTCTGGGGATCAAGGTGCACTTCGATGCGCTTGTCGGGTTCGACGTTGCGGGTGTAGGCCTGCGCCAGCGACTGCTCGAACGCCTCGATCAGCTGCATTTCATTGATGTTGCGGGCCTGCGCCACTTCACGCAGGGCGTCCGCAAAATTGACTTCTGGTTGGGTCATTATTTACCTCGTGCGCTGGGCCGCAACTTGCGGTGCGCGGGGTTTGTGGAGCAAAAGACGTGACTTAGAGAACAAACCCCTGCTTGAACTCCGGGCCACGGTCTATTTACCGGTGTCGGTCAGGAAACTCGGCCAGATGTGCCTGAATCTCGCTGGCCTTTAGGGTGACCTCTTCGTCTCCAACGCTGAAGGTCACGTCGTCGCCCTGCACGGCTTTGATCGGGGCAGTGAAGGTCTGTTCGGCAGTCTTGACCCTGGCCTTGAGGCCCACCATGCGCTCGAAATGCCGGGCACGGGTCAGGGGCCGCTTGGAACCGGGCGACTCGAATTCCAGGCGGTACTCGCCCGCCACCGGGTCGACACGGTCGAATTCGGCCTCGGCGGCGCGGCTGGCGGCAATGATGTCTTCCATCGTCACGGGCTGCTCATCCAGGCGGTCGATTCTGACCAGGACGATATGTTCCCCGCCCTGGTGCTGCTGCTGAACTTCCAGCACCTCGAAGCCCAGGGGCCGCACGGCGTCATCGGCCATGCTCTGAAGTTTTAAGTTGTCGGCTGCGTTGTTATTCATATTGTATCGGCCCAGACCTGCGGGCCACTGCTACCACCCCCTCCAAGAAAAAAGGGGGGCCTCCTCCGCAACCATCTGGACTGGGCCACCCCTCTTCCGAGGAATTACGCTTCCGATTATACGCGATAGGCCGCAGGACAACCCGCAGGCTGTCACAAAAGGGGCACGGAGGCAGCGAAAGCAGCCATGACAGGACCTGATGTGCCGATGCAGCGCCTCAATGCTACCGAGCATTTGGCAAAAAGAAGTTGCCTCGTGACCCCCTCACCCTTTGCTTCGCAAGGCCCTCTCCTACAAGGGGCTGAGTGGTGCTGAAAAATCTCTCATGATTCAGGACAGTGCAGTTTCGACAAATGGATCGCCCGATGAATGCGAGGTTTTTAACCCCTCCATCCTTGCGTGGGACTGGTACAACTCGCACCGCGAGCGGCTGGGACTCGCAGAGCGCGAAGCGAGGGGGGTAACGCGAAGTGCGTTCCAGTAAGCAAATTCTGTTTTATGAGTAAGATTTCGGCATCACTCAGCCCAAAAGGAGCGATAGTCGGAACAGCACTTTCTTTACGCTTTACGCAGAATGCTGTAACTCTTGCGGCCAGACCTCGTTCGTGCTCACCTCTGGACGTCGATGACGATCATGCCGCCGCTGAGGGAGGCGCGTTCGGTGCGCTCGTTGCCTTCCATCCGGCGCATGTTGCTGCTGCCCTCGGGAGAGCGGGCCAGCGCGTCGCCAATCCGAATCTGGGGGCTGGCAATGGGCCGCGCCCAAACGATGGCGTTTTCATATCCGCCGTAGCCCGCGTGCGCGACACCCCGTAGCGCCCCGGTAACGATCACGTCGCCGCCCGCGATCAGCTCAGCTCCCGGATTCACGTCGCCCAGCACCACCACGCTTCCCTTGTACTCTCCACGGAACCCGGCTCGGACATTGTGCGGCACGATAACGGTCTGGGCGCTGGGCAATTCGGGGTCCTCCTGGGGCGCACGCTCGGGCACAGCCGCACCGTTGGCGGAAGTAACCGTTACGCGCGGCGCACGCACCCGCCCCGGCGTACCGCCAGCCGCGCGAATGGCCGAGAGCGCGACTTCCAGCGCTTCCGGATGGGTGTCCCCGGCGATTTCAATCGTGACGCTGGTCGCCAGGAGGTCCGAATAGTTTTCAAGACTGTGGGCGACCGAACTAGCCGTATCGCCCGGCTCAAGGAGGAGATTCAGGCCACCAAGCGTGCCACGGAGCTTCATGCTGCGCATAGTAACGTCTCACGGCATCATCAGAGACAGGCCGGGGGCGCGGCCTACCTGGAGCCTACCTGGAAACGTATTCGGCAAACACTGCCCGGCTGATGACCAGTTGCTGAATCTCACTGGTGCCCTCATAGATTTCGGTGATCTTGGCGTCGCGGTACAGGCGCTCGACGGGGTAGTCGCGGCTGTAGCCGTTGCCCCCTAGAATTTGCACGGCGTCGCGGGTCACGTCCACCGCCGCCTCACTCGCCAGCAGCTTGGCGATGCTGGCTTCCTTGCCAAACGGCTGGCCCTGATCCTTGAGCCACGCGGCTTTAAGGGCCACCAGCCGGGCACTTTCGATACGGGCGGCCATCCGCGCCACCTTGAAACTCACGCCCTCGAACTCACGCAATTTTTGACCGAACTGCTCACGCTCGCAGGCGTAGCGGGCCGCGTGTTCCATAGCTGCGCGGGCAATTCCGAGCGCCTGCATGGCGATGCCAATGCGCCCGCTATCCAGGCTCGCCAGCGCGATGATCAGCCCCTCGCCCTCGCCGCCGACCATGTTGGCCTGGGGCACGCGCACGCTCCCAAAATGAACCGTGGTGGTCTGGGAAGCGTGCAGCCCCATTTTCTCCTCGGGCTTGCCGAAAGACAGGCCCGGCGCGCCGTCCTCGACGATAAAGCAGCTGATGCCCCTGGCCCCAGGCCCACCCGTCCGCGCCATAACCAGATACGTCTGGGCCTGCCCGCCGGACGTGATCCAGGCTTTGGTGCCGTCCAGTACCCAGCTGTCGCCGTCGCGCCCGGCTTTCAGGCGCAGGCTCGCCGCGTCGCTGCCCGCTTCGGGTTCGGTGAGGCAAAACGCCCCGATATGCTGCCCGGTCGCCAGCGGTTTCAGGTATCGTTCGCGCTGGTCGTCGGTGCCGTAGCGCAAAATCATCTGTTCGGGCAGGCCGTTTTGCACGCTGACCACTACCGCGACACTGGCGTCCGCCGCCGCGATTTCCTCCAGACACAGGGCGTAGGTCACGTTGTCCAGGCCCGCGCCGCCCCACTGTTCGGGCACGGTGGCTCCCAGCAGGCCCAGGTCGGCCAGCCCGCGCAGCTGCTCACGCGGATACTCGCCACTGCGGTCGAATTCGGCGGCGCGTGGGGCGATTTCGGCGCGGCAGTAGTCGCGGACATGCTGCACGATCAGGCGCTGGTCACTCTTCAGCCCAAAGCTCATGCCCGTTTCCGGCTGGATAGTGGTCATAGATTCAGGGTAGCAAACGGGCAGCAGCCCCGGACAACGAACGGCAGGGCCTCATCACGGAGCCAGCCATGACTCCCAGGGCCAATTGCGTATTTTCGGCAGCAAAAAGACTAGGGACAACCAAGTTTGCCCAAAGATAACCCGAGCGGACTCGTAGAGCTGCGCCGCAGAGCGAGTATGGGAAAGTATGGGAAAAGGTGCGGCCCAGTGTGAGTGTAGGCCCAGTGTGAGTGTAGGGCCAGTGTGAGTGTAGGAATAGCCTGGTGGTTGGGTCATCCCTACACGGTCACTTGGTCGCACCTAGCCGCACCTGCCACACTCCCCCACAAAGTCCAGAACAGCCCAGCAGGTTTCCCCGTTTACGACTGCCCAGACGAAGTGCAAAAGCAAAACGGCGGCCATGGACAGGCCAGTTGAACTGTGTTCTGGATGTTTCTGACCTCCGGCGCAGTTCAGATCAGCGCTTCCCGCAGCGCTTCTTCAATGCCGCGCCCGCGCCAGCCAGTTTCGATCGCCTGGACTTCACCGCCCTCCCAGCGCAGGTGTACGCCGATTACCGCGCCGCCAGCAATAGCCAATGCCGCCGCAACCAGGGTGTCCAGCGGCGCAGCGGGGCAAAGTTTCACAGCGGCCTGGCGCAGCGCCGGGGCCAGGGGCAGAGGCGGACAGGTCACACGGACGCGGGCAGGCAGATTCACGCCCCCGATTCTAGCCGGAGGGTACACTAGGCTGACATGGCCTGCCCTACCCGGAGAACCCCTTGCGTGCCCTAATGTGGCTGCTGTGCATTCTGCTGGTGCTTCTGGGCGTCGGCGTGGCCCTGCTGTCGGTCGGGGCTTACGCGCAGCTTGGCAGCAACGCGCCGCTGTGGCTCCGCTCCGTCGGCCCTATCGAAGGGGTCATCGGGGCAAAAATAGGCACCTTGGGCCTGCCCCTGTTCAACCGGGCGCTGCTGCTGTCGGTGCTGGCGAGCGCCCTGCTGGGGCTGGCAACCTACCTGCGGCCCCAGCGCTAGACAGCCTTAGGTGGCCGGAGTCCGTTCCAGCAGCCAGCTCAGAATCAGTTCGCGCACCTCGGCCCGGGCCTTGTCGTTGAGAAGTTCGTGATAACCGCCGCTGAATTCCACATAGGTCTTGTCGGCGGCGGGCAGCAGCTCGAAAAAGCGTTTGCTGCCGCGTGGGTCGGTCATCTGATCCTCGGAGCCGTGAAAGACCAGGGTCGGCAGGGTCCATTTCGGGTAGTCCTTCCAAAGCTGGGCGCTGAGCACCAGCATGGTCGCTACGCTAAGTGAAGGCACCTTACCGTGGTAAATCTGCGGGTCTTCCTCGTACAGCTGAATCTGATCAGCCTGGGTGCTCAGATGGGAGGTCGGCAGCTCGGTGACGCCCAGCCAGGGCGCGACCCTGGCAAGCAGCGGGGCCAGCTTCTTTTTGAGGGCCGGTTCGTTTTCACCGACCAGCAACGCCGGACTCGACAGGATAACCCCGTTAATACCGCGCGAATCATGGACAGCGCTGGCCGCCGAGACTAGGCCGCCCATGCTGTGGCCGAACAGAAACACGGGCAGCGCCTGACCGCGCAGGGCTTCACGCGCCCTCAGGTGGTCGGCGACCAGATCGTTCATGTCGACCACAGCCCGCCGACCTGCCGAGGTGCCGTGACCCCGCTGATCGTAGGCGTACACCGTCAGGCCGCTTTCGACCAGCGCCGGAATCAGGCCGTGATAGCCCTCGACGTAGCGCCCGACATATTCACCAAAACCGTGGGCCAGCAGCACCGCGCCGCGTGGCTGGGCTGCTGGCCACAGGTAACCGTTTACCGGCGCACCGGGCACCGTCCAGAGTTGCTTTTGCATACGCGAGTGTACTCAATTGGCCGCATGAAGCGCGAATAAACGCAGATGAGATGCACCTGGCTGGCCCAGCCATCAGACTGTGACTATGGCAGACATTTCAAGGAAGGCTTCGGCCCACTGGCAGGGCGACCTCATCAACGGCAAAGGCACCGTCGCCACGGAAAGCGGCGTGCTGAAAGACGCCCAGTACAGCTTCAAGACCCGCTTCGAGCATGGCGCGGGCACCAATCCCGAGGAACTGCTGGCCTCCGCCCACGCAGGCTGCTTTACCATGCAGCTCTCGGCGCTGCTGGCAAACCACGGCCATACCGGCGTAGACCTGAACACCGAAGCCACCTGCGAGATGGAAAAGGACGGCGCGGGCTTTAAGATCAGCGCCATGCGGCTGGTCGTGCGCGGCAAAGTCACGGGCAGCAGCCAGGAAGATTTTGAGGAGCATGTCAAGCAGGCCGCCGAAATGTGCCCCCTAAGCAAGATCATGGCGGGCAACGTGAACGTGACCCACGAAGCGATTCTGGAATAATTTTCACATAAAAAAGCCGCCCCGGCCAACGCCGAGGCGGCTTTTTGGGTACGGATTCGGGAGTTAGAGCCGTTCTCCGAATGATGGGCACGTCGGAAAAACACCGCTGCCCCCTTCATTCTACGCCCTGCTCTTTCTTGTTCACTCGTTCCACTTTGCAAAAAGGTGGTCAAAAGAGCACCATCTTTTTGCAAAGTGCTCTAACCACCGCTGAAAAACCGTGCCGTCTCACGGTGCAGCGTCTCTACGTGCTCCAGCGAGTCGAAGCTGTGCCCCGCTCCCGGAATAGCCATTACGTCGCAGTTCAGGGCGCGGCCATACTGCACGCCCCAGGCAGGCGGACAGGTCGTGTCGGCGTCGCCGTGAAAGACCTGGGCCACGCCGCCCCACGCCGCCGCCGCCTCGAGAGGGCGCAACTTGACCACTTCCTGCAAAAAGGCCCGGCCCAGCGGCCAGCCACCGTCATCGGTAATGACCGGAGGCACAAATCCGCCGCGCAGGTAACGCAGCCACAGCTCTGGCAGGGCGGACGCCCACAGCGCCAGTCGGTGCGGCCTGAGCTGCGCCAGCGACAGGCAGGCGACCACCGCGCCCATGCCGTAGCCCAGCAGCATCACGCGCTCGGGGTCTATTCCCGGCTGGCGACGCAGATAGTCGGCGGCGGCCACGGCATCCTCGACCTCCCGGGAAACGGTCATCTCGGCAAAATCGCCCTGGCTTTCGCCACTGCCCCGGCAATCAAATCGCAGACTGGCTATGCCCTGCCGGGCCAGCCGCCGCGACAGCAGCACGAAGCTGCGGTGATCTCCGGTACGGTTTCCGGTAAAGCCGTGGAGCATAAGCACGCTGGGCCAGCCCTGCTCAGGTGCATTGCCATCGGGGGTGTGCAGCATCCCGTACAGGCGCTGGTGTTCGACGCTGAACTGGGCAAACGTTTCCATGTGCGGTCAGGATAGCGGGGCGACCAGCCGCAAATGAGAGAAAGGCACCCAGACGCGTGGACTGGATGCCTGTTCCCTTTCCTGCTTTTGCCTGCTCTGATTCCTGTGCTGGTCGGAGGATCAGACTTAAGCTTCAGGGCTTACTGACGGTGCTCGGGCTGCTCTGACCGTTAGGGGTCAACTGACCGCTCGGTGCGCCATCACGCGGGCCGCCCCGCTGCCCACCCCGCTTATGGCCGCCGAAGCCAAGACCAAAGTTGGCGTCGGCCTGGGCCTGCTGCACCATCTGGGTGGCCTGGGCCTGCTGAACGCGCCCAGCCTTGACCTGCGCCGCGAGCCTGGTTTGCAGGGCGCTGACGGCTGCCACGTGAACGCTGGCCGTACTCACGCCTCTGGCCTGCGCGACCTGGGCGATGGTCTTGCCGCCCCGAAGCTCCTGCCTCAGCGCCGCTTCGCTCAGGCCAAGGCTCTTGGCGACCGCCGCAGCGATGGCGGCACGGGGGCCGCGCTGCCCCGTTCCGGGCTGGCCCAAGCCGCCCTGTTCAACTGCTCCGCGCCCACCAAAATCACCGTGGCTGCTGTGCCTACTGTGCCCGCCACGCCCACCATGTCCATCCAGTAGGAAAGGATTGTGCTGCAAATTGGTGCCCGACTGCTGGCGCGGCTGACTGCCCGTATTGCCGCTAGCCCGCTGTCCGGGTTGCGCTTGGCGGGTCTGTACCTGATGGGTTTGCGCCTGGCCGGGTTGAACAGGCTGCGCGCGCTCGGGGGTCTGGGGTGCCACGCTGCTAGCAAACACCAGTCCGGCGGTCATGGACAACGAGGCGGCGAGGATCAGGGGCAGGCGGCCAAACTTTTTGATAGCAGTATTTTTAGGGTTACTCATAAGCTCACTCTCCTTGAAGGTGCGCGGCGGGGGTTTCACTTCCGCTGACCAGGGGAGAATGCCGGAGACCGGTTAATGTGCGGCTAAAATAAAGTCCAAACCGGACTGCCGTCTGTTCCGTTAACAATCCGCTAGGGCACCGGGTTGCCCACTCCACGCCCCACGCCGGAAATCCGGTTTGCTCGTGCTCGCTCTGCGGCGCAGCTCTTATACGGACTGCGCCCCACCTCTACCCCTCTACCCCGAAGCGCTCAGTTCAGCCATCGACCACGATCACTTTCAGGTGGCGCGGCCCGTGAACGCCTTCTACACGCACCAGTTCGATGTCGCTGGTGGCACTGCCGCCCGAGAGCCACGTCAGCGGGCGGCCTGCGCGGACGCTCGGCGCGACCTGTTCGGTGCCCTCGCGCACGGTCTGGACGACTTGCCCGGCCCGAATGACGCAAATGTGGATATCGGGAATCAGGCTCAGGGCGCGGCGGCCCTGGTCGCCCTGGTGGTCAAGGATGATGGTTCCGGTTTCGCTGATGGCGACCGCGCACCCGGTAATGACAGCGGGAATACCGTCCAGCTGGGCGTGCGAGAGGAGCGGGGCGTCGCGCACCACGTCTATGCCAGCGGGCAGCCACGCGTCACTGAATTCGGCGGGCACCACCACGCGGCGCACCTCTCCTAGCGCGGCGCCAATGGCCCCCGGCACGTCCTGGGCGGCTACGCGGGTAAACGCGGCCCGGTAATCCAGTATTCGGTCTTCGAACTGCTCCACAATCTCTTCACGGCTCAGCGGCGCGGACTGCGGGTAAGCGGGCAACTCGGGCACTTCAGTGCCAGCGACGGCGCGGTTGATGCGGGTCAGCACTTCCAGGCGGGCCTCAGCGCTCCTGGCTATTTCAGCGCTCCTGGGGGCCTCAGATTTGGGTAACTGGCTCATGCGTCCTCTCCTTCCCCGGCCTACTGCACGGCCTGTGGCGGGGCGGCGTCCACTTCCGGTGTCTGGCCCTGCCCCCGCTGCCGCCACCATTCACGGAAACTCTGCGGCGGGAAAGGGTTCAGGTCGCGCGACTGCGTCCAGCCGCCGAGCAGCCCCGGCAGCGCGGTAATTTTGCCGTTGTGCACCAGTGGCCCCTGCCCAAAACGGGCCAGTCTGACGGCCCCCTCAAAGCGCCAGCCCTCGCTCATGGCGAGCCGCATTCCGTGCATCGCCAGCGCTTCGAGGGTCGGCCCCTTGTGCTGGGCCGCCTCGCCGCGCAGGTAAATCAGCACCTGCGGAATGTTGATACGCACCGGGCAGGCGTCGAAACACGCCCCACACAGGCTGGAGGCGCCAGGCAGCGTGTTGGCATTCTGGTCGTGCATCCCCAGCAGCTGCGGCGTCAGAATCGCGCCGATGGGGCCAGGATATACGCTGCCGTAGGCGTGGCCGCCCGCCCGCTCGTACACCGGACACACGTTCAGGCAGGCCGAACAGCGGATACAGCGCAGCGTCTGACGCCCGAAATCGTCAGCCAGCACGTCGGTTCGGCCATTGTCGAGCAAAATCAAATGGAATTCCTGCGGGCCGTCGCCGGGCGTCACGCCGCTCCAGAACGAGGTGTAAGGATTCATGCGCTCGGCGGTGGAACTGCGCGGCAACAGTTCCATGAACACGCTGATGTCCTCGAACCTGTCGAGCACCTTCTCGATGCCCATGATGCTCACCAGCACCTCTGGCAGCGTCAGGCACATGCGCCCGTTGCCCTCGGACTCGACCACGCACACCGTTCCCGTTTTGGCAATCGCAAAATTACCGCCCGACACGGCCATCTTGGTCGTCAAAAACTTGTGGCGCAGATACCGCCGCGCCGCGCCCGCGAGTTCGGCGGGATCGTCGCTGAGGTGGCCCTCGCCCGGCAGTTCGGCATTGAACAGTGCCTGAATCTCGGCGCGGTTGCGGTGAATCGCAGGCACCAGAATATGACTGGGCGTGTCATTAGACAGTTGCACGATCAGTTCGGCCAGATCGGTCTCGATGGCGTGGACGCCGTGAGCGTCAAGCGCCTTATTCAGTTCAATTTCATCACTGGTGATGCTCTTGACCTTAATGAGTTCTTGCACCTGATGCGCCAGGGCAATTCGCGTAACGATTTCGCGTGCCTCTGCGGCGTCTCTGGCCCAGTGAACCTGCCCACCACGGGCTTTTACACTGGCTTCCAGCGTCAGCAGGCGGTTACTCAGGTCGGCCAGCGAGGCGTCTTTGGTCGCTTCGCCCAACTGCCGTAACTCTTCCCAGTGGGGCAACTCCTGGGTCGCCCGCAGGCGCTTTTCGCGGATGGTGTGCGTCACCTTACGCAGGTTGGCCCGCAGCTGCGGCTGGTTGACCTGCTCGCGGGCCGCCTCTGGAAAGGGCTGGGCCGGATGCAGGCCGCTCACGCGAAGACCTCGCCCTCGGTGCTGGCCAGAATCCCGGCGAGGTGGATGGTGCGTGCGCCGCTGCGTAGCCGGTGTAGGCCGCCGCCGATGTGCATCAGACACGAATTGTCGCCCGCCGTACACGCTTCTGCGCCCGTTTCGAGAATGTGGCGGGTCTTGTCGGCCAGCATTGCGGCGCTCACATCTGGATTCTTGACGCTGAAAGTGCCGCCGAAGCCACAGCATTCGTCCGCGCCTGCCAGCTCCAGCAGGGTCATCCCGCGCACCTGTTGCAGCAGCTTCAGCGGCGCGTCGCCCACCCGCAGCATCCGCATGGCGTGGCAGGTCGGGTGGTAGGTGACCTTGTGCGGGTAGTACGCGCCGACATCCGTTACTCTCAGTTTGCCCACCAGAAATTCGCTTAGTTCGTACAGCCGGGGGGCCAGCGCCTGCACTTCGCGGCGCAGCTCGTTGTCGCCTTCCCAGTGGGCGGCTTCAGGAGCCAGTTCACGGATCATGGCGACGCACGAGCCGCTGGGGGCCACGATCACTTCGGCGTCCCGGAAGTCATTCACGAACTTGCGTACCAGGTGCAGGGCGTCACTCCGGTAGCCGGTGTTCAGGTGCATCTGGCCGCAGCAGGTCTGCCTCATGTTGAAGTTAACGGTGTGGCCCAGACGCTCCAGCAGCCGCACGGTGGCCTGCCCGGTGCGCGGGAACATGGCGTCGTTGATACACGTCAGAAACAGGTCTACTTTCATGAGCATTCCTTTGATGGGCACTCTTACGAAGGACACAGCGAGGACGGTCTAGGTCTAACGGCAGGCGCTGCCAGCAACAGACTCGTGCATGTGCCGATAAAAAATAACGGCGGGGACAGCAGAACAGACCAGCAGCCGCTTTGTCCTGTCTCTGTCCACGGAGGCCGCGCCATTGAAGGGGCGGGCCCCTCCCTTAGCTCAGGCCACCGCCTGACGCTGGCGGAGCAGGGACAGCACTTCCCGGGCACTGGTCAGAATAGGCGTGCCCGGCCCAAAAATCCCCGCCGCGCCCGCCTCACGCAGCGCCGCGTAGTCCTGCTGGGGAATCACCCCCCCCACAATCACCAGAATGTCGCCCGCGCCCTGCGCCCGTAGCGCCGCGATCAGCTGGGGCACCAGCGTCTTGTGGCCCGCAGCCTGGCTGGAGACGCCGACCACGTGTACGTCGTTTTCGACAGCCTGCCGCGCGGCCTCCTCGGGGGTCTGGAACAGCGGGCCAACGTCGATATCAAAGCCCAGGTCGGCAAAGCCGGTGGCGATCACTTTGGCTCCCCGGTCGTGCCCGTCTTGGCCCATCTTGACCACCAGCATGCGCGGGCGGCGGCCTTCCTCGGCGGCAAAGGCTTCGATCTCATGCTTGAGCGCCTCGAAGCCTTGGTCGCCTTCGTACCCAGCAGCGTACACGCCCGACAGCGTGCGAATCTCGGCGGAGTGGCGGCCCCACACCCTTTCGAGCGCGTCGCTGACCTCACCGAGGGTGCAGCGCACCTGCATGGCTTCCACGCTGAGGGCCAGCAGGTTGCCAGTGCCGTCGCGGGCAGCCTGCTCCAGCGCCTCCAGCGCAGCCTTGACTGACGCACCGTCGCGCTCTGCCTTGATCTTGTTCAGGCGGACGATCTGCGACTCGCGCACGGCAGCGTTGTCGATATCCAGCACGTCGATGGGCGTTTCGGTGGTCGGGCGGTACTTGTTGACGCCTACGATCACGTCTTCGCCCCGGTCAATGCGGGCCTGTTTGCGGGCCGCCGATTCCTCGATTCTCAGTTTGGGCACGCCGGATTCGATGGCTTTAGCCATGCCGCCAAGTTCTTCGACCTCGCGCAGCAGTTCACGGGCCTTGTCGGCCAGTTCGGCGGTCAGGCTTTCCATCATGTAACTGCCGCCCCAGGGGTCGATAACGCTGGTGATGGCCGTCTCTTCCTGAATAACCAGCTGGGTATTGCGGGCAATCCGGGCGCTAAAGTCGGTGGGCAGGCCGATGGCCTCGTCAAAGGCGTTGGTGTGCAGGCTCTGGGTACCGCCGAATACCGCCGCCAGCGCCTCGACGGTTGTGCGAACCACGTTGTTGTAGGCGTCTTGCTCGGTCAGCGACCACCCGGAGGTCTGACAGTGGGTTCTGAGCGCCTTACTCATAGGCTTCTTGGGGCTGAATTCCTCGACGATCTCACTCCAGAGCAGGCGGGCCGCCCGCAGCTTGGCGATTTCGGTGTAAAAATTCATGCCGATCCCGAAGAAAAAGCTGAGTCGCCCGGCAAAATCGTCGATGCCCAGGCCCTTGCTCAGGGCTGCCTTGATGTATTCTTTGCCGTCGGCCAGCGTGTAGGCCAGTTCCAGCGCGGCGTTGGCCCCAGCCTCCTGAATGTGATAACCGGAAATGGAAATGGAGTTGAAGCGCGGCATGTTCTTCGAGGTGTACTCGATAATGTCCGCGATAATCCGCATAGACGGTTCAGGCGGATAAATGTAGGTGTTGCGTACCATGAACTCTTTGAGAATGTCGTTCTGGATGGTGCCCGACAGCTCCTCTAATTTTGCGCCCTGCTCCAGCCCCGCCACGATGTACCCCGCCAGAATCGGCAGCACCGCCCCGTTCATGGTCATGGACACCGACATTTCGGACAGCGGAATGCCGTCGAACAGCAGTTTCATGTCCTCGACGCTGTCGATTGCCACGCCCGCCTTGCCCACATCACCCACCACGCGCGGGTGGTCGGAGTCGTAGCCCCGGTGGGTGGCGAGGTCGAAGGCCACCGAGAGGCCCTTTTGCCCGCCTTGCAGGTTGCGGCGGTAAAAGGCGTTCGATTCCTCGGCGGTGGAAAACCCGGCGTACTGCCGAATCGTCCAGGGCCGGGCCGCGTACATGGTGGCGCGTGGCCCCCGGGTAAAGGGTGCGAGGCCGGGCAGGGTATCCGCCGCGCCGTCAGCAGGCAGATCGTCTCGGGTGTACAGCGCCTTCAGGGTAATTCCCTCGGCAGTGATGTGATTTAGGCTCTCTGGATCGCCACCTTTCAGGTCTTTGGTAGCCAGCGCTTTCCAGGCACTCAGATCAGGACGGGAAAGATCAGTCATGGTTTTGCCTCCGTATGCGCCTATTTTGACACCAAAACGGAGGGAGGGAGACCCGCAGTGTTTAGCCCCTGTGGAAAGAGGCGACCAGCGCGGCCAGGACTGGACTAAACTCCTCACCCTGGGCGGTAGCTGGCACCCGGCGCCCGCTTCAGTCTCCCAACTCGCTTTCCCCTGGCCTCATGACTGTAGGGGCGGGTATGCCGGGGGTATGCCTATGCCGGGCCAGGGCCGACCTGCACTTGCTACACTCTTCGCCGTGACCACAGTCAAGCCAGTCAAACTCGCCCCCAGTCTCCTGTCGTGTGACTTTACCCGTCTAGGCGAAGAACTCTGCGCCATCAGCGCGGCGGACTGGGCGCATGTGGACGTGATGGACGGCCAGTTCGTGCCCAATATCAGCTTCGGGATGCCGATTCTGGCCGCGGCCCGCCGGGCGAGTGAGCTGTATATGGACGTTCACCTGATGATTGAGCAGCCTGAACGCTACCTCAAAGACTTTGCGCAGGCCGGAGCCGACGGCCTGACGGTGCAGGTCGAGAGTACCCGGCATATTCACCGCGCCGTACAACAGATCAAGGAACTGGGCAAGCGGGCGGGCGTGACCCTGAACCCCGGCACGCCTCTGGAAGCCATCCGGCCCGTGCTGGCCGACGTAGACCTGGTACTGGTCATGAGCGTGAACCCCGGCTTCGGCGGTCAGAAATTTATTCCGGGCAGCCTGGAACGCATCCGCACAGTGCGCCGCTGGCTCGACGAGATCGGCAGCGACGCTGATCTGGAAGTCGATGGCGGCGTGACCCCCGAGAATGCCCGCAGCGTGGCCGAGGCGGGCGCGAATGTGCTGGTCGCGGGCAGCGCGGTGTACGGCCAGGACGGGGCCGAGGCGGGCTTAAAGCGCCTGCGTGACGCTCTGGCCGGGGCGGGCGCATGAGACTGCGCGTCGATCTGCTGCCACACGGTCACTACGCCGACGTGGTGGTGGTCATCGACACGTTGCGGGCTACCACCACCGCCGTGACCTATCTGGAACGCGGCGCGGACGCCCTGCTGCTGACCCGTACCCCCGACGTTGCTCTGAGGCTGCGCGGCGAGGGCTTTTTGCTGGGCGGCGAGCGCGGCGGCCTGCCGATTCCGGGCTTCGACTTCGGCAACAGCCCCGTCGAGGCCAGTGGGCAAAACTTTACGGGCAAGACGGTGGTTATGAACACCACCAACGGCACCGGGGCCGCGCACACCGCCGCGCAGACGGGTAAGCATGTCTTTCTGGCCTCGCTGACCAACGCGCACGCCGCCGCCCGCCGCGCCAAAGCCCAGGCCACCGAGGAAGTGGCTATCGTGTGCGCCGGAACCGACGAACATGTGGGCCTGGAAGACGTGTACACCGCTGGCGTGCTGGCCGAGTACCTGCTGTCGCTGGGCGAATTTACCATCGACGACGGTGCCCGCATCGCCCTAACCGTCCGGCGGGGCAGTGGCAACCCTCTGGAGGCCCTCAGCAGCAGTGTGCACGGGGCACGCCTGAACAATCTGGGCCTGGGCGACGACGTGCGCTACGCCGCCGAACTGAGCACAAGTACGGTGGTGCCCACGCTGGTGGAGGGCGAGGACGTTCCGGAAGGCGCCCTGAGGTTTGTGGCGGGGTAGGGCTTACCCAGAGTAACTTGGGGGTAACTTGGGGCCATGCACAAAAAAGCCGTTCTAACTCCGGTTCTGCTGGCCTTGGTGCTCGCCCCCTCTGCCTCGGCTGCCCGGCCCTTTTTAGACGCTGAATCGGGGTTGAGCTTTCAGCCGCCTGCCGGATGGACCGAAGTGAAGGCAACGGGGGCCAGTGCTGCCTTCAAGACCCCGAAGCCGGTTGAGGGATCCTGGCCCAGTCTGAACCTGATAGTCACCACTTCAGCGACCCCCATCACAGAGCAGGTCGTGCGGGAAGGGCTGGCAGAGGTTCGCCGGAGTGTGCCGAATATCCAGAACTATTCCGAGAAAAGAGTGCGGATGGCCGGGGCCGACGCCTACCTGCTGGCCTATGACGGCACGGGCCAGGGGCGCACACTTCACTCGGATCAACTTATAATCGTGAAAGGCAACCGCGTATACACGCTAACGGGCATGGCTCGCAGCAGCCTCAGCGCACGCTACAGCCCGCTTTTTCAGCAAGTCTTTCAAAGCGTGAAGTTTACCCGCTGATAGATTTTTTTCTGTCCGCTACCCTGTAAGTCATGACTGTTCACCCTGCCGACCTGAACCTGCCGCCCGTGACCGACCCCGCCCGCGTGGACTGGGCCAGCATTCCCAGCCCCGCCTTCGTGCTAGACGAAACCCGCCTGCGCCGCAACCTGACCCTGATCGACTACGTGCAAAAGCAGTCTGGGGCGCAGATTATCGTGGCGTTCAAGGGCTTTTCGATGTGGTCGGCCTTCCCGATTCTGCGCGAGTACGGCGTTAGTGGGGCCACCGCCAGCAGCCTGAACGAAGCGATTTTGGCCAAGGAGGAGATGCAGGGCGAGGTGCATGTGTACGCCCCGGCCTACTCCGACGAGGACTTCCCGAAGATTCTGGAACTTGCCGACCATCTGGTGTTCAACAGCTTTTCGCAGTGGGAGCGCTTTAGGCCGCAGGTGCAGGCCGCCCGCGCCGCCGGAAAAGAGGTTCTCATCGGCATCCGCGTCAACCCCGAATACGCTGAGGTCGAAACCGACCTGTACAACCCCGCCGGGCCGTTCTCGCGCCTGGGGGTAACGCGCCGCGAGTTCCGTGAGGACCTGCTAGACGGCGTGGACGGGCTGCACTTTCATACCCTGTGCGAAAAGGACTCCGATACGCTGGAGCGCACGCTGGAAGTCGTCGAGCGCAACTTTGGCGAGTTCCTGCCGCGCATGAACTGGGTCAACTTCGGCGGCGGCCACCTGATGACCCGCGAGGGCTACGACCTGCCACGCCTGATCCGGGTGGTGCGCGAGTTCCGCGAAAAGCACGGCGTCCACGTGATTTTGGAACCCGGCAGCGCCTTCGGCTGGCAGACCGGCTGGCTGGTCAGCAGCGTGCTGGACGTGGTACACAACGTCAAAGACGCCGCGCTGCTGGACGTTTCGGTCTCGGCCCACATGCCCGACGTGCTGGAAATGCCGTATCGCCCGCGCATTTTGGGCGCAGGCGACCCCCCCACTGACGAGCACCGCGAGGCGCAGGACGCCCCCGCCGGACACCCTTACCTCATCGGCGGCACGACCTGTCTGGCGGGCGACGTGGTGGGCGAGTATGTGTTCGCAGAGCCGCTGAAGATCGGCGACCGCGTGATCTTCGACGACATGATTCACTACACCATGGTCAAGACGACCTTTTTCAACGGCGTCAAGCACCCCGACATCGGCATCCTGAAGGCGGACGGGGCGTACCAGCGCGTCAAGACCTTCGGCTACGAGGAGTTCAAGGCCAAGCTGAGCTGAGCGCGAGGAACTGAAAATCAACCGTACTGTTTTACTTTTCGGGTTGAATGGTTTTTGCAACTCATTCAACCCGGCTTTGTAGGAGCCGAACAACGCATCCCCCTGCACTAACGGTTACCTTCGGTGTACGTAGATTGGATGCGTTTCCAGACTTTACGGGCCGCTTAGGGCAGTTTTCTGGTCAGCTGGTCATAGGCGTAGTTGGCAGCGTTGGCCCCCTGCTGCCAGAGGGTCAGCACGCTGAAATTGTCGCCCACAACCACACGGTTGCTGTCGGGGAACTGCAATTCCATGCGCACGTTCATCTTGGCCCAGGGCGCAAGCGCGGCGGGAGTGGTCAGCACCGGGGTTACCTTGATGGTATTGGGGGCATTGACATCGGTAGCGATCACGGCGTTCGGGTAGCGGCGCTTGATGGCCCCAGCCGAGTCGCGCCGCAGCGCCGCAACGATGCCGTCGAGTTGCTGCTTGCTGACGATGTTGGGGTTGCCTTCGACCTTGGGGTCGAGAACGGCGTAGGTCGCGCCTGAGAGTGAGGCGGTGTTCCAGAAAGCAGGCGGGTTCTGAGCGGAGGCAGCGCCCAGCACAAGGGCACTCAGAGCGAAAAGGGTCTTGGTCTTCATGTCTGACAGTTCAGCACACGCTTCCTGACGTCCCATGAGGAGAGCTTGAGGCTGGGGCGCTTTTTGCCATCAGGTCATCAGGGAAGTCCCACAAACATAGGCGTGTGGTTGGCCCAGGCGCAAACCAGTGGGCCGCCTGCGCCGCCGGATAGCTCGGGCGAGCAGCGTACACCTCCGCACGACCCAGCAAACGGTCGGCGTCAGTCGTGCCGGACTGCCTGACCGTCCAGGCGCAACTCGGGGACAGCCGAGGCCACCAAAGTTTGGGCCGGGGCCTGCTCTCCCGGAGTCTGGGCCACGCGCCGGGCCACCGCCCGGTTTGCGGCGGGCCGCCACGCGCTGGACACGAAGTACACCGCCCCGCCCAGCGCCCCGGCAACCAGCAAAAACCACAGCAGGCGCAGCAGCACCCCGGCAAGGCCTACGGCGAAGACGCCTATGCCCAGCAGCACCTGACCCGCCAGCCACAGCACCCCGAGCGCGACCAGGGCCAGCAGAGCGACCCCGACCACGGCAAGAAAAAGCCTTGTCATAGGCCAATTATGCCGCAAGCGCCAGCAAAAAAGAGCCGGAGCCTAAGCCCCGACCCTCCTTTTGTGCCAGACGGAAATTACATCAGTTCGATGATCTTGTCGGCAAACTCGCTGGTCTTGACTTCCTTCGCGCCTTCCATGTTGCGGGCGAAATCGTAGGTCACGACCTTGGCCTGAATGGTGGCGTCCAGACCCTTAAGGATCATGTCGGCGGCTTCACTCCAGCCCATGTAGCGCAGCATCATTTCGCCGCTCAGGATGACCGAGCTGGGGTTGATGACGTTCTTGCCCGCGTACTTGGGTGCCGTGCCGTGGGTGGCCTCGAAAATGGCATGGCCGGTCACGTAGTTGATGTTCGCGCCGGGCGCGATGCCGATCCCGCCGACCTGCGCGGCGAGGGCGTCGCTGATGTAGTCGCCGTTGAGGTTCAGGGTGGCGATCACGTCGTACTCGGTGGGGCGTAGCAGAATCTGCTGGAGGAAGTTGTCGGCAATGACGTCCTTGATGACAATGCCGCCGGGCAGTTTGCACCAGGGGCCGCCGTCAATTTCAACTGCGCCGAATTCGCGCTTGGCGAGTTCGTAACCCCAGTCGCGGAAGCCGCCCTCGGTGAATTTCATGATGTTGCCCTTGTGAACCAGCGCCACGCTCCTGCGCCCGTTTTCGATGGCGTACTGGATGGCGGCCCGCACGAGGCGCTCGGTGCCTTCCCTGGACACGGGCTTGACGCCGAAGCTGCTGGAGTCGGGAAAACGAATCTTGGTCACGCCCATTTCGCGGGTCAGGAAACCGCGCACCTTGTCGGCTTCAGGGGTTCCGGCCTTCCACTCGATTCCGGCATAGATGTCCTCGGTGTTCTCACGGAAGATAATCATGTCCACGTCTTCAGGGCGCTTGACGGGGCTGGGCACGCCCTTGAAGTACTGCACCGGGCGCACGCAGGCGTACAGGTCGAGTTCCTGACGCAGCGCCACGTTAATGCTGCGGATACCGGTGCCGACCGGGGTGGTCAGCGGCCCCTTGATGCCGAACAGGTACTCGCGGAAGGCGTCCAGGGTTTCTTCGGGCAGCCACTCGTTGGCGCCGTAGACTTCGAGCGACTTCTCGCCCGCGTAGACTTCCATCCACTCGATCTTGCGCTTGTCGCCGTAAGCCTTCTCGACGGCGGCGTCCAGCACGCGCACGCTGGCCTT
>NZ_JAGLBG010000002.1:0-245 GCF_018260405.1 Deinococcus sp.
TTGCCTGGGTTCCGTTTTGGTCAAGAGGGCGCCGCCTGTAGCGCCACACCGCGAAATCCTTATTTTTCTCGCCTCTGCTCGGATGGAATCCAAAACGGCCCGGTTCCATCGTCAGTCCGTATGAGCTTGTCATCAATCGTCAACTGAAGTCCACCAGTTGTCGCCGCAGCTCAGCACCCGCCACCCCGGGGGGCCTTGACGCTGCCCCCGACCTGGTGGCACACTCAGGGTACGTCAACAGGGGT
>NZ_JAGLBG010000002.1:255-87491 GCF_018260405.1 Deinococcus sp.
TGATGGCTGTTAGAAGCTCTAGGCCCCCTCTGCCGCGCCTGACCTAAAACAGAGTTTGACCCTTGTGCCCGCACGCCTCTGACAGACGCGCTGATGGCTTTTTAGTGCGCTGAATTTGAGCGACGTTGGTCTGCCTGCCCCAGATCTGCCTGGCCCTGGTCTGACTGCCCCTGGTTCAGAGGCCCCAATGCCGGGCCGCTCTACAAGATTGCCCCGCCTAGCAGAGCGTTAAAGGAGTTTCCATGATTGACCACTCCCGCCTCAGTACCGAGCCTTTTCCCGGTTCCGAAAAGCGTTACCTGACAGGCGAGCGTTTCCCCGAAATCCGCGTGCCAGTGCGGGCCATTAAACTTTCGCCCACTTTGGAGGCGTTCGGCGGCGTGACCCGCACCCTGCCCAATCCCGACCTGCTGGTGCCCGATACCAGTGGCCCCTACACCGACCCCGCCGCGCAGATTGATTTGCAGCGGGGACTGCCACACGCCCGGCCCTGGCTGGCGCGGGCCGACAACACTGAGCCGACGCCGCGTTTCTCGGCGCTGGCTGACATGGACGGGCCGCTGCCCTATCCCAACGTGCTGACCCCGCGGCGGGCCAGAGCGGGGCGGCACATCACCCAGATGCAAGCGGCGCGACGCGGCGAGATCACGCCCGAAATGGAATTCGTGGCCGTGCGAGAAAACCTGCGCCAGGCGGCACGGTTGGAAGGTGGGGACAATGACCTCCTACAGCACCCCGGCGAGTCGTTCGGCGCGAGTCTGCCGCACGTCTACACTCCCGAATTTGTGCGGGACGAGGTCGCGCGGGGCCGGGCGGTTATTCCGGCGAATATCAACCACCCCGAACTGGAACCGACCATCATCGGGCGTAACTTCCGGGTGAAAATCAATGCCAACCTCGGAACGTCCATCGTGACCTCCAGCATTGAAGAAGAGGTGGAGAAGATGGTCTGGGCCACGCGCTGGGGGGCCGATACGGTGATGGACCTGTCTACCGGCAGGCACATTCACCAGACCCGCGAGTGGATTGTGCGGGGCAGCCCGGTGCCGATTGGAACGGTGCCAATTTACCAGGCGCTGGAAAAGGTGGACGGCAAGGCCGAGGAACTGACCTGGGAGGTCTACCGCGACACCCTGATTGAACAGGCCGAGCAGGGCGTAGACTACTTCACTATTCACGCGGGGGTGCGGCTCGCGCACATTCCGCTGACGGCCCGCCGCCGCACCGGAATCGTGTCGCGTGGCGGCAGCATCCTGGCGAAGTGGTGCCTGGCGCATCATCAGGAAAATTTTCTGTACACCCGCTTCAGCGAAATTTGCGAAATCATGGCCGCCTACGACGTGACCTTTAGCCTGGGCGACGGCCTGCGCCCCGGCAGCATTCAGGATGCCAACGACGCCGCGCAGTTTGCCGAGCTGGACACGCTGGGCGAACTCACGCGGGTGGCCTGGGAACACGGCGTGCAGACGATGATTGAAGGCCCCGGACACGTGCCCATGCAACTTATCCGCGAGAACATGACCCGGCAGTTAGACGTGTGCGCCGAGGCCCCGTTCTACACGCTGGGGCCGCTGACCACCGACATCGCGCCGGGGTATGACCACATCACGTCGGCCATCGGGGCGGCGCAAATCGCCTGGTACGGCACCGCCATGCTGTGTTACGTGACCCCCAAGGAACACCTGGGCCTGCCCGACAAGCAGGACGTGCGCGACGGCGTGATGACCTACAAGATTGCCGCGCACGCCGCCGATCTCGCTAAGGGGCATCCCGGCGCACAGGCCCGCGACAACGCGCTGAGCAAGGCCCGCTTTGAATTCAGGTGGCAAGACCAGTTTAATCTCGCTCTGGATCCCGAAAAGGCCCGGAGCTTTCACGACGAGACGCTGCCCGCCGACGCCGCCAAGACCGCACACTTTTGCTCGATGTGCGGGCCGCATTTTTGTTCCATGAAACTGAGCCACGACATCCGCGCCGCCGACGTGCTGGCGGGTCTACAGGAAAAGGCGCGGGAGTTCAAGGAGCTGGGCAGCGAGATTTATGTGGAGGGGGCGGATGACTAGGCAGAAAATGGGTGATAAGGCTGCGGGGTGCCCCCCCCTTCCCGGCGGGCCTGCTCACTCTGCTTCGCCGCTGTGCAAGCCCGTTCGGAGGAAAGAGGCAAGGGGAGGGGGGCTACCCTGCCAAATCTAATTCCCCCCACCCCCCAAATCAAAGCCGAGGCCCCCGCGTGACCCCCTCTGCCCGCGCCCTTGGCTACCTCTATCTCGTCGCCACCCCGCGCCTCAGACAGACGGAGACCGAGTTTCTGCTGCGGGTGCAGGACGCGCTGGACGGCGGCGTGGACACCCTGCAACTGCGCTGCAAGGGCGATGCGGGGCCGTACGGGGAGGCGCGGCCCTACATCGCACTGGCTGAAAGAGTGCGTGACCTCGCCCACGCCAGAAACGTGCCCTTTTTCGTCAACGACCGCGTGGACGTGGCGCTGGCGGCGGGCGCCGACGGCGTTCACCTGGGCCAGAACGACCTGCCGGTGGGCTGGGCGCGGCAGATTGCGCCGGGCCTGCGGCTTGGCCGCTCTACCCACCGCCCCGAGGATGCCGAACGCGCCCTGGCCGAAGCCCCCGCCTATTTCGCCACCGGCCCCGTCTACGCCACGCCCACCAAACCGGGCCGCGCCCCCGCCGGACTGGACTACGTGCGCTTTGTGGCTGCGCTCCGGCCCGCGCTGCCCTGGTACGCCATCGGCGGCATCGACCTGACCAACGTGCAGGAGGTGCTGGACGCCGGGGCCGAGCGCGTCGCGGTAGTACGGGCCGTTCTGGACGCGCCGGACGTGGCGGCGGCGGCCAATGCGCTGCTACAAAAGGTCAGGCAACGGGCCGACTAAGGCCCCGGCCGCCTGTTTCGTTGACCACCCGCCCAGGCACCCCTGCCCAGGCACTGACCGGGTGCCCCACTCCGCGCCCGGAACCCGCTTCCCTTCTGCCCGCGCTGCGGCGCAGCTCTACGAGTCCGCCCTGGTTGAAGGGTTTTTACATACCTTTGAACCCGAATCCGTATCATCCATCATCTCCCAACCACGACCCAGAGGAGCCGAACTATGCAGGTCAACGGACAACCCCATCCCTTTACCCCCGGCCTGACCCTTCACGCCCTGTTGCGCGAGCTGGCCATTGCCCCCGAGCGGGTCGCCATCGCTGTCGGGGACGACTTCTATCCCGGCGGGCAGGCCCCGGACTGCGAACTGGCCGAGGAAGACGTGGTGGAAATCGTGCGGGCGATTGGTGGCGGGTAGGGCACAAGGCCCGGTGCGCCTCTGTTCAAGCCTTTGCCTGCCTTCTGCCAGCCGCCAGCGGCAAAAAGGAACACCATGACCCACTCCGACCCCCTGACCATTGCCGGAAAAACCTTCACCTCACGCCTGATGCTGGGCACGGGCAAATATCACGACTTCACGGTGATGCGGGCCGCACTGGAAGCCAGCGGCACACAAATTGTGACTGTCGCCATTCGCCGCGTGGAACTGAAAGCGCCCGGTCACGACGGCCTGCTAGACGCGCTGAATTTGGAGCGGTATCAGCTGCTGCCGAACACAGCTGGCTGCCGCACCGCCGAGGAAGCTGTGCGGGTGGCGAAACTGGCCCGCGCCGCGACGGGCGTGAACTGGCTGAAACTGGAAGTTATTCCCGATCCCAAATACCTGCTCCCCGACCCCATCGGCACCCTGAAAGCCGCCGAAATCCTGGTGGGCGAGGGCTTTACTGTGCTGCCCTACATTCAGCCCGACGCCGTACTCGCCCGCGCTCTGGAACGGGTCGGTTGCGCTACCGTGATGCCGCTTGCCAGCCCCATCGGCAGCGGCAGGGGCCTGCGCACCTCCGAGCTGATTCGTACCGTGCTGGACGGCGCGGCGGTTCCGGTCGTGGTAGACGCCGGGCTGGGCGTGCCCAGTGACGCGGCACAAGCTCTGGAACTCGGCGCGGACGCCGCGCTGGTTAACACCGCCATTGCCGAGGCCCGCGACCCCGCCGCCATGGCCCACGCTTTTGCGCTGGGTGTGCAGGCCGGGCGGCTGAGCTACCTGGCCGGACGCATGGCCGAACGCGAGAGCGCCAGCCCCAGCAGTCCAGTTGCCGGGGTGGTGCGGCTGCCCGACCCCGAAATCCCGGCGTGACCACCCAAAAGCAGTGGCGCCCGGCCATCATCCATCATCCAGCTCCCATCACCATTATCGGCGCGGGCCTCATCGGGGCGACCATCGCCTTTACCCTGCGCCGCGCCGGATACGCCGTGACCCTGTGGGACGCCGATCTTCCCGGTGCCGCCTGGAAAGCCGGGGCCGGAATGCTGACTCCGGACGGCGAGGGGCTAACGGGCTGCCTCGCACAAAAGGCCCGTGAAAGCCTGCGCCTGTGGCCGGGGTTTGCCCGCGACCTGGAGGCGCAGAGCGGTGTCAACGTCCATTTCCGCGAGGGACTGGAACGGACGCAGCCGGACGGCTCCCGCCGGATGACCCCTGGCGAAGGGCAGGTGCACCCGCCGAGCGTGGTACAAGCGGCGCTGCATGGGCTGGAGGTGCGGCGCGAGACTTATACTCTTTCCCCTTCGCCGGGCAGTGTCCTTGCAGAGCAAGGGGGAGGTAGTGCGTCCAGACCGACTTCATCGGCTCCGTTTCCCCTGACTATCCTGGCAGCCGGGGCTTTCAGTGCGTGCTTTGGCCTCCCGGTCTTTCCGGTGCAGGGGCAGGCGCTCTTGCTGGAGGCCCACAGCGAGCGGCCCGCCCTGTTCGGCCACCGCCGACGCGGGGAGGGCGCAAAAGCCTACGCCCTGGCACGGCCTGACGGCGTGTACGTCGGCGCGACTGTGCGGCAAACCGCTTGCCCCCAGCCTGATGCCCACGCCCGGCGCTGGCTGGAGCAGGCACGCGGCCAGCTGCTGCCCGAGCTGTACGCCGCGCCCGTGAAGCAAACCCTGGTCGGCCTGCGCCCCGGCACAGCAGACGGCTTACCCATCGTCGGGCCGCACCCCGCCTGGCCAAATGTGCTGGTCGCTACCGGCCACGGGCGACATGGGGCGCTGCTGGCCCCCTGGACTGCACGGGAAATCCTGCGGCTGGTACAAGAAAGAACACCACTAGAGGCCCGAGCATGACTCCGCCGCCGGTGGCCCTTACTATCGCCGGTTCGGATTCCGGCGGTGGCGCGGGGATTCAGGCCGACCTCAAAACCTTTGAGGCTCACGGGGTGTTTGGCACCTCGGCCATCACGCTGATTACCGCGCAGAACACCCTGGGTGTGCGGGGCGTGGAGTATGTCTCGCCGGGGATGCTGCGGGCACAGATTCGCGCCGTGCTAGATGATTTTCCGGTTGCCGCTGTCAAGACGGGCGCACTGGGCCGCCCCGAACTGGTGCAGGTGGTGGCCGAGGAACTGCGCGGCGCGGGGTTGCCACTGGTTGTTGACCCGGTCATGCTCGCCAAAAGTGGGGACGCCCTGCTGGACGCAGCAGCCGTTCGCACCTTGCTGGACGAACTTTTCCCGCTGGCGACCCTGATCACCCCCAACCGGCCCGAATGGGACGTTTTGCGGGAGGCGGGTGCCGCCCACTCGTTGCCGCTACTGCTCAAAGGTGGACACGCCCCCACTGGCGACCTGCCTACTGGCGACGCTACCGTAACAGACGAACTTCGCACGCCCGCGCACTCGCTAAGGCTGTCGGCCCCCCGGCTGCACACCCGGCACACCCACGGCACCGGCTGCACACTGTCGGCAGCCATCACCGCGAATTTGGCGCGGGGGCTGGCCTTACCTCAAGCTGTGGCACAGGCCCACGCCTACTTACAAGCGGCGCTCAGGCGTGCGCCGGGGCTGGGCGCTGGACAGGGGCCTCTGGGCTTCAGGTCAGGGCCATAATACAAATTCCGCTAAATTCTAGTCCAGTCTGGGTGCGGGCAGGCCCCATATGGGTGCCGTTCTGCCCAAGAAGCGGGCAGGCTTGCTCAAGCGAGTCCGTTCTGCCCAAGAAGCCGCTTTGCCCAATAAGACACCGCCTGTAGCGCCAAACTCGTCTTTTTTCTCCTCGCCTGCGCCCGGATTGAATCCAACGTGGCCCAGTTCAATCGGCAGGTCGCATGACCCCTCTTACCTTGCCGCGATCAGTACGGCCCAGAGGGTTCCTTTTGCGCGGGTTGGCCGCTTGCCTTGAAGCTCTGGGCCAATGCCCGCGCTCCGCGTGCCAGCAGCGTCGTATCCACGCCCACTGCCACGAAGGTCGCGCCCAGTTCCAGGTACCGTCGCGAGAGTTTTTCATCGGCGCTGAGAATGCCTGCCGCCTTACCCGCCGCCACAATCCTGGAAATGGCTCCTTCGATGGCCTGCACCACGTCTGAATGCCCCGGATTTCCCAGGTGGCCCAGGCTGGCGCTGAGGTCGGCGGGGCCAATAAAGACGCCGTCTACACCTTCGACGGCCAGAATTTCATCCAGATTGTCGAGGGCCAGTTTCGTTTCGGCCTGCACCAGCAGACAGATTTCTTCGTTGGCCCGGTGCAGGTAGTCCGGCACAGCGTTCCAGCGCGAGGCGCGAGCCAGAGCACTCCCTACGCCCCGGACACCCTGCGGTGGGTAGCGGGTGGCGGCGACCATCTGCCGGGCCTGCTCGGGCGTGTCGATCATAGGAATCAGCAGGTTTTGCACGCCCAGATCGAGATACTGCTTGACCAGATGCACCTCACCGACGGGCGGGCGCACAACAGGAAAGACGGGATAAGCAGCCAGCGCCTGCACAATCGCCAGGGTGCTCCGAACATCGTTGGGCGCGTGTTCGCCGTCGATCAGCAGCCAGTCGAAGCCCGCACCAGCGCAGACCTCGGCGCAGTAGGAGTCGGCCAGACCCAGCCACAGGCCAATCTGGGACTGTTTGTGTCTCAGGGCCGCCTTGAACGGGTTGTGCAGTGGGTCGGTCATAGCGTCAGAATAGTCCGAAGTCACGGTCAACAGGCCCCAGGCAGGCGGATACTCGGCACATGACTACCCCCGCCCTCTCCGTTCTTGACCTGACGCCCGTGAGTTCCGGCCAGCAGCCCGGCGAGGCGCTGCGCCACACGCTGAAACTGGCCGAAACGGTAGACCGCGCTGGCTACAAACGCCTGTGGATTGCCGAGCACCACAACAGCGTGGCCTTTGTCAGTGCGGCCACCGAAATCCTGATCGCGCTGGCCGCCGAGCGTACACAGCGCATCCGTGTTGGCTCGGGAGGGGTCATGTTGCCCAACCACTCGCCGCTCAAAGTCGCTGAGAATTTCATGAGTCTGGAGGCACTGTATCCGGGCCGGATTGACCTGGGTCTGGGGCGGGCACCAGGCACCGATGGCCGCACCGCGCTGGCCCTGCGCCGCAGCCGCGAGGCGCTGATGGCCGATGATTTTCCTCAGCAGATCGCGCAGCTACGCGCCTTTGCCGCACAGCTGGACTGGCCCGCCGGAGCCGTCTTTGAAGGCGTGCTGGCCGAGCCGCGCGGCGTGCCACTGCCGCCGCTGTGGATTCTGGGTTCTAGCCTGTACGGGGCGCAGCTGGCAGGCGAACTGGGCGTGGGCTTCGCCTTCGCCTACCACTTTAGCCAGGAAAACCCGCTCACGGCGGTGCAAACCTACCACCGCCACTTCCGGCCCGGCCCCCTCGCAGAGCCTTACGCGGTTCTGGGTGTCAACGCGCTGAGCGCCGACACCGACGACGAGGCGCACGAGCTAGCCCTGACTTCCGCTGCTCTAGCGCTGGGCATTCTGAGCGGGCAGCGCGGCCCCCTGCTTAGCCCGGCAGACGCGCGGCAGTGGCTGAGCGATACGGAAAACGACCCCGCCAAGCTGCTGAAAAAAGCCCGCATCGGCACGCCGCAAAAAGTTTGGGCCGACTTGCAGGAGCTGGCGGCCCAGACGGGTGCGAATGAACTGATGGTGGCCGCATATACCCACGACCCACTCAAGCGCCAGCGGTCTTACGAGTTGCTGGCGCAGGCGGCGGGGCTTAACGGCTAAAGCGGAAGGCGACGCCGCCCAGCGGGCCGTAATCGGCGTGGAAGACGTCGCCCGGTTCAGCCTCGACGGGCCGCGTAAACGACCCCGCCAGGATGACCTGCCCCGCCTCCAGCCTGCGCCCATGCGGGGCATATTTGTTCGCCAGCCACGCTACGCCGTTCGCTGGATGGTTCAGCACGCCCGCCGCCACACCGGTTTCCTCGATCACGCCGTTTTTGTAAAGCAGGGCGCCCATCCAGCGCAGATCAACGTCAAAAGGCCGCACCGTTCGCCCCCCGGTAATAATCCCCGCATTGGCGGCGTTGTCGCTAATGGTATCGAAGACTTTGCGCGTGGCCTTCGTTTCGGGGTCTACCTGCTGAATACGGGCGTCGATGATTTCAATAGCCGGGAAAACGTAAGCGGTGGCATTCAAAACGTCAAAAATGGTGCAGTTCGGCCCCTGAAGCGGTTTTTCCAGTAAGAAGGCCAGCTCCACTTCCACGCGCGGTACGATAAAGCGGCTGGTCGGAATCTCGGAGCCTTCGGGGTAGACCATATCGTCGAGCAGCACACCGTAATCGGGTTCACTGATATTGCTGCTCTTTTGCATGGCCCGCGAGGTCAGGCCGATTTTATGACCGTACACCTCGCGTCCTAGCCCGAGCTTGTGTGCTACCCAGGCGTCCTGCACGGCGTAGGCATCTTCGGTAGTGATGCCGGGGTACTGACGCGAAAGCTGCCCAATCTGGCTGCGGGTTTCCTCGGCGGCATGTAAGCGGGCAACGGCGTCTGTGATCTGTTCCGGGGTCAGCATGATTTCTCCTGATGGAGGGGGGGCAAAGAGTCTAAGGGGCCGGAAGTCCAAGAACATTCTTAGACCTTTGGAGGCTTAGACCTCCTGGTACCGCGCGTGAATATTGTTCTTCTTCCACGTTCCGGCCTCGCTGAACTCGCCAATTTCGGCAGAGAGCATCAGCCCATGCGCGGCGAAGGCTTCAGCAAAATGCTCGGTCAGCACGGCGAACAGCGCGTCTCCAGTTTCTTTCTTGACTTCCTCGCTGCGTCCCTGGGCCAGTTTGAGCGACAGGTGTACGAAGGCGTCCGTCGGCGCAGACGAATCGGCCAGCGCATACTCGCCTAGGCGGTAGGCACGGGCGCGGAGTCCGCCTACTGGAAAGTGTTCAGGGCGGGCCAGCAGCACACCGTTTAGCTTTTGCAGCAGCTCGGGAACGCGCGGATCGGCGATGTTGTCGGTGTATTCAAGGGTGAGGTGAGGCATGGGTTACTGCGGAACGTTAAACCGCCTAAAGGCCAAACGGTCAAACAGCCTGAGCCGTCAGACGATTCGGCACCTAGACCGTTCAACTTATTTCCGCTCCCCCTCATCGGCCATGAGAGGCTCGGCGCTCTCGTCTTCCAGCGCCACCGGGTTTTCCAGTGCACCCAGGCCGTCAATTTCCATACGCATCACGTCGCCGGGGTGAACGTGGCTCACGCCTTCGGGGGTGCCGGTCAGGATCACGTCGCCCGCTTCCAGGGTCATGAAACGGCTCATGAACTCGATCAGTTCGGGGGCGCGCCGGATCATGTCCGACGTATTGCCCTCCTGCCTCAACTCGCCGTTGACATACGAGCGGATGCCCAGGTTGTAGGGGTCGGCAATCTCGTCGGCGGTGACGTAATACGGCCCCATTGGCCCGAAAGTGTCCCAACCCTTGGCCCGCATGGGGGGGCGGTAGTAGTTGGACACGTAATCGCGCACCACCAGATCGTTGGAGATGGTATAGCCGCCGACGTAGTCCTCGGCGTCTTTGGCCTT
The DNA here is from genome assembly GCF_018260405.1 of Deinococcus sp. GTDB lineage: Bacteria > Deinococcota > Deinococci > Deinococcales > Deinococcaceae > Deinococcus. The sequence continues at coordinate 10,091 of NZ_JAGLBG010000002.1, forward strand.
AACGCGGCGGGCGTCGCGCCCGATAACTATTCCCAGTTCGCACTCGTAGTGCATGTACTTTGCGCCGCGCGGGTAAATCACGGTTCCGCCGTGCGGCAGCAGACTGGTATTGGGCTTGAGGAACATCACTGGCTCGGGCGGGGCCGAGAAGCCCAGTTCCTTGACGTGGTCGCCGTAATTCAGCGCCAGCGCGATGACCTTGCCGGGCTTGAGCGGCAGCAGAAACTGCACGTCTGCGGGCTTGTGGGCTTCGCCCGCCGCGTCGTACAGCAGACCGTCTTGGCGAAGTTCGCCTTTGAGTGTGCGGCCCCCGGCAATAAAATTAGCGGTTTTCATGTGGTCTCCTCGGGTACATTGCACGCCCGGCATAGAGCCAGGGCGATTGTACGCGCCTGGTCCCGCTCCTTGCTGCAAGGTCTTTCCCCCAGATTACCATCCGGTACCGTCGGTGGGGGTCATCCCGGCGCGGGCTTGCGTCACCGCTGCTGACCGTCGTCGCAGCACGCGAGCAGGAGGGAAGCGGGTTCCGGGCGTGGAGTGGGCCGGGGCCTGGGCAGATTGTTAACCAGGCAAACGGCCTAGGCGCAGTGAAGCGGGGGGACGGCCCAGTATGAGCAGACCCGCCGCCTAGTCACGCGCTTGCTGGTGATTGCCCTGGGGACGGAAGTATAGATTTAACCTGAGCCGCAGAACCTTCACCGACCCGTGTCGGCGCTAGACTGCCCCATTATGCCGACCTACCGATCCAGAACCACCACCGAAGGCCGCAACATGGCCGGAGCACGCGCCCTGTGGCGAGCCACTGGCATGCAGGACGGCGATTTCCAGAAGCCGATTATCGCCGTGGTGAACTCGTTCACGCAGTTTGTGCCGGGCCACGTCCACCTCAAGGATCTCGGGCAACTGGTCGCCCGCGAGATCGAGGCGGCGGGGGGCGTGGCAAAGGAATTCAATACGATTGCCGTGGACGACGGGATCGCCATGGGCCACGACGGAATGCTGTACTCGCTGCCCAGCCGCGAAATTATCGCCGACAGTGTGGAATACATGGTCAACGCCCACTGCGCCGACGCGATGGTGTGTATCTCCAATTGCGACAAAATTACGCCGGGCATGCTGATGGCCGCGCTGCGCCTGAATATTCCGGTGGTGTTCGTATCCGGCGGGCCTATGGAGGCAGGCAAGATCAAACTTAGCGAAGGCGACCGGGCGCTTGATCTGGTAGACGCGATGGTGATGGCCGCCGATGACAGCGTGAGTGACGAAGATATTGAACTGGTCGAGCGTTCGGCCTGCCCTACCTGCGGCAGTTGCTCGGGGATGTTTACGGCCAACTCGATGAACTGCCTGACCGAGGCGCTGGGGCTTTCGCTGCCGGGCAATGGCTCGGTGCTGGCGACCCACAGTGACCGCCAGAACCTGTTCAAACGCGCCGGGCACCTGATCGTGGAACTTGCCAAGCGCTACTACGAGGGCGACGACGAAAGTGTGCTGCCGCGCAGCATCGCTACCTACGAGGCTTTCGAGAACGCCATGACCCTAGACATCTCGATGGGCGGCAGTACCAACACCGTGCTGCACCTGCTGGCCGCCGCGCATGAGGCAGGCGTGGACTTCACGATGAAGGACATCGACCAACTCTCGCGCCACGTGCCGGTGCTGTGCAAGGTTGCTCCCGCCAAGGCCGACGTGCACATGGAAGACGTACACCGCGCTGGGGGCATCATGGCAATTCTAGGCGAACTCGACCGCGCCGGGCTGCTCAAGACCAATGTGAACATGATTCACGCCCCCAGCATGAGCGACGCCCTGAATCAGTGGGACGTGGTCCGCACCCAAGACGAAAAGGTTCACGAATTCTACCGCGCCGCGCCGGGGGGGATTCCTACCGTGTTCGCCTTCTCGCAGTCGCGCCGCTACCGCGAGGTAGACCTGAACCGTGAGCAGGGCGTGATCCGCACTGCCGCGAACGCCTTCTCGCAAGACGGTGGCTTGGCCGTGCTGTACGGCAACCTCTCGGAAGACGGCTGCATCGTCAAGACGGCGGGCGTGGACGAGTCGATCTTGAAATTCAGCGGCCCAGCCCGCGTGTTCGAGAGCCAGGACGACGCCGTAGACGGGATTCTGGATGGTAGTGTGCTGGAAGGCGAAGTGGTCGTGATCCGCTACGAAGGCCCACGCGGTGGCCCCGGTATGCAGGAAATGCTGTACCCGACAAGTTACCTTAAGTCTAAGGGCCTGGGCAAAGCCTGCGCTCTGGTTACCGACGGGCGCTTCTCGGGTGGTTCATCGGGGCTGTGCATCGGCCACGTTTCGCCGGAAGCGGCGGAGGGCGGCCTGATCGGACTGGTCGAAACGGGTGACATCATCGAAATCGACATTCCCAACCGCAAGATTCACCTTGCCGTGGAGGATAGCGAACTGGCTGATCGCCGCCAGAAGCGCGACGAACTGGGCTGGAAACCCGCGCAGCAGCGCCCGCGCAAGATCACGGCGGCGCTGCGGGCCTACGCTTCGATGGCGACCAGCGCGGCAAAAGGGGCTGTGCGGAACATCTGAAGGTAGGGCGTGGAGCTGCGCTCGGGGCGATGAGGCAATCATTACCCGCCAGCTACTTACGAACGGCCAAGTGGAACAAGTGAAAAAGAAAGAGTAGGACGTAGAATGAAGGGGGCGGCGGTGTTGTTCCGGCGTGCCCATCCTTCGGAGAACTGCTCTCAGCGCAATCCGTATCAGAAAGCCGGGGCGACCATGTTCAGTCGTCCCGGCCTGTGGTGTCGGGTCTGGCGGCCTGACAAACTTTATGAGAAATCGTCCCCGATAGGGGACAATTTCTGTTAGTGACAATAAAACTGCTCCTCGGCGACGTTCCCCGACTCTACCAGAATGTTCGCCCCTTCCTCAGTCCCCTCCTTTGGAACGATCTCCGCAATGCGGACACCTGTGCCTGGCTCGTTGCAGGGTGCTTGGAAAGCCAGGTCTGCTCTCTCCCTGCATGGGTGAGCGGTCGAATCTCGAAAGCGCAGATCGCGCAAAGCCGAGAGGTTCAGGCCCGCAGGTTCCTGGAGAACCCGAAGATTGATCCTTTTGAGATCTACGCGCCGCTCGTCTTCCAGGCTCTACGCCACTGGGGCGAGCACCGTCTGGTGCTCGCTCTGGACACCAGCATGCTTTTCGGGAACTTCTGCCTGATTCGCTTCGCCGTCACCTTCAGGGGGCGATCCCTTCCACTGCATCAGGAAGTCATCCAGCACGAAAGCGCCCAGGTTTCGACCCGGCAACTTCTTCCTCTGCTCGCCCGAGTCAAAGGCATCCTTGATGCGTTGGGCATCCGTGACGTTCGCCTCCTTGCTGATCGAGGTTTTTGTGACACTGAACTCATGGATTGGCTTTGGGCCTGTGGGTGGAATTACCGCATTCGCATCAAGTCGAACCTGATCCTCGCTGACCTGAAGGGTCAGCGCCTGTGCAAACTGGACGAAATTCGACTTCAGCCCAGAGAGACCCGGTGTTTCCACAACGTCGCGATTACTGGGCAGGTTTTTGGCCCAGTCCATGTGGCGCTCGCTAGACCGACAGACGCTCAGGAGCAGTGGCAGGTCGTGAGCAGTGAGCCGACGAGCCTGGAAACGTTCGCTGAGTACGGTGAACGCTTCCAAATCGAAGAGGGCTTCCTGGACGATAAAAGTGGTTTCCATGGGCTGGAATCCTCGAAACTGCGTGATGTTGCGAGCCTGAACAGGCTCGTCATGGTTGTGGCGCTGGCAACGCTCTTTCTCATCACCAAGGGCGTGCAAATCGTTGCCGAAGGCAAACGGCGGATGGTCGATTCGCATTGGCAACGCGGACTGAGCTATCTCAAAATTGGGGAACGGGCCATGCGCTGGGCACTCAGTCGCGGCCTTGAAGTGTTTACCCACCTGGCACTGCCAGGTGGGCCAGATCCAGAACCTTTGGGAAAACGGAAGAAGAAATGCTCTAACCTCATCACGCTGCTGGAAGTCGGTTGGACCGTGGTTTTACGCCCGCTCTCATAAAGTTTGTCAGGCCGCCAGGGTGTCGGGTTCAGATCACATGTACCGGAATGCCTTTCAGATTGCCTTCCTTGGCAGGCTGAATCCCACCGTCGAAGGCTTCCATTGGGCTGGCTTCTTCAAACCAGCTGCGCGGAGTTTTTGCGCCCCACAGCGTCTGACGGCGGGGGTCGTCGCGCATCCACTTAATGGGTTCAAAGTCGGGGTCGACGGTGATGTAATCGCTGGTGTAAAGCTCAATGCGGTGGCCGTCGGGGTCACGGATATACAGAAAAAAGGCGTTGGACACGCCGTGACGCCCCGGCCCACGCTCGATACGCTCGGGCTGGCGCGCTCCAGCCAGGATGTCGCAGGTCTTGATGATGCTGCCCGCGTCGGGCATCCAGTAGGCCCAGTGGTGCAGGCAGGGGCCAGCGCCGTTGGTCAGGGCAAAGTCGTGCACGCCGCCACGCCGCTGAATCCAGGCGGCCCACCACTGGTCTTGCTCATCTACGGTATACTCGGACACCCGAAAGCCGAGTTCCTGGCAGTACCAGTCCAGCGTCGCCTTGACGTCGGGCACGCGCACGTTGCAGTGGTCTACGCGCTGTAACCCTGGGCCGCGTTGCTGGTGGTATTCCTGCAAGAGCCAGGGATAAGTTTTGACCTCATGGTAAAACGTCACCGGGATGCCGAAGGGGTCTTGCATCCGCAGCATCCGGGGGCGGTCAAGTTCTTCCTCCCAGCGGTGCGGGAGCTTCTGCGCGTCGGCCAGGGCCACCAGCGCGTCCAGGGCGGCCTCGTCGCGCACGCGGTAGCCGAGGTGCCGCACGCGGGGTTCCTCGCCGCCGCCGCACTGCTCCACCTTAAGCGTCCACTCGCGGTCTTCTACGCCGCGCAGGTACAGGGCATTAGATTCTTCGTGCAGGATGTTCATGCCGAGCAGGTCGACGTAAAATTCACGGCTGGCGTTCAGGTCTTTGACGGTGAAGATGGCCTGGGCGATGCGGATGATATCGGGCTTAGGCATGGGCCGCACCATCCCCGCGCTTCAAAAACTCCCCAATCCGCGCCACCGCTTCGCTGCTGTCGTAGACCTCGTACAGCGCCGAGTGCATCCGCACGGGGTCCCCAAAGAAAAAGCGCTCGTACAGTTCCTGGCGACCCGCAAAAGAACTCATGGACATGTCCCAGGCCAGGCGGAACAGTTTGAGGCGTCCCTCGGCGCTGGCGTTGCCGGTTTGCAAGAACTTGGCGATTTGCGGCCCCAGCGGGCCTTCGCGGTCGGCCTTGCTGGGCATCATGATGATTCCGGAGGCGCCCAGCAGTTGCAGCAGTTCGGGAAGGCGGGCGTGGTTGGCAGGGTAGTAGTTGCGGGCGGCGTCCAGCGGAGCGCGGGCGGGGGTCATCACGCCGTAGTCGTTGACCTGGGCCTGCTCACGGGCAGCGACTTCCAGCGCCCGCATGACTTCCAGCATGATGATGATTTCGGCGACTTTGCTCTGAACGTGCTGAAATTGCCCGCTGTTAATCGCGTTGACGATGCTCTGCGCGGCGCCCAGGAAGGCTTCGGTCTTGGCAATCTTGAGGTTGACCACCTGATAGGCCATGTGCAGCACGGCGTCGGTTCCGGCATACGCCTTGTTCGCCAGTTCCACGTCGTACAGCAGGAAAACGCGCTCCCAGGGAACAAGAACATCATCAAAAATCACGAAGGCGTCTTGCTCGTCAAAGCGGCTGCTCAGCGGGTGGTCTTCGCGGTCACGGCCCACGTCAATGGGTTCGCGGCACTGGAAGCTCAGGCCCGGCGTGTTGGTCGGGATACCGAAGCCCATCGCGTAGCGGCTCTTGTCGGCGTTTTCTTTCAGCACCGTACTGGGGAAAATCAGGATTTCATCGGCAATCGGCAGGGTCGCCATCATGCGTGCGCCGCGCACGATCACGCCTTTTTCCGTTTCCTCCACGATGCCCAGCGCGATATATGGGTCGGGCAGTTCGGACGCGAGCTTGGCGCGGTTGACCTGCGGATTGGTCAGCGCGTGGGTCAGGCACAGGTCGTTGTCGCGGATGAATTCGTAGTACTTCCGCATGTTGGCGGCAAAATCCTTCTTAGGGTCGCCGGGAATCGCCGCGCTGCACCCGTTGAAATATTCTGCGCCCATGCCCGCCGCCATCACGTTGGCATTCATGTAGTCGGGGGCGCGGCCCAGAAAGCCGAGGCTATAGTTGGCGCGGATGCGGTGGCTCTCGGCCATCAGGCGCAGGTCTTCTTTCGTCCTGGGCGGCATAAAGGCGCGGGCGTAGCGCTTGCCGCCCTCCTGGTAGGTGAGGGTGTCCTTGTATTCCTCGTCAAATTGCAGGTCGTAGAGGCCAGCCAGCGACTCGCACATGTTGCGGGTGTTGAGGTGCGTGGTGGGGTCTTCCACACGCTTGCCGTCAATGTAAAGGGTGGGCGGATTCTGGCGCAGGCGCTCCAAGAACTGCTGGCCGGTGATTGCGCCCTGGCCGTTGCTGTGCATGGGGGGGATGGACTTGTCGTGGTGCATGGTCGTCATGGCGTCTCCTTAAAAGGTTGAGAGGTTATCTGGTGGCCCATTTCGTAACTGCTGGCTGCACTGTGAACAGGGAGAGGCAAAAAAAGCTGGCCCGACCAAGTTGCTCACTCCCCCGCTTCCTCTTTCGTCACTCTGGGCGCAGCGTTCACCCCCAGCCGCGCCGTCTTGTGCGTCCCCAGCGAAATGGCGATGTTCTTGGTTTCCATGTAGAACTCGAAACTGTAATCGCCGCCGTCGCGCCCGATGCCGCTGTTTTTCACGCCGCCAAAGGGCGTGGGCAGGTGCCGCACGTTCTCGGAATTGACCCAGATCATGCCCGCTTCCAGACCGTGCGCGAAGCGGTGGGCGCGGGTTACGTCGGTTGTCCAGAGGTACCCCGCCAGCCCATAGGCCACACCGTTGGCAATGCTGAGGGCGTCGGCTTCGTCCCCAAAGGGGATGGCGGTCAGCACTGGCCCGAAGATTTCTTCCTGGGCAATCTTCATGTCGTTGCGAGCGCCCGTGAACAGCGTGGGCCGCACGAAATTGCCCTTGTCGCCCACGCGCACGCCGCCCTCGGCAATCGTCGCGCCTTCCTCGCGGGCGCAGCCGAAGTAGGACATCACCTTGTCGAAGTGGCGCGGGTGAACCAGCGGCCCAACCTCAGTTTCGGGGTCGAGCGGGTCGCCCACGCGGATCTTCGCGGCGCGCTGTGCAATCCGGCGCGTGAATTCGTCGTAAATACCTTGCTGAATCAGCACGCGGCTGGAGCTGGTGCAGCGTTCTCCGTTGAGGCTGTAAATCATGAAGACCACAGCGTCCAGGGCTTTGTCCAGGTCAGCGTCATCGAACACCACCACAGGATTTTTGCCGCCCAGCTCGAAGTGAACGCGCTTGAGGGTATCGGCCCCCTGCCGCATGATGTGGCTGCCCGTGGTGGTTTCGCCCACAAAGGCGACGGCCTTAATCAGCGGGTGCTCGGTCAGCGCCTTGCCCGCGCTTTCGCCAAAGCCGTGCACCAGGTTATGCACGCCTTTGGGCAGTCCCGCCTCATCCATGATTTCAGCCAGCAGGGTGGCGCTCACGGGCGACCATTCGGCGGGCTTATGTACCACCGTGCAACCCGCCGCCAGCGCGGGCGCAATCTTCCAGGTGGACAGCATAAACGGCGTGTTCCAGGGCGTAATCACCCCGACGGGGCCAATCGGTTGACGAATGGAATAGTTGATGAAATCGGGCGTTGGAAGGCTTTGCCCGTCGTTGGCACTGGGGGCGAGGTCGGCGTAAAAGCGGAAGTTCTCGGCCCCCCGCGCCGCCGCCGACTTCATGAAGCGGATGGCCTGACCGGTATCCATGCTTTCCAGCACGGCGATTTCAGAGGAGCGCTTCTCAATCAGGTTGGCGATGTTGTGTAAGACCCTGCGGCGCTCGGCTCCGCCTACCTCGCGCCAAGTCTGGAAGGCTTCCCAAGCAGCTTTGGCGGCGCGGTCAATGTCCTGTGCGTCCCCTTCTGCTACCTTTGCCAGAAAGCCGTTGTCTACGGGCGAATGGGTGTCAAAAGTCTTGCCTGCCTGCCCATTGACCCACTGCCCGCCGATGAAATGCTGAATGCCTTTGCTCAGGCGCGAGTCGCGGAGTTGGGCGGCGAGGTCGTGATTGGTTTGGGCTGTTCCGGATTGGGTCATGGTTGAACACTCCTATTTTTTCGCAAGGTTGTAGGAATAGGCGAGGAACTATCTGGTGGAGACTACTTTCCACCGCGCCGAACTTCGGCGAAGGTCTTAAATGGGTGGTACAGGACGTTGTAAGTGTAAACCGGTGTGGCTGCGAAGCGATATTGCGGCCCCAAGTCCTTGTAGCCGACTTTGTCTACCCGTCACAAAAATACCCAGCGTCCCGTCGAAACTGCGTGTGGCATAGAAACCTCGGCCCCTAGCTTGAGTTCGCCCGTTTTGGTCTTGCGGTAGGCGGGGTCTTGAACGTTTTCAATGTCGCTGGTGTGGACATACCCTTGCTTGCCCTTGTAGAAGCCGGAGATGACTTTGAAAAGCGGGTAGGTCTGGCCTGTTCCACTCTCCGAGGGCGCAACAATGGCACGGCTCTGGGAATAATTCATCAGGGCGCCGGGGGCCTTAGTAAGCGTAACCAAGTCGGCGTAACCAAGTCAGCGTAAGAAGTGCCGGAAGCATCTTTTTCCGGTTGAGTGATGGCAATCACTTTTTTGCTCCACCGCACCAAGCCAACGCCTCTGTTGCACTCCCGGTCATCACATAAGACCGCGTCTCATATCCGGCTGCCCTAGCCCAAGCACCCAATGACAGCAGCGCCGCCATCAGTATTTTTCGCATGTTGTCAGTGTGCCGCTGCGCCATGAGCCTCCTCAGCGGAGTGACCCGCTTACTTTCAAAAAATTGTCCTTTAGATTCACTAGTTTACGGGTCATCCGTCCCATTTGGAACTTGGAGAAAGCACCAGACTTTACAAAATTTTTTGTAGATTTCTACAGTGTCTACCTTGCCTACTCAGCTGACTCTTGCGACTCTACCCACTCTGCTCCAGCTTATGCGGGGCGCGGTGTCTTCACGCCGTCCAGAACGTGACCTGGTTCGCCTAGTGGCCCGCTTGACAGGAGGCTTTGCCGAAATCCGGGCCAGTTGGGGCGATGTGGTAGCGCAGGCGGGTACGGTGTCGGGCAATGTGCAGGAGTTCAAGCTGGTACATGCCGGGCGCAATGTGGGCAAAGTGCAGCTTAATGTTCCAGGCCACTGGGCAGATTTGGCCCCAGTTGCAGTAGAATATGCCCTACTGGCCCGGTTGCAGTCGGCGTCAGCGGGCGCGGCGCGGCGGAGGGTAGGAGAGAGAACACTGGACGCCCTGTTAGACGGGCGTGAACAGGCGGGCACTCTGGATGATGAGCCGTTTGCCGTGGCCCTGGCTACATTTGTGCAGAGGCCAGGGCGAGGAACAGGGGCACAGGCCGCGCACGCTTACGCGCTAGACGTACTGGCCGGGGCTGGCGAGGGGTTTTTCAACGAGCGCGGCCTGGGCGGGCTTTGCACGGTGCGGGGTGAGCACGCGGTGTGGCTCTGGCCCACCCACGACTTGCCAGTCGAGGCCCAGGATTTATTCACGGCGCTGCGGGAATCCAGCGGGCAGGCGCTGCGGCTCGGAGTCAGCACCTGCCAGCGCAATGTCGCGGCGGCCTTTGGCGAGGCCGGACAGGCAGCTGGTAAGGTGGGGCCGGACGGAGTTGAGATATTCACCCGCCCGGACGCCCTGCATTCGCTCCTGCAAAGCCCAGCCCTGGACGAACTCCGCCAGCAGGTTCGGGCCGAACTGGCCGCTCTGAACGATGACGGGCGCACCGAGGCTACCTTAATCGCGTTCCTGACACATTCAGGCACACTTGAAGAACTCGCTGACCGCCAGCGGATTCACATCAACACGTTGCGCTATCGCCTGAAAGCTGCTGAGAGAGCCGTGAAGGGGCCTCTAAATTCGCCCGCAACTATCAGTCGGCTTTACCTTGCTCTGGCTCATTCCTGAGCCTCGTGGGAGCCGCATGTGGCCTACCGGGATTCAGTCAAAGCCGTAACTGCGAGATTTTGAAAAGTTCAGGCGTTCGGACAGCGTCAAACTTGGCGGAGTTCGCAACCCGGCGTCCTTCCGGGTTATCAACGAAACAGACAGCAGTTCATATAAACTACCAGAACCGACAATTAGGCCGCTGTTCTCCATGGATAACCGGTGGCTCGCCCCTTTCGTGTACCCTCGGCGCTGAGGACAACCAAGTTTGTCTTTAGCCAAAGCGAGCGGACTCGTAGAGCTGCGCCGAAGAGCGAGTAGGGGAAAAGGTGCGGCCCAGTGTAAGTGTAGGGACAGCCTGGTGTTTAGGTCATCCCTACACGGTAACTTGGCTCTACTTAACCATGTCTCCGGCAAAGCTTTTCGTGTCGGCGGCGTTTCAGGCTCAGGGACCGAGGCACTTTCAAGGAGGCGGGATGATGGAGCAGTTCACTCTAAGCGTCAATGGGCAGCGCAGGCCGCTGGGCCAGGTTAGTCCGCAGACCAATCTGCTGGGCTGGCTGCGCTCGCAGGGGCTGACAGGCAGCAAGGAAGGCTGCGCCGAGGGCGAATGTGGGGCGTGCGCGGTGCTGGTGGCGTGTCCGGAACTGGGTGCGGGCGGCGAGCGCCAGACGCGCTGGGAGGCGCTCAACAGCTGCCTGACACCGGTGCTGGCGCTGGCCGGGCGCGAAATCATGACCGCCGAGGGCCTGGGTACGCCGGAACAGTTGCACCCCGTACAGCGCGAGATGGCGACGCGGGGCGGCAGCCAGTGCGGGTACTGCACGCCCGGTTTCGTGGTCAGCATGGCCGCCGAGTATTACCGCCCTGACCGTTCAGGCGGTGAGCACGGCGTACCCAACGGCTTCGACCTGCATGCCCTAAGCGGAAACCTGTGCCGCTGCACGGGGTACCGGCCTATTCAGGACGCGGCTTACGCGCTGGAGCGGCCCGCGCCCGGCGACCCGCTGGCCCAGCGCTGCACGCTGCCGACGGCCCCCGCTGCCGAACACCAGTTTTCTCTGCCGGAGGGAGCGTTCTATCAACCCCCCGAGTTGCGCCCCGCACTAGAATTTCTGGCGGCGCACCCGGCGGCCAAAGTGGTGGCGGGGAACACCGATTGGGGCGTGGAAGTCAACATTCGTCACGCCCGCACGCCGGTCACGCTGAGCATCGGGGAGGTGCAAGAGTTAAAAGAGTTGCGCTGGCACCCGGAGCGCGTAGAGATCGGCGCGGGGTTGACCCTCAGCCAAATCGAGCGGGGGCTGGGTGGCCGGGTTCCCTTGCTGGCGCAACTCTTTCCGCAGTTCGCCAGCCGCCTGATTCGTAATGCGGCGACCCTGGGCGGCAACCTGGGCACCGCCTCGCCCATCGGGGACAGTCCGCCCGCGCTGCTGGCGCTGAACGCCGCGCTGAAGCTTGTTTCTGTGCGCGGCGAGCGCGAGGTGCCATTGCGGGACTACTTCACAGGCTATCGCCAGACGGCGCGGCAACCCGACGAGCTGATCCGTTCGGTGGTCATTCCGCTGCCGCTGGCGACGCACACGGCTTTTCACAAGATCGCCAAGCGCCGCTTCGACGATATTTCCAGTGTGGCGGTGGCCTTCGCGCTGGACATCGACGGTGGAGTGGTGCGCCGGGCACGCATCGGGCTGGGGGGCGTCGCCGCTACGCCGCTCCGGGCACTGAAAACTGAAGCCGCGCTGGAAGGGCAGCCCTGGACCGAGAGCACCGTGCAAGCCGCCGCCGCCGTGCTGGCGACCGAGGGCACGCCGCTCGACGATCACCGGGCCAGTGCCCGCTACCGCGCGGCCATGCTGGGCCAGGCCCTGCTGCGTTTCTGGGAGGAACAGTGGTAAACAGTCTGCACGAACGTCCACCTACGGCGGCGGTCGGGGAAGCCGCCATTCACGAGAGCGCGGCGCTGCACGTCACTGGGCAGGCGCTGTACACCGACGATCTGGGAGTGCGCTGGCAAAACCTGCTGCACGCCTGGCCGTGTCAGGTACCCCAGACCCACGCACGGGTGACCCGGCTAGACACCGCGCCCGCTCTGAGGGTGCCCGGCGTGGTGCGGGTGCTGAGCGCCGCCGACGTGCCCGGCGAGAACGATTCCGGCGTCAAGCATGACGAGCCGCTGTTTCCAGATGAAATTATGTTTCACGGGCAGGCGGTGTGCTGGGTGCTGGCCGAAACGCAGGAAGCCGCCCGCCTGGGAGCGGAAGCCATACTGGTCGAGTGCGAGCCGCTGCCCTCCATCCTGACCCTGAAGGAGGCCATTGCCGCCGGGTCGTTCCAGGGGTCGGCGTCTACACTGCGGCGCGGGGACGTGGCCCTGGGCTTTACAAACACCCGGCACGTCTTTGAAGGCGAATTCGAGTTCGGCGGGCAGGAACACTTCTATCTGGAAACGAACGCGGCGCTGGCGCAGGTCGACGAGTCCGGGCAGGTGTTCATCCAGTCGAGCACGCAGCACCCCACCGAAACCCAGGAAATCACGGCGCATGTGCTGGGGCTGCCCTCCAGTCACGTTACCGTGCAGTGCCTGCGGATGGGCGGCGGCTTCGGCGGCAAGGAGATGCAGCCACACGGGTACGCTGCGGTTGCTGCGCTGGGCGCGGTGCTCACGGGCCGCCCGGTGCGGGTGCGCCTCAACCGCACGCAGGACCTCACGCTGACGGGCAAGCGCCACCCCTTTCACGCCGTCTGGAAGGTCGGTTTTGGTGCTGGGGGCAAGCTGACAGCCTTGCAGGCCACACTGACCAGCGACGGCGGCTGGAGCCTCGACCTCTCCGAACCGGTGCTGGCGCGGGCGCTGTGCCATATAGACAACGCCTACTCCATTCCGCACGTCGAGGTGTTGGGCCGGGTCGCCAAGACGAATAAAACGTCTCAGACGGCGTTCCGGGGCTTTGGTGGGCCACAGGGCATGTTGGTCATCGAGGATATCCTGGGGCGCTGCGCCCCGCTGCTGGGCCTGGAAGCGCACGAACTCCGGCGGCGCAACTTCTATCAGCCGCACGACGCCACGCCCTACGGCCAGCCGGTGCGCCACGCCGAGCGCCTGGGCCAGTTGTGGGACACCCTGAAGCAGACCAGTGATTTCGAGGCCCGCCGCGCCGAGATTCAGGCGTTTAACGCTTCGCAGCGCCACAAAAAACGGGGGCTGGCGATCACACCGGTCAAGTTCGGCATCTCGTTCAATTTCACGTCCTACAATCAGGCCGGGGCGCTGGTGCACGTCTACAAAGACGGCTCGGTGCTCATCAACCACGGCGGCACCGAGATGGGGCAGGGGCTGCACACCAAAATGATTCAGGTGGCGGCCACGGCGCTGGGCGTGCCCATGGCCTGCGTGCGGCTGGCCCCGACCCGCACCGACAAGGTGCCCAATACCTCCGCGACGGCGGCCAGCAGCGGGGCCGACCTCAACGGCGGCGCGATCAAGGACGCCTGCGACCAGATCGGGCGCCGACTGGCAGAGGTGGCGGCGGGGTCGCTGGTGAGCCGCTCGGTGAAAGTGGGTTCGCTCGGCATTCACCCTGACGACGTGCGCTTCCAGGGGGGGCGGGTGTTCCCGGTGGGCCATCCCGAACTGGGCATGGACTTCCGCGAGGTCGTTCACGATGCCTACCACCTCCGCACGCCGCTATGGGCCGCCGGGTACTACCGCACACCCGGTCTGCACTGGGACCGGGTGGCGATGCAGGGCGAACCGTTCAAGTACTTCGCTTACGGCGCGTCGGTGTCCGAGGTCGAGGTCTGCGGCTTCACGGGCGCGTCTATCCTGCGCCGGGTAGACATCCTGCACGATGTGGGCGACAGCCTCTCGCCGCTGATCGACCTGGGCCAGATCGAGGGCGGCTTCGTGCAGGGTGCGGGCTGGCTGACCCTCGAAGACCTGCGCTGGGACGTATCGGAGGGGCCGGGGCGCGGCAGACTGGCGACTCAGTCCGCCAGCACCTACAAGCTGCCCAGCTTTTCCGAGATGCCGGAGGTATTCAACGTGGCGTTTCTGGAAGGGGCCGCCGAAACGGGCGTGGTCTACGGCTCTAAGGCCGTCGGAGAGCCGCCCTTTATGCTGGCAATGAGCGTGCGCGAGGCGCTGCGGGAGGCGTGCGCGGCCTTCGGCGCAGGCGGGCAGGCTCAAATACTGGCCAGTCCGGCGACCCCCGAAGCGGTCTACTGGGCGCTGGAAGAAGCTAGAGCAGCAGCCAGGGCAGCGGGCACGCAAGACGGCGCGGGACCTCGGGCGCAGTGAACTGGCTGGAGGCCGTCAATCAGCTGGGTGACCTCGGAGAGCCGGGCGTGCTGGTCACGCTGGCCGCCGTGCGTGGACATGCGCCGCGCGAGGCTGGGGCTAAGATGGTCGTAGGCCGCGCCAAATGCTGGGGCAGCGTGGGCGGCGGCAATCTGGAAGCCGAGGCGGTGGCCTGCGCTCGCGCCCTGCTGCGGAACGCGAGCGCTGGGCCAGCGGCGCCGCGACTCCTGACCCTGCGCCTGACCCCTACGGCCCCGAATGAACACGGGCGGCAGTGCTGCGGCGGCGAGGTGACGCTGTTGCTGGAACTGCTGCCCGGTGCGCGGCCCCACGTCGCCATTTTCGGCATTGGTCACGTGGGGCTGGAACTGGCCCTCATTCTGTCGCGGCTGCCGCTGGAACTGCATCTGGTCGATTCGCGGCCCGCGCAGCTGACCCCGGAGCGCCTGGCCGGTCTAGGCGGGGGAGAAGCCCGGCTGCACGTTCGGCACGCCCCGCTGCCCGAAACGGTGGTGGCCGAACTGCCCGCCGGGGCCAGCCTCGTTATGCTCACCCACGACCACGCCGAGGACCTGGTGCTGTGTGACGCCGCGCTGAGGCGTCCGGAGCTAGGGTATGTTGGCCTGATCGCTTCCCCGGCCAAGTGGAGCCATTTCCGTGAGCAACTGCGGCGCGAGGGCCACCGCGACCACGACCTGAGCCGCATCACCACCCCTATCGGCCTGCCTGACATTAGGGGCAAGTCGCCCGCCGTCATCGCCATTAGCGTGGCGGCGCAACTAGTGCAGCAGCTCGAACAGCAGGCGGCCCGCATGTCGGCCAACGTGCCAGCGGCGCCCCTTCAAGGAAATCCGTAACGTCATGACCCAGTTTCAGACCGATCAGGCGCAGCTTTACCGCGCCACTCTCATGCACACGCCCGCCAATCCTTTCAGGCAAGCTGACGCTCTACATCTTCAGGAAGACGGCGGTTTGCTTGTCGGGGGGGGCATCATTCGGGCGAGTGGTGCCTACGCCGACCTCAGAAAAGAGTATCCAACCGCTCCCGTTAGTGACCTGCGCGGCGGGCTGCTGCTGCCGGGTTTTATCGATACCCACGTGCATTTTCCACAGGTGCGCGTCATCGGTGGGCTGGGAATGCCGCTGCTCGACTGGCTGGGCCAGGTCGCCTTGCCCGAGGAGGCGCGGCTGGCCGACCCCGACTATGCCCGCGCTGTGGCCCGTGAATTTACGCGCGGTTTGGTGCAGGCAGGAACGACCACCGCGCTGGTGTTCGGCAGCCATTTTGCGGCGGCGGTAGACGTTTTTTTCGAGGAAGCCGCGCAGCTGGGCCTGCGGAGCGTGGCCGGGCTGGTCGTCAGTGACCGCCTGCTGCGCCCCGAACTGCACACCACGCCGCAGCGAGCTTACGACGAGGCTAAAACCCTGATCGAGAAGTGGCACGGCGCGGGCCGTAACCTCTACGCCGTCACGCCGCGTTTTTCGCTCTCGGCGTCGGAGGGCATTCTGGAGGCGTGTGGCACGCTGCTGCGCGAGTTTCCAGACGTGCGCTTCACCAGTCATATCAACGAGAACCGCGCCGAGATCGGAACGGTTAAGGAGCTTTTTCCGGCGTCGCGTGACTACCTGGACACCTACGAACAGGCTGGGCTGGTCACACCGCGCAGCGTCCTGGCGCACAATGTTCACCCCACGGGGCGCGAACTGGGCGTCATGGCGGCGCACCACTGCACAGCCGCGCACTGCCCGTGCAGCAATTCGGCGCTGGGCAGCGGCTTTTTCCCCTTGCGCCGTCATCTGGACGCCGGGGTTCACGTTTCGCTGGGCAGCGACGTAGGCGGCGGCACCGGCTTTTCGCTGCTCAAAGAAGGCTTGCAGGCGTACTTCATGCAGCAGCTGCTGGGCGAGGACGGTGTCCCGCTGACCCCCGCCCACCTGCTTTACCTGTCTACCCGTGCCGGGGCCGAGGCGCTGGGCCTGGGCGACCTGATCGGCGATTTCAGCGTTGGGCGGCAGTTCGACGCCGTGCTGCTCTCACCGCAGGCCGGAACGCCGCTGCGGGCGGTGTACGACCACGCCGCAGGCCCCGAGCGGAAATTGGCAGCCACTTTCGCCACGGGCACCCCTAGCGACGTGGCCCGGGTCTGGATCGGCGGCGATTTGGTGCATACGCGCACTTCACTCCGGGACTAATCCGCAACCTGTTTCGCTTCTGCCCGCGCTGCGGCGCAGCGTTGTAAGTCCGCCCGGATTGAATCCAACACTGCACAGTTCAATCGGCAGTTCGTAAGTAGCTCGGGACTATGATGCAATCATCACCCGCCAGCTACTGCTTAGCAGTTCTCGGAATGATGGGCACGTCGAGAAAAACACCGCCGCCCCCTCGCATTCTACGTCCTGCTCTTTTTTTCACTCGTTCCACTCGGCAAAAAGATGGTCAAAGGAGCACCATCTTTTTGCAAAATGCTCTAGAAGCTAATGTAGGGCTGCATCTTCAGCACGTTCTTGGAGCCGATGCCCTTGACCTTCTTGACCAGTTCAGCGGCGTTCTTGTAAGGGCGGTTCTTGATCACGTCAGCGGCGATCTTAGCGTTGATGCCGGGGATGGTGGTCAGGTCGGCGGCGCTGGCGGTGTTCACGTTGACGACCTTGCCGAGCATAGGCGCGGGGGTCGCCGTGTTGACCTGGCTGTGGTGGTGGCTGCTGGTAGCCGGGGCTGGCCTGGTCGGGGCGGTGGGAGCGGGCATGGTGGCGGGAGCAGTCTGGGCAAAAGCGGCAGCAGGCAGCAGCAGGGCGGCCAGGGTGAGCATGATTTTCTTCATACCCAGAGCCTATACCAGAGTCCGTATCAGTGGCCTGCACTGACCGGGGGCTACGGCTGTACCGGGGCGAAGTCTAGCGAGTGATTCATTTAAATCACCATACCGTAAGGGGGCTGTCCAGGCGTTCCTTTCAAAAAGAACAGGGGAGATCGGGGCGTTCTTTTCGTAAAGAACAGGCGATTCAAAAGTGTTCTTTTCGTAAAGAACGCAGAGGCCGATTCTACAATCTGCTTTCCAGAACGCAGTTTCCCCAGACTGGCGAGCACCGCTTTGGAGTGCGGCACCACAAAAAAACCTCCCCAGCGTAGGGGAGGGGCATCAGGCAGCGGGGGTTTGTACGGACTCCGGTTAAGTGGTGTGCAAAGACCCTTCAATTCGAGCAGACTCGTAAAGCTGCGCCGCAGAGCGAAGGACAGCAAACCAGAGTTCGGGCTTGGCGTTGGCCCTCCAGTGCCCTTGCAGCTTGTGAACGGAACAGCCCGTAGGCCGGATCAGTAACTGATGCCAGTCAGGTTCTGTCCGGCAGCTACCGACAGGGCAGCGAGGGCCGAAAGCACGTTGTCCTGGGCTTGTAGGCGGGCATACTGCGCCTGCTTCAGCGTCAGCTGGCTGCTTTGCAACTCGACGGCGCTGATCGTGCCGCTCTTCAGGCGGGCGGCGTCCTGGGTGTACTGCTTTTGCGCGGCGGCTTCCTTGCTCTGGGTGACTTTCAGCAGCTCAGTGGTGTTCAGCGCCGACTGATAGGCCGACGACAGCGCCTGAGAGGTGTTCTGCTGGGCGGTGGTTACGTTGCGCTGAGCGTTCGCTAGGGCGGTCTGGGCCTGCTGCTTGGTCTGGGCGGGCGTAAAGTCGTTGTCGGTCAGCTTGACGTTCAGCTGCGCGACCGCCAGGGCATTGTTGACCGCAACGAGGGTGCTTAGGCGTGTACGCGCCGCCTGAAGGCTGCTCAGCGAGGTCGAGAGCTTAGGCACGTTCGGCGCACCAGCCGCCCGCACCGGGCCACTCACGCCCATCTGAGTCGCCAGCTTGGAACTGGCTAGGTTCAGCTGTGCCTGGGCTGCCACTAGATTTTGCTGCCCTCCCGACAGCGAGTTCTGGGCAGTCTGAACGTCCAGATTGGTGGCGTTGCCCGTGCTCAGCTTGACCTTGGCAACCTGAAGAGCCTTGGTCAGCACCTGCACTTGCAAGGTTTGTAAATTGACATTTTCCTGCGCCTCAAGCACGTTGACGTAATCGGTGATGGTCGTTTGCAGGGTCGCCAACTGGGCCGCCCGCAACTGCGCCTGCGAGAGCGAAACGCCGTTGGTGGCGCTCAGTTTCTCGGTTACTAGCGAACTGGGGTCGGCCTGGGTGGCCTGCAAGACGCCCTGCGCCTGGTTCAGGTTGGCCTGGGCGGTCTTGACATCGGCGTTGATCGGCAGCGCGGCCTTGACAGCCCCGGTCAGCGAAGTGGTGGTGGCGGTCTGAGCAAAAGAAACCGCGCCTAGTAAAGCGGCGCCCAGCAGAAGTTGACGGATGGATTTCATGGTTGGCCTCCAGCGGCATTTTGAAGTTGAACTAGGGCGATCTGCGCGGCCACCCGGTCAGTCTGTAGAGTATTTTGAGCCGAAACGAGGGCCAGCTGCGCCTGATTGACATCGTCCTGAGTCGCCAACCCAGCCTCCAGGCGGCTCTGCGCGGTTCCCAGAGCGGTTTGCGCGACCTGCACCTGGGTCTGCTGGGCCTGCAAAGCCAGCAGCGCGTTCCGGTAAGTGTTGTATCTGGTTCGCACGTCCAGTTCCACGTTTTGCTGCGCCACACTTAGCGACAGTTGGTACTGGGTCACGTTGGCGCGGTAGGCGGCCAACTGCGCTCTAAGGGCGGGCGAGTAGACCACGTAGCTGCCGTTCACGCTGGCGGTCAGGTGGTTAGAGTTGCTGCTGGCACTGTCGCCCCAGGGCACGGTGTAGCTGCCGTTCATGGTGCCTTTTTGTAGGTCGAGGCTCGCCCCGATGCCAGTCGAAGCCGTGGGGCCGTAGTTGACCCCGGCGGTCAACGAGGGCAGGGTGTTATTGCGCTGCGCCTGCTCTAGCTGGTCCTGCGCGTCACCGAGCTGCTTGCGGGCGTACATCACCTCGCTGCGGGTCGCCCGGGCACGGCTTACTAGCGCCTCAACCTCCGGATTGCCGAAGCTGGTCGGCGCGACCGAAACGAAGTTGTAGCCGCTCATATCGCGTCCCAGTGCTGCGCCCAGGCTCAGGTGGGCCGTCTGAAAAGCCCCCTGGGCCTGGGCCAGCTGCGCCTGAGCAGTCTGAAGGTTTGCCTGGGCGCTCAGGACACTCTCGGCGGTGGCGTTCTGAAGGTTCTGCTGCGTCTGGGCCACGCTCAGCGCCCGCTGCCGCAGGGCCACGGTCTGCTGGGCCAAGTTGACGGCCTGCTGCGCCGAAACAGCGTTGTAGTACTGCTGAATAACGTTCAGGCGGCCATTGTGCTCGGCGTCGGCCAGGTACGCCTCGGCCAGCGAAAGGTTGCGCTGGGCGCTACGCAGGGTGTACTGGTTGGTGCTCCAGGGCAAAATACCCAGGCTCACGTCTACCCCGGCCACGCCGCCCAGGGTGCTCGGAGCCGTGACGTTGGCTCCGGTAGTGGGTGCCTTGGTGGTGTAACTGGCGCTGTAGCCCCCGTTGCCTACCACACTTACGGTCAGGCCCAGGGCGGTGCGGGCCGCGTTCAGGTTGGCCTGCGCCGCCTCGACGCTCAGGCGCGCCTGCGTGACTGACGGGGCCTGACTCAGTTGCAGCAGGGCCGCTTCGAGGGTCAGGTCTTGGGACGGCGCGGGGGAGGGAGTAGGAGAGACCGGGGCGGCGGTTGGAACCGTAACAGGCGGGGCCGCGACAGATGGTGCAGGAACGACTGGAAGAGTGGCGGCTGGTGGAGTATCTGCCGTCTGCACTGTTGTCTGGGCGGCAGCCACACCCGACAGCAGTGCAGCGCTGAGCAAAACGGCTTTGGGAAGAAGCAGCGCGGGTCTGGGCATCCTCTCCAGTCTGACAGGATGTCCCGAAGCCTGTTCGCAGCTTCTGCGAAAATTCTTCGAATGGATTTTTTTGCCGTTTAGCATGTCAAAAGTCTAACAAATGCTGTCTGAGGAGCCTGATGCCGGGCCTTCGCACAGCCTTCACGTGCGTCTGTCCAATAGCTCGCGGTTACACTTGCAGCTATCCGGCTTGGAAATTAGTGTGGACAGGCGGCCCACGCCCAGAGCACACGGGACGGTGCTGGACGTAGACGCCGACGGTTCCGGCATCCCGGAGGGCAGCTAAGCCGTCTCGACGAAAGCCGGGCACGCGACACCGGGGGCAGCGGCCTGGGGCTGGCGACTGTGCGGGTGCCCCCCGCTTCAGCGTGGTTCTTCCGGTGCAGCCCGCAGCGTGGTCTATCTCCAGGCGTTTTAGCTGTATAGGACGAACCAGAGTCCCGCGAACGGCGTGTATGATGCAGCGCGACGATCACGTTGCTGATCAGGAGACCCCCCATGAACCTAAAAGCCACCGCTCTTTCCCTTATGTCTGCCGGGCTGCTCGGCAGTGCCCAGGCCGCCACCTCTGTCAAGATTGCCACCATCAGCCCTTTGTCGGGGCCAGTCAGTAATATGGGCCTTCAGCTCAAGAACGGCACGCAGCTGGCCGTCAACGAGATGAGGCCCGCGTTTGCCAGGGCGGGCATGACCCTGAACCTGGTGGCCTACGACGATCAGGCCGACCCCGGCACCGGCACCGCCGCCGCCCGCCGCATCGTGGCCGATAAGACCGTACTGGGCGTGGTCGGGCCACTGACCAGCGGCGTGGCGATTCCGGGCAGCGCCGTCCTGGCCCCCAGCCATGTGGTCGCCGTGACGCCGACGGCCACCAGCGACAAGGTGACCGGGCGCGGCCTCGCTAACATGAACCGCGTCTGCGCCCGTGACGACGCGCAGGGTTCGGCGGGCGGCAGCTATCTGGTCAAGACCCTTAAGGCCAAAAAAATATACGTGCTGAACGACAAGACTCCCTACGGCCAGGGCCTCGCCGATCAGGCCGAGAAGGCCATGAAGACGGCTGGAGCAAGCATCGTGCAGAGTGAAGGCATCGACGCCCAGGACCGCGACTTCACGGCGATCATCACCAAGATTCAGGCCCTCAAGCCCGACGCCGTGTACTTCGGCGGCATGTACGGCCAGATTGGCCCCTTCGCCAAGCAGTTGCGCGACAAGGGCGTGACCATTCCGCTGTTCAGCGGCGACGGCCTCGACAGCCCCGATCTGGCTAAACTGGCGGGCACTGGCGCGACCAACATCTATTTCACGACCACCGCGCCCGATACCCAAATCGTACCTGCCGCCAGGGCCGAGGCTAGCAGTTTCAAGAAGACTTTCGGCACCGAGATTCAGGGCTTCGGCATCCTGTCCTACGACGCGGCCAAGGTGATCTTGCAAGGTATCCTGAACGCGGCCAAGGCCAACGGCAATAAGGTCCCCAGCCGCGCTCAAGTCGAAGCGGCGGTGCGCGGCGGCAAGTTCAAGGGACTGACCGGCGATATCGATTTCGACAGCAAGGGCGACCGCGTCAGCGCCAAGATGTACGTCGTGACCCTCAAGAACGGCCAACGCAGCAGCGCCGGAGTGATCGACATTCAGCGTAAATAGAGCAGTTCTCCGAATGATGGGCATGTCGGAACAACACCGCCGCCCCCTTCATGCTATGTCCTGCTCTTTCTTGTTCACTCGTTCCACTCGGCAAAAAGATGGTCAAAAGAGCACTATCTTTTTCCACAATGCTCTAAGTCAGGCGTTCGGATCAACCTGAAATTAAAACTGAACCGGAGGCCACTCAAGCGGGGTGGCCTCCGGTTTGTATTCCCCCACTATGGACTCGCAGAGTTGTCCGGCAGAGATGCATCTGGCGCTTTTGTCAGTGTGCCTTTGCAAGTGTGCCGCAATTGAGCGCAGTCCATATACCTGGCCCCGAATTGAATGAGACAATTTATAAAAACCGTTCAATCTGAGCGGACTCGTAGGGCTGGGCCGCAAAGCGAGTGGCCTCTACCATTCTGCGGCCCGTGTTCAGTGCTTTAAGGAGTGCTGGTGGGCGCGGGCAAACTCACATCGGAGGCGGGCGTTTCGGGCACCACCTCGGGCGGCGCAGCTGTAGAAGTGTTCTCAGGGGGCGCTGCGGGCAAGGCGGAACTGCTGCCTGGAACCGCCGCATTGTCTGCCGGAGAACCGGTCTGCGTAGACACGGGGGCTGAACTGGTTTCCGGCGGCGTTACGGGAGTGGGCGGTGCAATGCGGCTAGTCCGGGAAGGCTGGGCAGTGACGCCCGGCGGCGGTTCGCTGAGCGGTGCTGCCTGGCCGCCGGTGTCTTCGCTACTGGTGTCCTGGCTACTGGTCTGCTGGACCCCGCCCTGATCCTGCTGCTGCCGGGCCTGCTCTTCGGCTTGTTGTTGCGCCTGTTGCTGGGCTTGCTGCTCGGCCTGCTGTTGCTGGGCAAGGGCAATAGCGCGGGCCTGGGCTTCTTGCTGTAGCCGGGCTTGCCGCTCTGCTTCCCGGCGGGCTTCCTCGCGCAGGGCGGCCTGCCGCTCGGCCTCCCGCCTGGCCGCCAGCGCCTTTTCGTAGGCTACGCGGGCTGCGGCACGCTGCTGCTCGACCTTGGCCCAGGGCGTGATCTCGGTGTTGACGCTGTTGTGGGGTTGCGGCTCGGCCACCCGCGACGTAGGCACCCCGCTGACCTTGTCACCCGCCGCACTAACCGTGACTGGCGCAACCGTGCCCGGCGAGCGCCGAATGGTCGTGGCCGGATCGACGGGCACGGGTTTAGGCGGCTGAACCACCTTCCACAAGATTCCTAGACTGCCCAGGAACAGCGCCGCACTCAGGCTGCCCCAGAGCATCAGGTTAGGCTTTGAATGCACAGGGGAAGGGGCCGCCTGTTGCGTTGGCCCCGTTTGTCCTATGTCAGCTGGCTGCTCCACCGAAAAACACCTCCCAGGTGCCGACCTATCATATGCAGCCCCCTGCCAGAACAGATGAGCCGGGCCACACTATGTACACTGAAGGTAATCTTTACATTAACCGGGCGAAACGGAAGTCTTCAGAAGTAGAGCAGTTCTCCGAATGATGGGCAGCACCCTCTTTTTGCAAAATGCTCTAAGTGGCTCCTGGCTACAGGTATGCGCACGGGCGGTTGATTCGGCTCAAGCCCGAAGCACACCGAGCGGACGTGAGAAGGAACAACAGACGGACTGGGCGGTGTGAAGCCGCAGGCGGCGGCCTTCCCGACTGTGGCAGAGTGGTGCGGCAGTCCGTCTTACAGGGGTCCGGGAAAAGCGCCCCAATCCACTCCACTTCCGCCCAAAGCTCCTTTTGGCGACTCGCTCTGCTTCGCAACTTTGTAAGTCCGCTCGGGGCAATGATGCCCTCACCACCTTAGCTGCACCGGCTGAAGCGAACCTTAACGCTCAGGCGAGGCGAGCGGCTTGGCCAGCACCAGATGCACCGTCCCGTGTCCCAGCCAAGGTTTCCAAAAAGCGCTACGCCGGGAAGCGATCAGGATAAACCCCTGTTTGGCGTACACCTTCAGGGCGACCTGATTTTCCAGCGTGGTTGACAGCTGTACGCCGCGCACGCCCAGCGCGTTCAGGCGCTCCAGGTAGCGTTCCAGCAGCGGGCGGCTCAGGCCAAAGCCCCGCGCTTCAGCAAGCAGGTTCAGGTGCAGGTGAGCTGGAAACACGTTCCAGTCGCCATGCGGCGAGGAAAGCAGCTGACCGCGTACAAAATAGGGGAGCGCGGGCCAGGGACGCCGGTAGCGCCCGGTCAGCAGACCCGGCAGCACGACGCCGAACACCACGCCCAGCACTGCCCGGGTGTAGACCGCCTGGTCAGGAGCGCCCAGAATGTAGCCCTCGACCTGTCCCCGGCGCTCGGCCACGAAGGCGACCCGGCCCGCGCCCGCAAAGTAGGGCCGCACCCATAGGTCGGCAAACAGCCGCTGATCCGGAAAATACCGCGCGGCACTCTCACCGAAAAACCCTGTCTGATACGCCACTTCCCCGATGGGCTGCTCGTCGGCGGGGGTGGCCTCCCGAATGGTGAATTCGGCGGCGTCAGGCAGCCCGTCAGGGGCCGACATCAGCCGTCTGTCCCGAACGGCCTTTCCGGCAGTTCCCCGCCCGTAAAACGCTTGGTCAGCCAGCGGTCAAAGCGGGCCATGTTGTCGGCCTGACGCTGGTACGCCCCATTGATGGCCCGTAGCCGTAGGTGCAGTCGCCGCAACTGCTCGTCGCTTAGGGGCACGTCCCCGCGCTGCCAGTCGCGGCGGTAGTAACCCGCGATGTCGTGGGTGGCGCGGCGCAGCACTACCATATCGCGGGCTTCCTCCAGGGTCATGCCCAGCGCCCGAAGGTCGATCAGGTCGCGCAGCAGCCGCAGCGAGTAAGGCCCGTACAGCGATCTCCCCGAGGCCGTTACCTGGTCGGGGGTCAGCAGCCCCAGTTCGGCGTAGTGCATAACGGTGCGGCGCGTGACCCCGGCTTCACGGGCCAGTTCCGCCGTCGTGAAAAAGCGGATGTCCGGACTGGCCCCGGACTTCAGTGCTAGGGGCTGAACACTCACGGAACGATAACCACCTTCCCGGTCACGCGCCGCTCCAGCAGATCGCGCATGGCCTGTGGGGCGCTCTCCAGCGAGTAGGTGCGGCTGACCAGCGGGCGCACCTTGCCTTCGCCGATCCAGGCAGCCAGCTGCGCCAGATGCGCGGCGTTGCCCCTGGAGTCACGTTTGGCGTACTCGCCCCAAAACACCCCGACCAGTGAAGCGCCCTTGAGCAGCGGCAGGTTCAGGGGCAGCTTGGGAATCTCACCGCCCGCAAACCCGATCACCAGATAACGGCCCTCCCAGGCAATTGAGCGGAAAGCCGCCTCGGCATACTGGCCGCCCACCGGGTCGAAAATCACATTCGGGCCTTTGCCGTCTGTCAGGGTCTTGAGGCGTTCACGCAGGTCCTCGCGGCTATACACAATAACCTCATCTGCGCCGTGATCACGGGCAATCTGCGCCTTTTCCCCGGTGCTGACCCCAGCGATCACCTTTGCACCAATGGCCTTGCCGATCATGACCGCCGCGAGGCCCACACCGCCCGCCGCGCCGAGTACGAACATGGTTTCGCCTGCCCGCAACTGGCCCCGGTCAAGAACCGCGTGCATAGACGTGCCGTAAGCCAGCGGCAGCCCGGCGGCAACCTCGAAGGGTAAGCCCTCGGGCAGCGGCATGACCACGGCGGCGGGGGCCCTAAGGTGCGAGGCAAACGCCCCGGTGCCGGTAAACGCCACCACCCGCTGACCGACCTGCAAGTGCCGCACGCCCTCGCCCACGGCGCTCACCACGCCCGATGCCTCGGCCCCGGGCACAAAGGGAAGGGGTGGTTTGATCTGGTACTGGCCCATGACCATCAGCGCGTCGGGGTAGTTCACGCCCGCTGCCCGGACTTCCATGACCACCTCACCAGGGCCGGGAACGGGGTCGGGCTGCTGCTGCACGCTCAGCGCTTCGGGCTGGTCGAATTTTTCACAGGTCAGGGCACGCATTGAAAACCTCCGGGTATAGGGGAAGAAGAGGCAGAAGAGAACAGCTCGAATGGCCTATATTAACGCCAACGTACACAATAGACGCACACGGAGAATCTACCCCCCTTCTCCCGCCTGCAAGGAGTTTAATCATGGCCCCCTTTCTGAGTAAACGCGACCTGCAATTTCAACTGTTCGAGGTGCTGGACACTGCCGGGCTGCCTCAGCGCTCCCGCTACGCCGATCACAGCTGCGAGGTCTACACCGATATTCTGAACCTTGCCTACAACGTGGCCGAGAAGTATTTTGCCAACCATACCCGCGCCGCCGACCTGAACGAGCCGCATATCGAAGGCGGTAAGGTCAAACTGGTGCCGGAAGCTAAGCAGGCCATGGACGCCTTCCGGGACGCCGGGTTTTTCAGCGCCCACCACGACGAGGAACTGGGCGGGTTGCAACTGCCCTGGGTGGTTATGCAGGCGGTGCAGGCGCACTTTCAGGCGGCCAACCCTGGAACGGCCAGCTATACCTTCCTGACCATCGGCAACGCCAATTTGCAGCGGGTGTTTGCCAGCCCCCAGCAGCAGGAAAAGTATATGCGTCCGCTGCTGGAAGGCCGCTGGTTCGGCACCATGGCCCTCTCCGAGCCACATGCCGGGTCCGGGCTGGCCGACATTACGACCACGGCGACGCTGCGTGAGGACGGCACCTACAGCCTCAGCGGTACCAAGATGTGGATTTCGGCGGGTGAACACGAACTGTCGGAAAATATCGTTCACTTGGTGCTGGCCCGTATGAGGGGCGCTCCGGCGGGGGTCAAGGGCATCAGCCTGTTTCTAGTTCCGCGTTACCGCATCGGCGTGGACGGCCGTGTCGGTCAGGGAGACGAGAAACAGAGTAATCATGTTGTACTGGCCGGGCTGAATCACAAGATGGGGCACCGGGGCACCACCAACACGCTGCTCAACTTTGGCGAGGGCGGCGAAACCATCGGCGAGATCGTGGGCGAACCGGGCCGAGGCTTGGCGCAGATGTTCTACATGATGAACGAGGCCCGCATTGGCGTGGGGATGGGAGCGGTCATGAGCGGCTACGCGGGCTATCTGGCGAGCTTAGACTACGCCCGTGACCGTGCCCAGGGCCGTCTGCCCAGCAACAAGGATCCGCACGCACCAGCCATTTCGATTATCGAACACGCCGACGTCAAACGGCTCCTGCTGCGCCAGAAGGTCTTTGTCGAGGGCGGTCTGGCGCTGGGGCTTTACGCTGCCTCGCTGGTCGACGATCTGAACACCGGCCCCGAAGTGCAGAAGGCTGACACCGCCTTGCTGCTTGACCTGCTGACGCCAATTGCCAAATCGTGGCCCAGCAAGTACAGCCAAGAAGCCCTCAGTGACGCGATTCAGGTGATGGGCGGCGCAGGCTACACCCGCGACTACCCAGTCGAAATGTACTACCGCGACAACCGCCTGAATCCCATCCACGAGGGCACCGAGGGCATTCAGGGCAACGACCTGCTGGGCCGCAAGCTGACGGCGGGCCAGGGCCGCGCCCTGGAAGTGCTGCTGGAGCGCGTCCAGACCGACCTGAAAGCCGCCGAGACTCTGGAAGGCACAACCGAGATTCGCGCCGCGCTGGCTCAGGCCATGCAGGACTGCACCGGGGCCATCCGGAGCATTCTGGGCAAGGCTGCTGGTCTTAGCCCCGACCTGTTTCTGGCGAACGCCAATAGCGCCCTGGAGATGGTAGGGCACACGGTTGTTGGCTGGATGTGGCTGCGCCAGGCGATGGCGGCGGCACGCGCCCTGGCGCAGGCAAGGGGAGACGGGCACTTTTACCGGGGCAAGTTACAGGCCGCTCGATTCTTTGCGGTCTACGAGCTGCCGAAAGTCAAACTGCACGCCGACCTGCTGGCAAGTGCCGACACGACCACCAGCGACATGCAGCCCGACTGGTTCTAATAGCGGCAGCGAACCGCGTTATCCGGCGACTTACCTACAGTCTGTACGACCTCTTTGCTTTCTGGGCCTGCTGCCTGGGCTTGCTTTCTGGGTCTGTCGTCCGCGTCCGCTTCTTGAGGCCCCGCAGCCCCGCAAAGCACTTACGAGGGGCAAGGATAGGCGGCGCACAGCATTCTTGTGGTGCTTGTGTCAATGGCCCTAAGCAAAGCGCTCCAGCTCGGGATGGGCCTTAAGCTGCTGAACCACTTTTTTGATGTCCTGGGTGCGGTCTTTGCGGACTACCAGCGTTACTTCATCGGCCCGCACCACCACCACATCCTCCAGGCCGATGGTGGCGATCAGGTCGTCGCCGTTGGTCGTATACAAGATCGCGCCCCCAGTGTCCAGGCCAACGTGGCGGCCCACCGACACGTTCTCGCCGTCACCCTTGAGTAACCTTTCCAGGGCATTCCAGTCGCCCAGATCGTCCCAGCCGAATTCCGCCGGAATCACCGCCACCTGGTCGGACTTTTCCAGAATCGCGTAATCGATGCTGATTTTGGTCAGGGTCGGAAAGACTTCGCGCACGGCGGCCGAGTTGTTGCCGGGCCGCGCGAACGCCCCAGCGAGCGCCTGATAAAGCTCGGGCTGATGCTGCTCGAAGGCCTGCAAGATAGCCTGCACTTTCCAGATGAACATGCCGCTGTTCCAGCTGAAGCCGCCCTGTTCGAGGAAGCCTCTGGCGGTCTGCTCGTCGGGTTTTTCGGTAAAGCGGTTCACCGCGTAGGTCGGCAATTCCCCGCCCAGCAGTTGCGTGCCCTGCTGGATGTACCCGTAGCCCGTCGCCGGAAATGCAGGGGTAATCCCGATGGTGACCAGCTTGCCTGTCGTCTCTGCGACCTCGATGGCCCGCTTGACCACCCGTTCAAACGCCTCGGGATCGGTAATGCGGTGATCTGCCGGAAACACGCCCATAATCGCGTCTAAGTCGGGCTGGTCACGCGCAATACGCAGCGCAGCATACAGCACTGCCGGGGCGGTGTCACGGGCAAGCGGCTCGACCACCAGGTTCTCCAGTGGCATGTCGGGCAACTGTTCGAGCACCTGCCCCCGGTACTCGTTGCCGGTCACGACCATAACGTTCTCAACCGTTCCACTAATCTGCTCCAGCCGGTCACTGGTCGCCTGTAACAGACTGCGCCCGGACTCGTCCAGCGTCAGAAACTGCTTGGGACGGTGACGCCGCGACAGAGGCCAGAAGCGCTCTCCACTGCCACCAGCCAGAATAACAGGAAGAAAATGGGTCATTGCAGACTCCTTGTAGTCAGCTCAGTTGAAGGAGTCAGGTCAGCTGAGAAGACCGTACACCGTGGGCGGCCCATATCCTTCCAAACCCTGGGCAATCCAGCTGCAGGGCTTTGTTTGTCAGGGGAGCTTTCTTCCCGCGGTATGCCAGTATGATTCACCGGGCTATTTTACATCCCGCCCTGCAAAGCAGCAGACAATTTCTGAAGAAAATGAAGGTATCTGGGGATTTTTACACCCTCCTGTCCTCATGTCCCAAGAGTCCATCAGCAAGATGAGAAGATTGGGAGCTCGGCTCACGATTAACATAGGAGTTGTGAAAGCTATCATTCCAGCCGCTGGCCTGGGGACCCGCCTACGACCACTGACCTTTACGCGTCCCAAGCCGGTCTTGAGGGTCGCTAATGAACCTATCATCCGCCACGCGATCAAAACGTTGCAGGAGGCCGGAATAGAGGAAATCGGTGTGGTCGTCTCGGACATGACCCGCGACGAGATTCAGCACGCGCTACGCAACGTCAAATCGCCCGCGATCACCCTGATCAATCAGCACGAGCAACTGGGCCTGGGCCACGCGGTACTGGTGGCCCGCGAGTGGGTCGGCGACAGCGATTTCTGCGTGTATCTGGGTGATAACCTGTTCGAATTCGGCGCCCAGCCTTTTATCCAGCGCTTTACCAAAGACCATCCCGATGCCCTGATCGCTCTGGTCGAAGTCGCGGACCCCACGGCCTTTGGCGTCGCCCGCATGGACGGCGAACGCATCTTGCAGCTGGTCGAAAAACCCAAAGTTCCGCCGAGTAACCTGGCGGTGGCCGGAATCTACTGCTTTACCCAAAGAATCTTTGACATTCTGGGTGTGCTAAAGCCCTCCGAGAGGGGAGAGTACGAGATCACCGACGCTATTCAGGCACTGATCGAAAGCGGCGGACAGGTCACCGGGCAACAAGTGCAGGGCTGGTGGAAGGACACGGGCCGCCCCGTCGACCTGCTCGACGCCAACCGCCTGCTGCTCGAGCGGGTGGTACCGGAAATCAAGGGAGAAGTGATCAATTCGCGGATTTCCGGGCGCGTCTCTATTCCAGCGAGCGCCAAAGTGGTGAATAGCAAGATCGTCGGGCCCGTACTGATCGGTGAAAACGTGGTGATCGAGGACGCTTATATCGGTCCCTTTACCAGCATTGGGCGCGATACCTCCATCCGCCATGCGGAAGTCGAGCACAGTGTTATCGACGCTGAGACGATCATCGAAAACCTCGACACGCGCCTTCAGGACTGCCTGATCGGTGTCCGGGCCCAGGTGCGTGGCGGGCGCAAGATTCCGCGCACGCACAAGCTGACCGTTTCGGACGCCAGCATCATCGAACTGGCCTGAACCCACGCCCCCGGACTTCACCTGGGGATCAACAGGTCTGTCTCTAGACCAACCGGGCCAGCCAGGAGTAGGCCAAAGGATGTCCAGGTGGGGATGAAGGGAGACTCTGCCGTCTGGCTTGGCCCAAAACGCTAGCCTGGATGTACCGAAATGCTGGCACAGACCGTTAGCCTGGGGTATGAAAATATTGGCGCGTTTAGCTTTTGCCCTTCTTTTAGCCTCCAGTTCCAGTCTGATGCAGGCCACGGCCTCCACGCCGACCCCCTCAACGCCGACGCCACCCCCGGCACACACGCTTTCGCATGTCTTTATCTTTGTGCTGGAAAATCATGGCACGGGCAGCGTTATCGGTAATCCCAGACTGCCAGCACTCAATCGCCTTGCCGCCCAGGGAGCGGTGGCGCTGAATAACCACGGCGTGACCCATCCCAGCCTACCCAACTACGTGGCCCTGCTGGCCGGAAGCAGTTTCGGCAGCCACAGCGACGACCCGAACCAGAAATTCAACGTGCCCAACCTGGCAGACCGCCTTGAGGCCGCTGGCCTGAACTGGAAAGGTTATTTTCAGGGCTTGCCCCGCGCCGGGTTCACAGGCGATTACGCCGGGCCGTTTTGGGTGTATGTCAAGCGCCACAACCCGTTTATGCTCTTTCCGTCGGTGGCCCAGAACCCCGCCCGGGCCGCTAATGTGGTGCCCTTAGACCAGCTGGAGCGGGATTTGCAGGCTGGTAAGGCCCCGACCTTCGCCCTGATCGTTCCGGACCTTTGCCATGACCTGCACCGCAACGTCAACTGCTTGGATCAGGCCCGGCTGGCGGCCAACGCCGACGCTTTTATCGCCAAATGGGTGAACGCCATCCGCAACAGCCCGGCCTGGGATGATCAGGCCGCCATCGTCATCACTTTCGACGAGGCCGAAGGCAGCGACAAGCGTGGGGGTGGCGGGCGTATTCCGGCCATCGTGCTGACCCGCTCCGGTCCACAGGGCTATTCAACCGAAACGAACTACAACCACTACAGTTTGTTGCGCACGCTGACCGATGCCTGGAACCTCGCGCCGCTGGGTGAAAGTGCCCAGGCTGTGCCCATGAACGAGATGTTCTTCAAATGAAACCAGCCCCCCCCATTCTGATTTACACGCCGGTGCCGGAAGCAGCCAGGGGGCCACGCCACAGGAGTTCGCTGAATCGACAGGGGTCATACAGGCTGGTTGTGCAGCCCATAAGACTGCTGAAACTGATTTCAGCGTCAGGTAGCTGATTGAAATCTTTGAAGGCTTACTGTACCTTTATCTGCACACCAATGGAAAACCTACTGCCTATTCTGACCGTATGGGGAACGCTTAACATCGCTCTTCTCGCTATCTGCCTAATCAGCGCTGGCCTGCGCTCAAAAGAACCTGCCTCCTGGGATAACGACTGACCGCCACAAAATTTCCCGAGTCCGTATGACTGGAGAATAGACCTCTTGCAAAAGTCACCCGGTTATTTTAATAAGGTTCGCCTCTACTCGCCCTGCTCGGCGAAAGCGGGGATGCGGGGCGGCCCGACCCCACTTTTGCAAGAGGTCTCTTGTTCCCTGCCCAAGGTGAACCCCGCGCTGAACTTAGAGCATTGTGCAAAAAGATGGTGCTCTTTTGACCATCTTTTTGCCGAGTGGAACGAGTGAAAAAAAAGAGCAGGACGTAGAATGAAGGGGGCGGCGGTGTTTTTCCGACGTGCCCATCATTCGGAGAACGGCTCTAACTGCACTAAACTGTAGCCGTGATTGATGTCCAGATGTGCTGGCAGCAGGTGTGCGCCGCCCTTGCCAGCGACCAGTACGACGTGGCCGTGACTATTCTTGACGCGGCCATGTCGGTAGCCCAGCCCGCCCAACGTGCCCGCCTCGCCCTTTACCTGGCCAGTGTCCAGTCGCTTTACGGCGAAACCGGGATGGCCGATGTGCAGTCGGCGTTGGCCCTGGCCCTCAGCAGTGACGCGGCCCTCGGCGCCGACCCGCTGTACCAGGCACTGGCCAGCGAGCAAGCCGCCCGCCGGGGCGAGACCGTCGAGGTTCCGATTGAACTGCGGCAAGCGGCAGACCCCCTGACCCGTTTTCACGCCTTTTGCACCCTGAATCTTATGATGTTGCCGCAAGAAGCCCTGGAAATTGATCTGCCGGTGGCCGAACTGCCCGAGCACCTGCGCTGGCGGCTACGTTCCTGGCAGGCCGACGCCCAGGAGTCACTCGGCCAGACCCAGGACGCCGCCCACCTGTACGCGGAAGCGGCCCACCTGACCCGTGGCCCTAACCGCGCAGTGATGCTTCAGGAACAGTCGGCGCTGCTGCTTAACCTGTCCCAGCCCGAGGAAGCCCGCCGCCTGCTGGAACAGGCCCGCGCCCTGTACACGGGCCGTGATCCCGAAGAAGGACTGAATCTGGCGACGTGGTACTACCTTCAGGCCCAGGTAACGCTGCAACTGGGCCAGCCCGAGGACGCCTTCAAGGAAATTCAGGAAGCCGCCCGTCTCGAAAAGCTGGGGGGCGAGAACAGTTACGGCGTGGCGCTGGTGCGCGGTCAGGTTCTGCTTCACCTGGGGCAGCATGAAAAGGCGCTGGTGGCCTTCGAGGAAGCGCTGCGCCTCGCTTCGGACGGTGACCGCCCGTATGCCAACCACGAACTGGGGGTCGCCCTGCTGGATTTAGACCGCCCGGTGGAAGCCCGCGAGAAACTGGAAAGTGTCTTGCAGGAACCGGGCTATCCTTATATTCCTGAAGTCATGGCCGACATTGCCGAGTGCGATTACCGCCTGGGACGTCTGGCCGAGGCCCAGCAGGGCGCGGAACAGGCGCTGGCGCAGGGTGCGGTGGTGCCTGCCAGTCTGGTGCTGGGCAACGTGGCACTCGACTACTATCACCTCGAAGACGCGCTGGAGCACTACGAGCGCGTGGTGCAGGAGGCCGCCCCCGAAAGCCGCGACTGGGTGATCGGTCACCAGATGGCCGCCGACGTGATGGCGCAGCAGGGCTTTCTGAACCCCGCGCTGGCCTATGCCCACGCCCAGCAGGCCCTGGCACACACCCCCGAAAGTGATGACTGGTACGTTACTTTGCAAGATCACCTTCGCAAAGCCGAGGAACTGCTGGGTCATTCCGGGGGACGCACGCTTAATTGACGCTGGTTTCGATCACAGGCCGAGTTCAAAAGGTCTGGTCATGGTTCGCTCCTTGCGTTGCACAACATGGTGCCAGCCAGCGCGTCAGAATCACGGTGTCGTGGTCGGTGATCGCGTGCCCGGCATTCAGGCGGCGGTCTTCGAGATCAGCTCCCAGCTTCCGTAGCAGCGGAGCAATGGCTTCCCCGAACGGGGCGTAAGGGTCGTCTACGCCGTGCAAGAGCAAGACAGGCAAGCTGTTCAGGATGGTGGTCAGCGGCCCATTCAGCGGCGTACCCAGTGGCTCATCGACCGGGAGCGTCGGGCGAAGCAGCGCCGCGCCCGCCAGCAGGCCAGGGCGGCAAAGCAGCAGCGCCAGCCCAAGCTCTGCACCGTTGCCGTGGCCCAGCAGCACGGTTCGGGTCGGGTTCAGTCCGTACTGCTCGGTGGCCCCGGCCAGAAACGCCGCCAGCGCCTCCGCCTCGCCCCACACCTGTGGCTGGTCGTAATCTGCCGCGCCAAAACGGCGAAAATAGCGCGGTACGCCCTCTTCCAGCGAACGCCCCCGCACGCCCAGCAGATTGGCCTCCGGGGCCACCTCCCGACCGAGGGCGAGCAGTTGCGTTTCGTCGCCGCCCGTACTGTGAAGCAGCAGCAGGGTCAGGTCGCCAGAACCGCGCTTCAGAGAGTGAATCCACCCCTTATCTGCGCCGCCCTGATCTGTCCAGCCCGTTTTAGGCCCGCCGTGGTTAGGCAATTTTTTCGGCCCCGTAGACGTGGCTGGGCGTTTCGTACTCGTTCTGCGCCGCAATAAGTTGAATTTCGCGGGTGCCGAGCTGGTGGGTGATCTCTAGCAGGGCGTACAGGGCGCTCATACTGAGGCTCAGGGCGCGGGGGACGCTGCCCGATTTGAGGTAGTGGCCGTAGAACAGCGCGGCAATGGCGTCGCCGGTACCGTTGCGGGGCGGGTCGAGCGCAAGCATGGGGGTGCGGCACAGCCACGCGCCCTCGCCCGTGACCGCCAGTGTTTCGATCTGCCCTTCCGGCGCGTCCGAGCGCACCAGGCTGGTGACCACGACGATGCGCGGCCCCGCCGGGTTCAGGCGTTCGCGCAGGGCTTGCGCGGCACTCAGGGCAGCGTCCAGCGTGTCAGTTTTGCGCCCGGTCAGTAGTTCCAGCTCGAACTGGTTAGGAGTCACGATGTCGGCGGCGGGAATCGCCTGCGCGGCGATCAGTTCGGGCAGTTCTGGGCGCACGAACACGCCGCGCCCCACGTCGCCCATCACCGGGTCGCAGCAGTACAGCGCCCCCGGATTCACCCCCCGCACCCGCCGCACCGCCGAAACGACCTCGGCCACGGTGCCTTCCGACCCCATATAGCCGCTCAGGACACCGTGGCAGCCCGCCAGTGCGCCGCGAGCCTCAATGCCGTCGAGCAGTTCCCCGACCTGTTGCGCCGGGAACACGGTGCCCGTCCACGCGCCGTAGCCAGTGTGGTTGCTGAACTGCACGGTGTTGATGGCCCAGACCTCGAAGCCCAGGCGTTGCAGAGGAAAGGTGGCGGCGGCGTTGCCGACGTGCCCGTAGCTCACCCATGACTGGATGCTGAGGAGGTTGAGAGGTAGGGCCGGGGCGCGAAGATTACCTGACGTCATGCCCGACAGGATATTCCGTGAACCGGTCGGTGGGCGGGGCCGTGGCCGCACGGTAACCTTCGCGCCCGCCTATCAGCCGGTAGACGCCGTAGACCCAGGCCAGGCCCGCCAGTGCCCCGGCCAGCACGTCGGTGGGGTAATGCACGCCCAGCACCAGCCGCGAAAAGCACATGCTAAGCGTGTACAGCACGCCAAACACCAGCACCGGCCAGCGCCAGGGGGTACGCCAGGCCAGCACAGTCAGCACAGTCATCAGGGCGGCGGCGAACATGCTGTGTCCGCTGGGAAACGAGGGGCCATTTTCGACGACCACGCGGGGCCACAGCTCGGGACGGGCGCGGTGAAAAAATACCTTCATGAGGCCGTTGAGCACCACTGCCCCACCCAGCCCGACCAGCGAGAACAGGGCGAGGTAATGCTGGCGCAGCAGCCAAAGCGTCACTGGAATCAGCACGAACACGCTGCCCATAACCACCGGCCCGCCGAGGTGGTGCAGGAACACGCTGAAGTGCAGCAGGGCCGGAGTGGTGTGGGCGTGCACCATTTGCATCAGCGGCGTCTCGAAGACGAAGCGCTGTTTTTCAAAGAGGTCCTCGGCAATCTCACCGACGATAAAAAGCGGAACCACGACCAGCAGGAGCAGGCTGAGCAGATGAAAAGGATGGGGAGGACGCGGTGAAGACATATCGGAGCAGTATGCTGCGCCCCGCAGCCGCCTGGCTTCATCCATTGGTAGTAGTTGGTCTGCTGCAACGCTTCAGGCAGGCTCTTAACTTATACGGACTTTGCGGTGTGGAGCCGCAGTCCGTATCAGGACAGGGAAAACCTGAAATGGGCCGTGTGATACGCACTGCCCTTTGTTTCGTTAAAACCCGCGGTATCTGATTAGCGGCTGAGGCTGGCCAAGACCTCAACAGGGTCTTGACCGCGCAGGCGGGCAGTCTCTACGACCGACTTGATTCGCATGTGTGCTTCTGCGCCCCGTTTGTTCTTGCTGCACTGGGAGACTTTGCGGGTGATGACCACCCGCCGCAATTGCCGCTCTGCGGCATTGTTCGTCGGTGGAATCTCCGGTTTTTCCAGAAAGTGCAACAATCGTCCTTTCTCCTGTTGCTTCCATAACCCTGCTCTGAGACGCTCACTTTCCGGGGTTCGGAGATCTGTTCGGCTCAGCAGACGGTGAATTCGCCCCTTCACCAATCTCCCTCGATATCGAAACTGCCGCTCTGTCGTCTTCCCCTGTTGAAAGTCCCGATGGACTTTCAGTGCGTCCTGCACGTTCTCCTTCAGTCTCATCAGGTAAGCCAGTCCCTGTCCGGCCCGTCCTTTCACCTGAGCCGCGACATCACTGATGTTGCGAACGACGTGCGCCAGGCACTTCTGCTGACTCATCCCTGCGAACTGCTTTGCGTCGTACACGCTGTAACGGTCGCACACCAGCGTTCCCTGAAACTCGTCTCCCAACACGGCTCGCAATTCAGCGGACGTATGCTGCGGATTCACCTTGAACAGCGCCACATCTGTACTCCGGTAGGCCCCGACCCATGCCTGTTCACCACCGATGCGCCAACCCGTGTCGTCATGATGGATATAGCCCGCCTGCCGGAGTTGCTTCTCCAGTTCCAGCACATGATTCGCCAGTGGACTTCCATCCCCAGCAAGCCGCGATGCGGCTTGACTGATCGCACTCTGGGTCAACCGCAGACCCAGGAGCAGCTCCAAAACGCGGGGCAGTTTCCGCTCTGACACCGCCACTTCATGCCGGATGGTGTGGATGGTCGCTTCCAAGCGAGGCCCGATCCGGTGAGCGGTCGCACCCCACTGGCCCGCTTGCAGGTCAGGATGCTCCCCACGAATCTTCTTGCCGCACTTTGGACAAAGAACAATGGGGACGTTGTAAACGGTCACTTCAACGCGGGGCAGGACAGGCAACTCCGTCACGCTGGCCTTTTCGAAGTGGCTCAAGGTCAACTCGCCGGTGAAGTTGCAGGCTGGACAAAGGTTGGGAAGCTCGACATCGACCTCGTTCGTCACGAAGTCTGGAGCGTCCTTACGGGTGAACTGACCCTGTCCGGATTTTCGACCAGGTTTCTGAGGAGCGACGTACTTATTTTTCTTGCGCTCCAGGTCACTGATGCGCTTCTTTAGCCGGGTGTTCTCTTCGCGGAGCGCCTTGTTCTCGGCTTCCAGTTCCTGAACCCGCTGGGTGAGCTGCTGAACTTGAGACTGGAGTTGGCGGATCGTGTCCATCAGTTCTGTGACCGTTGGCGTCTCCGTCATGCCCTCAGCATACCTGCTTCAGTGCTAGGGGGAGGGCCGCTAATCAGATACAACCCGCGCATACCGGCCCGCAAGGGCGCCGGGGGGTCAACTCCACGCCCGAAATCCAGTTGGCCCCCGCTCAGGCCCGGAAACTGATCGGCCCGAATTCCTTTTCCCACAGGTCGGCTTTGCTGTGTACGCCCGCCAGGTCTAGGGGCGTGGTTCCGCTGAGGTGCAGCGTCCAACCGGATTTGTGCTTTTCCAGTCCTTCGATGCGTACGTTGCCGGTATGCGCCCGGTCGAGGCCGTCGGCGACGCGCAAAATGGCGGCCAGCTGTGACAGCAGGTGACGTTCGGCAGGTGCCAGCGCCATATAGTCGCCGTGAGCCGCTCTGGGCAGGCTGCGGCGGTGGTAACGGGCGGTCAGCGCAATCAGTTCGATGTCACGTGGGCTGAATCCCCGCAGGCCAGAGTTCCGGATCAGGTAGGCGCTGTGCTTGTGGTGCCCGCTCTGCGAGACAATCTGGCCACTTTCATGCAGTGCGGCGGCGGCGGTCAGCAGGCTGCGGGCGTCACCGGGAAAGGCTTCGCCGTGCTGGGTGAGGGCGTCCAGCAGTTGCCGGGAGAGTTCCGCGACCTGCTGGGCGTGCGCCAGATTGACGCCGTAGCGCTCGGCGGTCGCCAGTACGCTGCGCTGCCGGGGGCTGAGGCCGCTGCTAAAGGATTCAAAGCGTGAGAGTTCCTCGGTCAGCATCCCCTCGCGCAGCGCCCCCTCACTGACGGTCAGCTGCACGGCTCCCAGCAGCTCCAGGGCGCTGCACAGCACGGTCAGCCCCGCAACGATGGTGTCGAGGCGCCTTTCGAGGCCGCGTATCCTGGGCCGCAGCGCCGGTTTGGTTCGCACGACCCGGTGCAAAAGTCCCTGAAGGTCGGCGAGGGTAAAGCGTACCCCGTTGATGCTCTGGGTACTTTCACCGCGTGCGGCGGCAATGGCTTGGGCGGCCGCTTCGGCGGTGCCGCTGGACAGAAAAAAGTTAATCTGTTCTTGTCCCCGCGCTGTTCCCCGGAACTGCGGCAGGTAGGGCGTAAGCTGCTGCTCGACCGCCGAGCGCAGCGCCTGGAGTTCGCTACTGTGCCCTACCCCGCCCGGAACGTAATGCCGGGTCATGCGAATGCTGCCCAGCGGCAGGCTCAGCACGTCACGCGCCTGCTGCTCGTCGCCGCGTACCAGTTCCAGGCTGCCGCCCCCCAGGTCGAGCAGCACGTTGTCCGGCCCCAACTCCACACTGTGCGCGACCCCCAAGTAGGTCAGTTCGCCCTCGCGCTCGCCGCTGATAATCGCCGGGTAGATGCCGGTGCGCTCCAGCATCCGCTGCGCGACCTCGGTGCCGTTGGGGGCTTCACGCAGGGCGCTGGTCGCGTACACCCGCACGTCCCCGACGCCCGCCCCACGGGCCAGTTCGCGGAAATGAGTCAGTGCCGAGGCCAGCCGGTCCTCGCCCTCGGGGGTCAGGTTGCCCCCGGCGTCCAGGCACTCACCCAGCCGGGTGCGGTCCTTGAGCGAGTCGAGCACGCGGTAACTGCCTTCTTGCGCTTCAGCGATCAGCAGATGACTCGAATTTGTTCCCACATCGGCGACGGCGACCCTCATGGCCTTTAGGATAGCGGTTTGGGGCGGGGGATCAGGCCCGGCTTATAGGGGAATGGCTGCGCCTGATGCAGAACCAAGGCTGACGGCGGCCTCATGCAGCGCAGCACCCGTGAAGGGGCCTGCCCGCTTCTTGAGCAGAACGGCACCCATGAAGGGGCCTGCTCGCCCCCCACTGCGGGCAAAATTGAGCGCAGTCCGTAGTAGACCCTTATGCTTTTAGACCCCTAGACCGTCTGCACTGCCGACTTTTGCAAAGAGGGCTATTCAGTGCCATGCCTCGCCGGGCAGCGCCTTTTGCAGAGCCTCGATCACCTTTTTACGGCTGATGTGGTAGCCGATAAAAATCAGTTCGTTGGGTGCGCCCGCCTGGGGCGTGGCCGGGGTCGTCTCGACCCGCGAGCGTACCGCCTGCACCGCGTACCGCCCGCCCGAATCGTCGCTGACGAAGCCCTTGACCCGCAGCACCGGGAACACCCGGGCCACGTTTTGCACGGTGCGTACCAGTTCAGACAGGTTCTGCGCCGCGTCGCTGGTCAGGCGGAAGGACTGCCAGCCCGGATCGTGCTCGTGAAAGTGCTGGTGGGTGCTCATGCTGTGCAGGTGGGCGTCGAGGTCGCCGTGCGAGTGCCCGTCGAGCGTGGTGTGGTCATGCAACGGCTGAGCCAGGTCGCCGGGTGCGCCGCTGACCGGGGCCTGATGCGTGACGCTGCGGCGGCTGCCGTGCAGGTTGAGGCCCAGCGTGAGCTGCGTATCGAGCACCGCGCCATATGCCAGTTCCAGGAACCGCACGCGGGGAGCGCGGTAACGCACGTCGGCCTCGGCTTGCAGCAGGTCGCCCTCGCCCAGGTCGTCGATCTTGTTGAGCACCGCCACGTCGGCATATTCCAGCTGGGCATCGAACACGCGGGCGGCGGCCTCGTCGCGCTCGGCCCCGAAGTCGCCCGCCAGCAGCAGCGGCGTATCGACCACGACCAGCGTGGCGTCGAGCAGAAAGTCATCGGCGAACTCGGGGCTTTCGAGTGTGACCATCACGGCAGTCGGCACGGCGAGGCCGCTCGTCTCGATCAGGACATGGTCGAAGGTGTGCCGCCGCGCCGCGAGCGCCCGCAGCGTGCGGGTAAAGTCGTCGCCCTCGCCGCCGTAGGCCAGCAGGCCGCCATGAACGTCGTGCAGTTCGACGCCCTGCTCGCGCACGTCGAGCAGCGGGCCGTCGATGCTAACCTCGCCGAATTCGTTGACGATCACCGCCAGCGTGCGGTCGTGGGTCTGGTTGAGCAGGTTTTGCAGCAGCGTGGTTTTTCCGCTGCCCAGAAAACCGGTGACGATGGTAACGGGCGTTTTAAGGTGATGCTGGGTCATGGTCAGGTTCCTTTACTGCTTCCCGTGTGAAAGTCGCGGAGCAACCGGGTTTAGAGCATTTTGCAAAAAGATGGCGGCTCTTTTTACCCTCTTTTTGCCGAGTGGAACGAGTGAAACAGAAAGGGCGGGACGTAGAATAAAGGGGGCGGCGGTGTGTGTCCGACGTGCCCATCATTCGGAGAACTGCTCTAATCCACATTCCGAATGAATCTGGTTATTTTGGAACAACTACTCAGCGCATAAATGGGGGGAATGAGACAGGAAGGGGCCTGCCCGCGCCCCAATTGCACCAGAATTGAGCGGAATCTGTATAAGGGCAAGAGTCTCGCTGAAGAAGGACAGTCATCCTCTCTGCTTCCTGTAAAGGCCGAAATCCCCCCTGTTCCCGCCGGAAATTACCAGACGCCTGAAGTCTAAGCGAGAGCTTGAAGGGCAGTCTGTACAGCGCTGAACTCACTCAGCGCCCCGGGCAGCGGCGCGGGCCGACGAATAACGATGAGCGGTATGCCCAGCTCGCGGGCGGCCCCGATCTTGGCTCCCAGGCCCCCGGCCTCGCCGCTGTCCTTGGTCACGACGGCGCCGATGTTCCAGGCCCGCCACTGCGCGACGTTGAACTCGCGTGAGAACGGCCCCACGGCGGCGCAGAGGTGATCGGGTTTTATGCCCAGTTCAAGCGCCTGCTCGATGACTTTGGGCTGAGGCGTCAGGCGCACGAACACCTCGGCGCTGGGAGCCTCCCGCAGGAAAGTGCCCAGATCTTTACTCCCGGTTGCCAGAAAGACCCGGCCATAACGCGGCGCGGCCTGCGCCGCCGCTTGCATGTCGTCTACCAGTTCCAGGCCGCTTAGATCGTCCGGCAGACTGCCGGGGCGCTCGTAGCGCAAGTAGGGCAGGCCCAGTTCGGTGCTCAGGTCGCGCAGCTGCGCGGTGATGGCCTGGGCGTAGGGGTGGGTGGCGTCCACCACCGCTCTGGCCCCGACGAGGGCGCGGCGGCGGGCTTCGGCTCCGGCGGGGCCGCTGTACTGGCGTAGGTTAGGGTGCTGCGGGGCCAGGGCCGCGCCCAGTTCGGTGGCGGCGCTCAGCACAACTTGTTCTCCGGTTTCGGCCAGTTGCCGGGCCAGCGCGTTGCCGTCGCCCGTGCCGCTGAAGACCCACACGGCGTTTTCGGGGGCGGCAAAGGCGGAGGGCTGGCTGGCCTGAGCGGTCTGAGCGTCCTGCTCCGGTGCTTCCTGCTGCCAGTCGTTGTAGCCGCGTGGGGTGTACATCCAGCGGCCCTTCGTCGCCGTAAAGCGGTTGCCGATGACGATGGTAGTCAGCATGTCGAATTTCTGGTTCAGCAGCTCGCCCAGCGTCGTCACCCGCACGTCCTGATCCTCGCGGTAAGCATTGCGAACCACGCCGCAGACCGTCTCCGGTTCCTTGTGTTCCAGCATTAGCCGCAGCACGCGGTACACCCCTTCCTGGCGTGCCCGGCTCTGCACGTTATACAGCACGCAGGCGAGGTCGGCCTGGGCAATGTGGGTGGCCCGGTGCTCGATCCACTCCCAGGGGCACAACAGGTCGGACAGGCTCAGGGTGGCGAAATCGTGCGTCAGCGGCGACCCCAGCAGTGAGGCGCAGGCCGTGGCGGAAGTGATGCCGGGAATGACCTCGACCCCGAAGTCCGGCTGCTCGGGCAGGTCCTCGAACACCAGTCCCGCCATCGCGTAGATGCCGATGTCCCCACTGCTGACCAGCGCCACGCGCTTGCCTTCCCGCGCCTTTTGAATGGCGAGTTCGGCGCGGTATTTTTCCTGCGTCAGCGGGGGTGTCAGCAGTTCCTGGGTAGTCAGCAGGGGCCGTACCCAGGTCAGGTAGAGGTCGTAGG
This sequence comes from Deinococcus sp., assembly GCF_018260405.1. Classification (GTDB taxonomy): domain Bacteria; phylum Deinococcota; class Deinococci; order Deinococcales; family Deinococcaceae; genus Deinococcus. The sequence goes on from NZ_JAGLBG010000002.1 coordinate 52,413, forward strand.
CCACGATCACCTCGGCTTCCTGTAAGGCCCGCCGCGCCCGTTCGGGCACCAGTTCCAGCGTGCCGGGGCCGACCGACACCAGACTGAGTTTTCCTTTCATGGTTGCCACCTTTCATCTTCGGCGCGGTCTTCAACCACGGCTACCGTCACGCCATTCAGGGCCGTTTTGGGAACGATCAGCCGCCCGCGCGGGCTGGCGATCAGGGCGCAGGGTTCGCACACGCCTGGCAGCCCAACACTCTGCTGCACCCACTCGCTGGCCGCCGTGACCCAGGGCCGCGCCGCGATGTCCTGGGCCGCCACAACGCGCAGCGGCAGGGCGTACTGCTCGCAAAAGGCCAGCAGGCCCGCTTCATTCGCCTTGAGGTCAACCGTCGCCACCTCACGCACCTCGGTTAAGTTTCTTGCTGCCAGTGCGTGCAGCACGGCGTTTTCGACCTGTTCCAGACTGACCCCGCGCCGCGCCCCAATGCCCAGCGTCAGCGGTTTGACGGTCTCGGTGGCGGTCGTGATCACCGGCACCGCGCCGGTCAGGCGGGCGACCCGGTAGGCCAGCGCGTTGCCGCCGCCCTCGTGCCCGCCCAGCAGCGCCACCGCGAACCGCGCCGCGTCGTCGAGAACGACCACTGCCGGGTCGGTGTGCTTGCTGCGGGGCAGTCCGGCCACGAAGCGCGTGGCGATGCCCACGGCCCCAATCATGACCCAGGCCCGCACACTGGCGAACGCGGCGCCAAAGGCCCCCCGCTGCGGCGTGCCCGCTTCCCAGGGGCGAAACAGCGTGCCCCCAAGCCCGCCGGTCAGGTGCTCGGCCAGGGCCAACGTCTCACGTCTTATGGGCCAGATACCCACGGCCTCAGTCATTCCGGCTCACTGGCTTCTCCCTTTTCGGCGCGGCGAAAGCGGTGGGCGTAGGCCGGGTCGTACAGGCGGCTGACCTCCTGCATGTCGCCGGGGTCGGCCAGCGCGGGGCTGACCAGCAGCATGGTCGTCAGTGCCCACTCGCTCAGCTTTAGCCCCTCGAGCAGCTGCCCCAGCGGCGCGGCGTGGCGGCGCTCCTCGGGCTGGGTGGCCCGCTGAATTAGCGCGGCGGGCGTTTCGGGGGGGTAGTGTTTCAGCAGTTCGGCAATGTTGGCCTCCAGCTGGCTCCCCCCCAGGAACACGCACAGGCTGGCCCGGTGCGCCGCCAGACTCGCCAGATTTTCGGCGTCTGGTACGGGGCTGGCCCGGCCCGAGGCGCGGGTCAGGATAATGGTCTGGGTCACGCCGGGCCGCGTCAGCTCCGCGCCCAAAGTGGCCGCCGACGCCGTGAAGCTGCTTACGCCCGGCACCACGTCGTAATCAATCCCCATTTCCCGCAGCGCCCGCATCTGCTCGGCGGTGGCCCCGTAGATCGCCGGGTCGCCGGAATGCACCCGCGCCACCTTCAGGCCCTCGCGCCCGGCCCGCCTGTACACCGCCACCTGCTCGGTGAGGTTCAGGCCCGCCGTATTCAGTTTTTCGGCGTCCGGGCGGGCGTGTTCCAGCACCGCCTCCGGCACCAGCGACCCCGCGTACAGGATAAGGTCGGCCTCTGCCAGCCGCTTAGCGCCCCGCCTGGTGATGAGATCAGGTGCGCCTGGGCCAGCGCCGATGAACGACACGTGCGCCCCGCTCTCCCGCTTATTGTTCGGACTGGAGACCGGGGCCGTTAAAGGCAGCCCCTGCACTTCATTCAAAAGGCTCCGGGCGGCCTGACGTGAACATCCCACCCGTGCGTGAAATTCGGAGTCGAACCAGTGGTCGTGTTCCATATCGTTTGCGTCGGACATCAGCTCAAGAGCATTGAGCAGTCCATTGGAAAGGACAGCGAGTTGCTCCGAACTTAACTCGACGACTAGAGTTGATGAATCAGCTTGAGCGATCAGTTTCAAGAAAACCTCCGGGGCTTTGTTTTGCGAATAAGCAGCACGCTGAGATAACCGAGTTGTTCGGCGTCGGGCACACTGGAAAGGGAAGGCAACACCACCTCTCCGCCCAGGCCCAGGCGGTGGGCCAGGGCGCAGTGTTCGCTGATTCCCAGTTCGCGCAGCACTTCCAGCACGGCGCTAAGGCGCCTGCCAACCTTCATCAGCACGACCACATCGTTGGCGCGGATGTCGGCGGCCAGCGTGGACACGTCGTCGGGGCAGGGCAAAATCAGCACCCGCTCCTTGCCTTCGCCCAGTGAAAAGCCAGCTCTAGCCGCCGCCGCCGCGTAACTGGTCACGCCCGGCAGCACCGTTTGCGGCAGTTCCGGGGCCTCGCGCCGCAGCGCCGCCACCAGATAGCCCAGCGTGCTGTAGGTCATCGCGTCACCGATGGTCAGGTAAGCGACCCGCTGGCCCTGGCGTCCGAGCGCGGCGATTTCGCGGGCCAGGCCCGCGTAGTGATGGCCTATGCGGGCGTCGTCGCCGTCCATATTGAACTCGATTTCGCGCACCCGGCTATGGTCGAAGTCCAGGTCGCGCAGGGCTTCGAGGGCCACCGAAGCCGCCGACACCCGCGAACGCGGCGCATAGATGTGATCGGCGTTTTGCAGCGCCTCCAGCGCCGCGACGGGCAATAGCCCCGCAGGCCCCGGCCCCACGCCCAGGCCATAGAAGTGGCCGCTGGCGGTTCTTTTTTCTGTGTCAGTCATCGAATCCTTCCTGGCTGCTCGCCTCGGCCAGCGGCGTGCCGTCCAGCGTGAACAGGGCCACCTGAACCCGCTGGACGGCGGGCGCACGCTGCCTCAGCGCCCTGGCAATTTGCTGCGCGACGGCGTACCACACAGCTTTTCTCTGGGAATGTCCGGCCAGCCATTCGGCGCAGGCCTCTACCGTGTTGGCGGCGGCGAGGTGGCGCACGGTGTCGGCGTCGAGTCCTAGCCCGGCAGCTACCCGCGCAACCGCGTTCATCGCCATGCCGCTGTGGCCGCTGTGGGTGTTCCAGTCGCCGTTAAGCACTTTTGCCAGCTTGCCGGGATGTCCCGCGACCAGCAGCAGCGGCAGGGGATAGTCCAGTTCGGTCAGGGTGCCTTGCAAGGTGTCCAGCGCCGTGCCCACAAAATTGCTGATCTGAACGATGTCCTGCCGCGCTACGCTCAGCGTGTCGCAGGCGTAGTCGCGCCCCAGTTTGCCCGGCGTGAACACGATGGCCGGGGGCCGCGTGTAGGCCGCTACCCGCACATACACCTCCACCGAGGCGGCGTAGGCTTCCAGACTCATCGGCTCAACGAGGCCGGTGGTGCCCAGGATACTGATGCCGCCCAGAATGCCCAGGCGCGGATTGAAGGTCTTGCGGGCAATCGCCTCGCCGTTTACGCAGCCCACCGTCACGCTGAACTGCGCGTGCCCGGCAACTTCGGCGGCGGCCCGGCGCAGCATGGCGCGTGGCCCCGGATTGATGGCCGCCTCGCCCACCGGCACCCGGATGCCCGGCGCAGTGACGGTGCCCACGCCCTCACCCGCGTGAAACGTCATGGCCTGCCCCGGCGTCGGCTGCGCCCGTACCCAGAGGGTCGCCCGGTGAGTCGCGTCGGGGTCGTCGCCACCGTCCTTGACAACTTCAGCGTAAGCGCCCGTGTCGGTCAGGCGCACGTTCTGCACGGCAATTCTGAGGCGTCCGGCGTCGTCTGGCAGGGTCACATCTACCTCGCCCGGCGTCCGGCCCGTGTGCAGCAGCGTCAGCGCCGCCTTGAGGGCCGCTGTCGCCGCGCTGCCGGTCGTAAAGCCGCGCCGCAGGCCGTTGGCGGCAGGCACGCTAAGGTCAATGGTCGGTAGGTCAGTCATCAGGCAATTGGTTATTAGAGATTGGGCGGCGATCATTGCTCCGCAGCCGAAGTGGTCTGCCCAGCGTTTCCCGGCTGGGTCAGCGCAGCCAGACGGTTTTGCGCCTCGATCATGCAGGCGTTGACCACGCTGCTGGCCCACGGACTGCCGCCCCGGTAGCCCGCGTTGGTGATGCGCGGCACGCTGAGGGCCGCCCGCAGTGCCGCCTTGCTTTCCACCGTGCCTACGAAGCCCACCGGCAGACCGATGACCAGTCCGGGCCGCCAGCGCCGCTCACGAATCAGGCGCACAGCCTCGAAAATGGCGGTGGGCGCGTCGCCAATCGCCACGATGCAGTCGTTGCCGAACTTCTCGTAGGCCCGCCGGATGCCCGCCGCCGAGCGCGTCATTCCGGCTTCGGCGCTCAGCAGGTGCGTTTCGGTGTCGTGAACCCCGCACCAGACCTGCACCCCCAGCCTAGCCAGCACCTCGCGCTTGAGGCCGCTCTGCACCATCGTCACGTCAGTAACTACCGTCAGTCCGCGCAAAATCGCGTTCACCCCCGCTTCGACGGCGCCCGGCGAGAAATAGAGGTCGGGCACGATGTCGGGGTCGCCCGCCGTATGCACCAGCCGCTGCATGGCGTAGCGGCTCTCGGTGGGCACCCGCGACCAGTCGTACAGACCCCCGATGATCTCGAACGACTGCGCCTCGATAGGGTGCGGCACGTAAAACGGCATGACCTTGCGCTCCGGCGCGGGTTTATCTGGCCCCAGCAGCCCGCGCACACCGCCGTGGTGCCCGATCTGCGGCTGGCCCTGCGCCGCCTCGTAGCCGATGACCTGCACGCGGTATTTGCACAGCGAACAGTTCATGTGCCCCTGCCCGTGAATTCCCTCGTGCGCCCGCTCCAGGAACACCCGCGCCACCTTCTCGTGCGGCCCGAGGTGCCCGGCGCTGGCCCACTGCACGCCCGGCCAGCGCTCGGCCCCAGCCGCCACCGCTTCCCGCACCCGCCGCGCCAGCAGGCCATCGAACAAGAGATAAGGAAAGACGATCACACGCTTAAATTGCCCGCCATTGGCCTGCGCCAGCGCCGCTGCCCGCGCCAGTCCGGTGGGCAGGTCGGGTTTGGCCGTGCCGCTGTAGCACACCGCGCTGGCCCCGTAGCCCAGCCCTTCTTCCAGAAAACGGGCCAGTTTCTGAATGTCGCCGTTGGCGTCCGGGTCAGTGGTGCCGCGCCCAACCACCAGCAGCAGTGTTTCGTCGCGCCGCACCTCACCGCGTGCGCGTTCAGCGGCCCCCTCGGCCTCGACCAGCCGTTCGCGGCAGACTTCCAGCAGCAGCGGGTGCAGGTCCATCGCCGCGCCGTAGTGGAAGGTGACTTCGGGATGCTCCCGGCGCAGCAGATTAAGTTCGCTGGGCAGGTCATTCTTAGCGTGGGTGGCGGCCAGCAGCACGCCCGGCACCAGCACGATCTCCCGTGCCCCCATCGCCACTGCTTCCCGCGCCGCCTCGTCGATGGTGGGGGTATTGAATTCCAGAAACCCGTGGGTCATCACGCGCCCCGGTTGCAGGGCCTTGACCTGGGCGATCAGTTCCTCGAACTGCGCCTTGCTCGCCGGATCGCGGCTGCCGTGGGCGGCAAAAACAATGGCGTAGTCGCTGTCGGTGGCAGGCAGGGAAAGTCCTGGCGCGGCGCTCACGCTTCCCCCTCCAGTCCGGTTGGCAGCGGCGTCAGCGGGCGCACCAGCATAATGCTCATGTCGCTGAAGTCGCGCGTTTCCAGTTCGGTCAGGCTGCCCTGCCAGTCGGCCTCGGCCCGCGTCAGGTTCTCCCACACGGCGACCCGGTGCGCCGGATTCGCGCCGCTCGCTAGCAGGTACGCGGCAATGTCTCTAGGCATAAAGTCCCATGGGCGCGGAATGATGATGGCCCCGCGCCCCGCCGCAAGCACCTCGCGCAGGTGGGCCTTGAACGGCCCGAGGTCGCCCCGGCGGTGAAAGGTAAAAAAGGTCGTCTCATCGAAGCACACCCGCTCCTTGCTTGCCAGAATCTGGGCGCTGGAGATGCCCGGCACCGCCTCGACCCGCTGCCCGCAGGCCGTTTCGACCCGTTCCAGAAATTGAAACCCGCTGAAATGGATGTCGCCCATAAAAACCACCACACAGTTTTTGTCCGCGTGGTGCAGCTGCGCGACTTCCGCGAGCCGGGCCACCTGATCTTTGTACCCCATGGTAATAATCTGGGCCGACCCGGAGATCAGCGGGCGAACCACGTCGACCACGGCGCCGAACCCGGCGACCACATCAGCTTCTGCGATCAGCCGCGCTCCCTTCTGGGTCAGGTAGTCGAGGTGGCCGGGGCCTGCTCCGACGCAGACGATCATGCAGGCACCCGGTCATGAAATGGGCAGATGGACATAAGAACGCTCCAGGGTCGCGGTGCATTGGGGGCGGCAGGCGGGGGCACGGCAGGAAAAAACCCGCTCTGGCCGGGGCCGGAAGCGGGCACGAAAGGTCGTGGCTGCTGGTACGTGGCCCTCTTGATTCAGCGAGAGGTGCGGCCCTGCCCGGAAAAAAAGCGGAGGGCGGGCCGCGTTCCTGAGAGGCATTCGGACTCACAAACCGGATTTAGGCCAAATGTACGGGCCAGGTCTGTATTACCGCTGCGCGACAGTGCCGGAATCTCACCGGACTTCCCCAGGCTCAGGTGGGTGCAGGTTAGCAGAAGTCCGGGCAGGGTGGCCCCCCGGCAGCTGGGCTGTCTGGCTGAGGCCCGCCTGATACGGACTCCCCTCCATTTCGCCCGGATTGAATCCAGGACGGCCCGGTTTCAATCGGCAGTCCGCAGGAGGGCCACGGCAATTGCACATTGTCGCGCCAGCGTTCAGAATGTACGTGTACGTAAATTTTGCATTCGCCCGAACTTCTTGCCCGGAGGTTACCCATGAGCGTTTTTCGTTCCATCTGGTTGACTCTATGAGCACCCTTTCCGTCACCGATTTACAGGCCCGCGCCGGGCAAGAAATTGCCCTGTCCGGCTGGGTGCAGATTACCCAGGAGCGCGTCAATGCCTTTGCCGACGCGACAGGTGACCACCAGTTCATCCACGTGGACCCCGAAAAAGCCGCGCAGGGGCCGTTCGGTGGCCCGATTGCCCACGGGTTTCTGGTGCTCTCGATGCTGGCCGGGGATTTTACCAACGCGGGTGGCCTGCCCGAAATTAAGGGGGGGCACCTGACCGTGAATTACGGACTGAACAGGGTGCGTTTTGTCGCGCCGGTACGGGTTGGCAGCCGCTTGCGCAATCACGCCGTGCTGGGGGCCGCCGAGCCGGGCAAAGGGTACGTTCAGATTACCGTGCAGAACACCATAGAGATTGAGGGTGAGGAAAAACCCGCCTGCATCGCCGAAACCGTGTTCCGGATGTACACCCAGGAGACCGCATGAGCCAGCCGACCAGCCCCGCCGAAATGCTCGCCTACGCCAACAGCGTCATTGCCATTCAGACCTTCTCGACACTGGTGGGGGCGCAGTTCACCAGTATTAGCGCCACCGAAGCCGTGCTGCACGTGCCCCTGCGCGACGACCTGCGCCAGCATCACGGCTTTGCCCACGGTGGATTAATCGCCACGATGGCCGACATCGGCCTAACCTTTATGGGCGCGATGGCCCTTGGCCCCAACGTGCTGACCAGCGAGTACAAGATCAACTTTCTGCGCCCCGGCACCGGCGACGAACTGGTGGCGCGTTCCAGCGTGATTAGCAGCAGCAGGCGGCAGGCCGTGACCCGCTGCGACATCTTCGCGGTGGCGGGCGGCCAGGAAAAACTGGTTGCCACGGCGCTAGGCACCATCGTCAAGTCTGAGGCCGAGCCGGTCAAGGGCGCAGAAATGCTCAGAAGCGGGACTTTCTAGACGCCGTGACCCTCAACCTCGCGTTCCAGAAGTGCGTTTGCCCGTCAAGTTCTCAGGAGGAACCCCTATGACCATGTTCGACGTGACCCCCCGCGCCAAGAAACTGCGCGAGCAGCTCGGCAAATTCATGGAAGCCCACATCTATCCCAACGAGGACAAGGTTGCTGCCGAGATCAACACCGGCGACCGCTGGCACCACCTCGACCTGATCGAGAACCTCAAGGACAAGGCCCGCGCCGAGGGGCTGTGGAACTTCTTTCTGCCGCCCGGCAGCGACCCGGAGGGGCAGTATGGCCCCGGCCTGACCAACCTGGAGTACACCGGCCTGTGCGAGATGATGGGCCGCGTGTGGTGGGCACCGGAAGTCTTTAATTGCAGCGCCCCCGACACCGGCAACATGGAGGTGCTGGCCCGCTACGGCACCCCCGAGCAGCAGGAGCAGTGGCTCAAGCCCCTGCTAAGCGGCGAAATTCGCTCGGGCTTTTCGATGACCGAGCCGGACGTGGCCAGCAGTGACGCGACTAACATCCAGTCGAGCGTCGTGCGTGACGGCGATGAATACGTCATCAACGGGCGCAAGTGGTGGACCAGCGGGGCGGGCGACGACCGTTGCAAGATCAGCATCTTTATGGGCAAGACCGACCCGAACGCCGAGCGGCACCTTCAGCAGTCCATGATCCTGATTCCGATGGACGCGCCCGGCGTGACCAAGGAGCGCATGTTGACCGTGTTCGGCTACGACGACGCGCCGCACGGCCACGCCCAGATGACTTTCGGGGACGTGCGCATGCCTGCCAGCAACATGCTACTGGGCGAGGGCCGCGGCTTCGAGATCGCGCAGGGTCGCCTGGGGCCAGGGCGCATTCACCACTGTATGCGGCTGGTCGGACAGGCTGAACGCGCCCTGGAACTGATGATCAAACGCTCGGCCCAGCGCACGGCCTTCGGCAAGCCGCTGGCTCTGCACCAGCACACCCGCGAGATGGTCGCGCAGAGCCGCATGGAAATCGACCAGGCCCGGCTGCTGACCATGCGGGCCGCGCACATGATGGACACGGTGGGCAACAAGGCGGCCAAGAGCGAGATCGCCGCGATCAAGGTGGTGGCCCCCAATGTGGCCCTGCGCGTCATTGACCGCGCCATTCAGCTGTACGGCGGCGAAGGCGTCTGCCAGGACACGCCGCTGGCCCTGATGTACGCTCAGGCCCGCACCCTGCGCCTCGCCGACGGCCCGGACATCGTGCACGCCGAAACCGTTGCTAAAGAGGAGTACAGGCGCCAGGGCTTCGATACCCGCCAGCTGGCGGGCCGCAGCCAAGCGCCGGTTACAACCTGACGGCCTGACCCCTGCCCCCTCTGACCGCCAGGGGGTTTTGGCGCTGTTGTCACGGGGCCTAAAGCTCGTTCCCGCTAGACTGCGTGTACACCAACCAGATTCAGTGGCGGCGCGGCGGGACAGTCCTGTCTGGTCGCTGCCGTGAACACTTGCCCAGCCAGGAGAACAGACATGGAATTCAAGGACAGGATTATTGTCGTGACCGGAGCCGCCTCGGGAATCGGGCTGGCGCTCGCTACCCGCTTTGTTCGGGAAGGCGCCAGGGTTACCGCGTCGGACCGCAACCCGGCAGGCCAGGAAAAGGCGGCGGCCATCGGAGCGCGGTTCATTGCCGCCGACATCTCCAATGAGGCCGGGGTCAAGTCGATTATCGACGACGTGCTGGCGCATGAAGGCCACATTGACCTGTTCTGCTCGAATGCCGGAATTGCTATCGGGGAGGGGCCGGAAACGCCCGACAAGCAGTGGAACCTAATTCAGAATATCAACGTCATGAGTCACGTCTGGGCGGCGCGTTACCTCGTTCCGCACTATCTGGAGCGCGGCGAGGGCCACTTTCTGAACACCGCTTCGGCGGCGGGCCTGCTGACCGAACTGCACTCGGCCCCCTACGCCGTGACAAAGCACGCGGCGCTGGCCTTTGCCGAGTGGCTGGCGATTACTTACGGCGACCGGGGCATCAAGGTGTCGTGCCTGTGCCCGGAAGGGGTCTGGACGCCCATGATCGAGAACACGCCGATCTTGCAACAAACCGCCATCACCACCGACCAACTGGTCGAAAAGATGGTCGAGGTGCTGCGGGTTGACGGCTTCCTGATCACCACCCATGACACCACTCTGCGCGGTTTTCAGAACAAGGCGAGCAACTACGACGAGTGGATCAGCAAGATGCGCCACCTGCGCACCAAGGCGATGGCCCTGCTGGACGCCGAGGCTAGTGACCACGCATGACCCGCCCAGGCACTGGCCCCAACGCTACGCCGGACGCTGCCCCGGTGCGTCCGGGTGAGGAACTGCCGCTGGATAGGCTGCGTGAGGCCCTGCGCGGCAAGGTGCCCGGCAACGCCGAACAGCTCGAAGTGCTGCAATTTCCGGGCGGCATGTCCAACCTGACCTATCTGGTGCGCCTAGGCGCACCAGCAGGCGACGGTCAGGAATACGTGCTGCGCCGCGCTCCGCTGGGGCCGGTCGCCAAGGGTGCCCACGACATGGCGCGGGAGTATCACCTGCTTGAAAAAATCAATCCTGCGCTGCTGGCGGCTCCCGCGCCTGCCCTGCTGGTCGAGGACCCGGAGGTGCTGGGGTCGCCCTTTTACCTGATGGAACGCCGCCGGGGGGTGATTGTGCGGACCGAACTGCCCCCCGAATACGCCGCCAATCCGCAGGCTCCGGGCAAGCTCTCGGCGGCGCTGGCCGACACGCTGGCCGACACGCACGGGGTGGATATAGATGCGGCCGGCCTGCGCTCCATCGGCAAGCCAGAGGGCTTCAACCGCCGCCAGGTCGAGGGCTGGGCCGGGCGCTGGCGGCGGGCACGCGAATTGCTCGGGGGCACGCACGACCTGCCCGAACCGGCTGACCTTCACGACGAAGAAGTTATTGCGTGGCTGGAAACCAACATTCCGGCGGAAACGGCCCATACCCTCGTGCATAACGATTTCAAGCTGGATAACCTGATGCTCGACCCCGCCGATCCTTCACGGGTGGTGGCGCTGCTCGACTGGGAAATGACCACCGTGGGCGACCCGCTGGTGGATCTGGGCCTGACCCTGACCTACTGGACCATGCCCGAGCAGCCGGGCCGCGCCAGGAGCGTCATCGGGGCCAGCGGCAGCGACCAGGGCTATTTCACGCGCCAGCAGTTGCTCGACCGCTACGCCGCCCGCAGTGGCCGCGACGTGAGCAATATCAACTGGTATGAGGTGCTGGGCCACTTCAAACTGGCGGGTATCGTCATCCAGATTTTTGCCCGCTACCGCCTGGGTCAGACCAGCGACCCGCGTTTTGCCCCGCTGGCTGGGCAGGCCCAGTGGCTGATCGAGGAAGCCTGGCGGCGCATCCAGGCAGCGGACTGAGCATGAGTGAACTGATGCTGGTACGTCACGGTCAGGCCACGCCCTTTGAACAGGATACCGACCAGCTTTCGGCGCTCGGGCACCAGCAGGCGCGGGCCGTGGGCCGTTTTCTGGCAAACTATCAGCCGACCCATGTGCTTCATGGGCCGCTGGTGCGTCAGCGTCTGAGCGCCGAGCAGGCTGGGCAGGGGAGAGCCTGGCCGGAAGCGGCGCTTGACCCCCGGCTGGCCGAGTTCGACGGCGACGGCCTGATGCATACCCTGGCCCCGCTGCTGGCCCGACAGGATGCGGCGTTTGCCGCGCTGGTCGCCGAATTCCAGGCGGGGCGGCAGATCCCGCAGCGCAACGCCCACTTTCAGCGGATGCTCGAAGCGCTGGCGGCGGCGTGGCAGGTGGGCAGCGTCACCGATAAGCAGGTCGAGGGCTGGGCCGCCTTCCGCGCCCGCGTCCGGGCGGCGCTGGGCGATGTGCTGCACCTACCTGCCGCAAGCCGGGTGCTGGTCTTTACCAGCGGCGGCGTGATCGGGCTGGCGGTGGCGCTGGCCCTCGACGCACCCGACGCCTCGGCGCTCAAGGTCAACTGGCGCGTCAAGAACGGCAGTCTGACCCGCTTTACCTTTGGGGGCGGGCGCTTCACCCTCGATACCTTCAACGAGGAAAGCCACCTGACCCCCGAGCTACGAAGCTGGCGTTGATGGGCAAAAGTCGCCGGGTTCGTGGCGAGCACCCCCGGCCCAGGTGCAGAAAGCCAGCAACGTCGCTGCTGCTCATCAGGCCCAGGCCACCAGGGGCAATCTGGTGTGCCAGAAGCGTGGTGCCAGGAAGGAACCGGCCACTGGAGCCTCCCTTCAGGGCCGCTGCCTGTTTGGGGGCAGGTTTTTTCACTTTTTCGCGGCGCTGCCTGGATGCCTCTGGAGGTTCTGGCCTGCCTTCCGGTACAGTGGTTTCCAAAAGGCTTGGCGGCCCCGTATGCTGCCTGGCCTACGGAGAAACCATGAAACAGCTCGGCGTCACCCGCAGCGCTCTTGAAGCGACCCACGCGGTCATTACTCCCGAAACCTTCGTCCGTACAGCTCTGGCCGAGTGGCCTGGCAGCGCCATCGTGCTGCACATCGCCCCGGTTATCGGCCTGGGTTCGCGCTTCGTGCAGTTCACCGCCGAAATGCCCGCCGGAGCGGTGGCCCAGGAGTCGGCGCACGGCTATCAGCGCTTTGCCTTTGTGCTGGACGGTGAAGTCAAGGTAAGCGTTGGCGGCGAGGAGCGCACCCTCAAGGAGTACGATTACGTGTTCTTGCCCGCCAGCACCGCCCACACCCTCACGGCGGTGGGTGCAGCGCGGGTCGCCGTCTACGAAAAGCCCTACGAGGCCCTGTACGGCACCCAAGCGCCCGCCGTGGTCTGGGGCAACGAGCGTGAGAATCCTGGTTACGAGTTCGGGGGCGACGACCACCTGATCGCCCGCAAGCTGCTGCCCGACGACCCGCGTTTTGATTTCATGGTTAGTACCATGAGTTTTGCGCCCGGTGCGTCGCTGCCCTACGCCGAGATTCATCACATGGAACACGGCCTGCTGATGCTCGAAGGCGAGGGTCTCTACCAACTGGCCGGACACTATTACCCGGTGATGCGGGGCGACGTGATCTGGATGGGTGCCCATTGCCCGCAGTGGTACGGGGCGCTGGGGCGCAGCTGGAGCAAATACCTGCTGTACAAGGACATGAACCGCCACCCGCTGAACCTGCTGCACCTGAAGGGCAGTGGCCTATGAGTCACGCCTACTTGCCCCTAACCGACCACTACGACGTGAAACGGGGCGCGGACGGCCACCGGTACATCAGGCCCCTGATCAAGGGCTTTAACCTGACCCGCATTCCGCTGCTTAACAAGTCCACGGCTTTTACCGAGCAGGAGCGGGAGGCGCTGGGCCTCGACGGGCTGCTGGCACCACAGGTCGATACGCTGGAGGTACTGGTCGAGCGGGCCTACCGGCAGTTCAGCAAGCAGCCTGACCCGCTGGAAAAGCATGTGTACCTACGCAACCTGCAAGACCGCAACGAGGTGCTGTTCTACGCGCTGCTGACAGCTCACATCGAGGAGATGCTGCCTATCGTCTATACCCCGACGGTCGGCGAGGCGGTCAAGCGCTTCAGCCAGATTTACCGCTACCCGCGCGGCCTGACCCTCAGCACCCGCAACATTGCCCGCGCCCATCAGGCCCTGGCGAACGTACCGCTCAACGACGTGAGAATCATCGTTGCCACCGATTCGAGCGCCATTCTGGGCATCGGGGATCAGGGCTTCGGCGGCATGGCCATCAGCATCGGCAAGCTCAGCCTGTACACCGTAGGCGGCGGCGTCGGCCCCGACAAGACCCTGCCCGTCGAGTTGGACGTGGGGACCGGGCGCGAGGATTTACGAGCCGACCCGCATTACCTGGGCGTCAAGCACGAACGCCTCACTGGTGATGAGTACCTGAGCTTCATTGACCGCTTTGTCGAGGCGACGCTTAAGCGCTATCCCAGGGCCATTATTCAGTGGGAGGACTTCTCGAAGGACGCGGCGTTTAGCGTTCTGGAGCGCTACCGCCGGGTGGTGCCCAGCTTCAACGACGATATTCAGGGCACCGGCGCAGTGGTGCTGGCCGGGGTCATCAACGCCTGCCGCCTCAAGGCGCAGACGCTGGGTGAGCAGGTCGTGGTCATCCACGGGGCGGGTGCGGGCGGGGCCGGGGTCGCGGCGGCCATCCGCGAGGGAATGCGGCGGGAGGGCCTGTCGCCTGACGAGATCGCCCGGCGCGTCTTCGTGCTCGACTCGCGCGGCCTGCTGACCGACGACCGCGTGATGGAAAACTACAAGCGCTCCCTGGCGACGCCCCAGGCGCTGACCACTGGCTGGCGCGGCACCGACCTGCTCAGCGTGATTCAGGAGGCCGGGGCGACCGTGCTGCTGGGCCTTTCCGGGGTGCCCAACACCTTCAGCGAGGAAATCGTGCGGGCGGCCCAGGCCAACACGCCGCGCCCGCTGGTTTTTCCGCTCAGCAACCCGACGGCCAATTGTGAGGCGCTTCCCGAGGACGTCCTGCGCTGGACAGACGGGCAGGCGATGGTGTGTACCGGCAGCCCCTTCGCGCCCGTGATTCTGAACGGCCAGACGTATGAGATCGGGCAGGGTAACAATGCTTTCATTTTTCCTGGCCTGGGCTTCGGCGCGATTCTGGCCCGCGTGCGCGAAATTACCGACGAGATGGTCACCGAGGCCGCCTACGCCCTGGCCGACTACACTGCCGCTCACCACCCGTCGCGCATCTACCCCCCGGTGGGCGAGTTGTCGAAAGCCAGCGTGCACGTTGCCGTGGCGGTTATCAAGCAAGCCCTCCGGGACGGGGTCGCCACCGAGTTCAGCATTCGCCGCATGGACGACGCCGCGCTGCACGAGTTCGTCGGGCGCAAGTTCTGGCAGCCCAGATACCTGCCCTTTCACGACGAGGCTTGATTACGGACTGCCGTCTGTGTTGTTGACCACCCCCCCAGGCAACGGGTGACCCACTCGCGGGGGGACTCGTGCCACTCGCGCAGAGAGAGTGACTTGCAGAGGCGTGCCGCAAAGAAGCGAAGCGGCAGAAGGGTGAGTGGTTCAGCAGAGGCAGTGTGTCACTAGAACAACAAAAAGTTCCCCGCATAGGCTTGCCTGGCAAGGCGGGACGCGCCCCCAAAAGTCCGGCAATGGTTGACAGCTCCGATCAACTTTCCTAAAGTAGCCCCTGGCCTGCTTGTCAGGTCGCCTTTATCCAGAGACGGCGTGTGGAAACTGGTCACCCCGGGTGTTTCAGACAAGCGCCGCAGCAACCGGCCTTCATCACGGCACGGTGCTTTCCAGCCCCGGCAGAGTCCAACGATGGTTTGCAGATGCCGGGAACGATAAAGGAAGGGTGTTCCTCCGGGGCCAGAGCGCTCCGGGCGGGTTCCAACGGACAGACTTCAGGCGGGTGTGTCCCCTTCCGAATCAGGCTGCTCACGCGGCCCCAGCCAGGAAGGGGGCATCCTTTTTTGTGTTCTGTCCCCCGCCATATTCAGGAGGCCACCCTTGAGTGACATTGCCCTATCTCCATCAACTCTGCCCCCATCAGCTCTGCCCACCTCAGCTGTCCCCGCGCTCCAGTTCATAGATGTTCGCAAGACCTACCCCGGACAGGCCCAACCCGCCCTGCGCGACCTCACGCTGATCGTCCCCAGGGGCAGCCGCACCGGCATCATCGGGCGCAGCGGCGCAGGCAAAAGCACACTGGTGCGCCTGATTAGCGGCCTGGAAACCCCAGATGCCGGGCAGCTGCTGATCGCCGGACAAGACGCCGGGCAACTGAGCAGCAAGGCCCGCCGGGAGCGGCAGTCGCACACCGGGCTGGTGTTCCAGCACTTCAATCTGCTGGCGCAGCGCACCGCCCTGGGCAACGTGACTCTGCCGCTGGAACTGCTGGGCGTGCCGCGTGAGCGCCGCGAGGCCCGCGCCCGCGAACTGCTGGCGCAGGTGGGGCTGGGCGACTTCGCGGGCCGTTACCCGGCGCAGCTGTCCGGCGGGCAAAAACAGCGCGTCGGGATTGCCCGCGCCCTGGCGACCGACCCCGACCTGCTGCTGGCCGACGAGGCCACCAGTGCGCTGGACCCCGAAACCAGCGCCGGGATTCTGGAATTGCTGACGCAGCTTCAGCGCGAACGCGACCTGACCCTGGTCATCGTGACGCACCAGATGGAAGTCGTGCGGGCCGCCACGACGCACGTGGCCGTGCTGGACGCCGGGCAGCTGGTCGAGAGCGGCGAAACCCGCGCCCTGCTGGGCCATCCGGGGCATGAGGTGACCCGCGCCCTGCTGGACGCCCACCGCCCCGAAGTGCAGCTGGCCCCCGGCGAGGTGCTGCGCCACGTCAATCTGAAAGACCTGAGCAGCCAGACGCTGGCGGCGCTGGCCGGGCTGGGTGCCCGCATCGTGCTGGCCGAGGCTCATCCGCAGGGCGTGGACACCTGGCTGGCCCTGCCGGAAGCCCAGGCGGGTTTGCTCGCGGCCCTTAACTTGCAGGCGGTGGGCGCGTGAGCTGGGCCGAAATCTGGCCGCTGCTGTGGCAGGCGACGCTGGAAACCTTTCAGATGGTTCTTCCCGCCGCGCTGATGGCCGAGGTGCTAGGACTGGCGCTGGGGGTGCTGCTCACGCTGACCCGGCCCGGTGGTTTACTTGCCAACCGCCCAGTAAACCGCGTGCTGGACGCTATTGTTAACATCGGGCGCAGTTTGCCGTTCATCATCTTGCTGGTGCTGCTCATTCCGTTTACGCGCCTGATAACCGGCACCAGTATCGGCTCTACGGCGGCCACCGTGCCGCTGACCATCGCAGCTATTCCGTTCGTGGCGCGACTGGTAGATGGGGCGCTGTACAGCGTGCCGGGCGGCGTCATCGAGGCGGCGCGGGCCATGGGAGCCAGCACCGGCCAGATTGTAAGTAAGGTGCTGCTGCCCGAGGCGCGGCCCGCCCTGATTCAGAGCTTCACCGTGATGCTGGTCAACCTGATTGGCTACTCGGCTATGGCCGGGGCCATCGGCGGCGGGGGCCTGGGCGACCTGGCGATTCGCTACGGCCACCAGCGTTTCGAGACCGACGTGATGATAGCCACCGTCCTCGTGCTGCTGCTGCTGGTGCAGGGCGTGCAATGGCTCGGTGACTGGGCCGCCAGCCGCGCCGACCACCGCTAATCTTCCGCTTTTCCACTTCTGCTCAAAGGAGTTACTAACATGCGTAAAACACTGCTTCTCTCGGCCCTTACTCTCGCCTCTTTCGCTAGCGCGGGCACCCTGCGCGTCGGCGCGACTCCGGTTCCGGCGGGCGAACTGCTGAACTTCGTAAAACCCATTCTGACCAAGCAGGGCGTAGACCTCCAGATTAAAGAATTCAGCGACTACGTGCAGCCCAACGTGGCCCTGGGTGAGGGTAGTTTGGACGCCAACCTGTTCCAGCACACGCCGTATCTCAATGCCTTTCAGCAAAACCGCCCGCTGAACATCGTGGTGGTCAAGAAGATTTATCTGCCGCCGCTGGGCCTGTACAGCAAAAAGTATAAAAATGTGACTGATATTCCAAAGGGTGGCACCATCGCCGTGCCCAACGACCCTAGCAATGAGGCCCGCGCCCTGCTGCTGATTGAAAAGTCGGGGCTAATTCGCCTGAAAGCCGGGGCCGGGGTTAGGGCCACGCCCGCCGACATCGTGAGCAATATCAAGAACCTCAAGTTCCGTGAGCTGGAAGCCGCGCAGCTGCCGCGCTCCCTTCAGGACGTGGACGCCGGAATCGTGAATGCCAACTACGCGCTGGAAATCGGGCTGAACCCGGTCAAGGATTCGCTGTTTCACGAGAGTAAGAACAGCGTGTACGTCAACGTGCTGGCGACCACCAAGGACAAGCTGAACAACCCCGACTTGCAAAAGCTGGCGGGGGCCCTGACCAGCCCCGAGGCCAAAGCCTGGCTGCTCAAGAAGTACGGCGGCACCGTCATCCCCGCGTTCTGAACCCACTTTTTCTTAGAGCCGTTCTCCGAAGTGATGGGCACGTCGGAACAACACCGCCGCCCCCTTCATTCTCCGTCCTGCTCTTTTTGTTCACTCGTTCCACTCGGCAAAAAGATGGTCAAAAGAGCACCCTCTTTTTGCACAATGCTCTCATTTTAAGGAGTTTCGCCATGCGTAAGATTCTGATTCTGTCCGCCTTTGCCCTGGCCTGCGCCGCCTCCGCTGGAACCCTGCGAATCGGAGCCAGCCCGGTGCCGCACGCCGAAATCTTGAACTTCGTTAAGCCGATTCTCGCCAAACAGGGCGTGGAGCTGCAAATTAAGGAATTCAGCGACTACGTGCAGCCTAATCTGGCTCTGGCCGACGGCAGCATCGACGTGAACTACTTCCAGCACGTGCCTTACCTCAACGCCTTTCAGAAGGATCGCCCGCTGGGTATCGTGGCCGGGGTCAAGATTCACGTCGAGCCGATGGGCGTGTACAGCAAGCGCGTCAGGAGCCTCAAAGACCTGAAGAACGGGGCGACTATCGCCCTTCCCAACGACCCCAGCAACAGTGGCCGCGCCCTGAAGCTGCTCGAACGCGCGGGCCTGATTCGCCTTAAGCCCTCGGCGGGCATCAGCGCCACCGTGATTGACATCACCACCAACCTCAAGCACCTCAAGTTCAGCCAGCTGGAAGCCGCGCAGCTGCCGCGCTCCCTTCAAGACGTGGACACGGCGGTTATCAACACCAACTACGCGCTCGATGGTGGCCTGAATCCACTCAAGGACGCGCTGCTGATCGAAGACAGCCACAGCCCGTATGCCAACGTGCTGGCCGTCAAGCCTGCCACGCTGAAGAACACCGATTACCTGAAACTGGTCAGGGCGCTGCAAAGCCCCGAGACAAGGGCGTTCATTCTGAAAAAGTATAACGGGGCCGTGGTTCCCGCGTTCTAAAGTCACTCCAGCTGCAAGCCCTCGCCAGTTTGCGCGGGGGCTTTTGCTTTTGCACAGCGGGGTAAGGTGGGCAGTGGAAGAAAGCGTGGAGTGTATGTAGTGGTGTGACTGGGCGGGGGCCTCATACAGACTGCCGATTGAATTTGACATAAGCAGATTCAATCTGAGCGGAGGCCAGAAGGAAAGATGCGGGGTTGGCGCTGTGGCAGTACAGGGGGTGGCCCTCTTGGGCAAAGCGGCTTCTTGGGCAAAACGGACTCGCTTGAGCAAGCCTGCCCGCTTCTTGGGCAAAATGGCACCCAGGATGGGGCCTGCCCGCTTCTTGGTCAGAACGGCTTCTTGGTCAGAACGGCACCCGTATGGGGCCTGACCGCACCCAGGATGGGGCCTGCCCGCTTCCCGCTTGTACCAGCATTGAGCGGAAGTCAGTATCAGCCTTCAACCGTTTCGGCGTAGCCCTGCGCCTGCAAGTGAAACAGCGCCGCGTACTTTCCGCCGCGCTCCAGCAGTTGCTCGTGGCTGCCCGACTCGGTCACCACGCCCCCTTCGAGCATGATGATCTGGTCGGCCAGGCGCACGGTCGAAAAGCGGTGCGAGATCAGGAAGGTGATGCGCCCACCAGCCTGTTCGCGCAACGCCGACATGGTTTCAAATTCGGCGCGGGCGTCGAGTGCGGCAGTCGGCTCATCGAACACCAGCACCGAGGCGTCGCGGAAGTACAGCCGGGCCAGCGCCAGCCTTTGCCATTGCCCGCCGGACAGCTGCCGCCCCCCCTGAAACAGCCGTCCCAGAGGGGTATCCAGCCCTTGCGGGAGGGTCTCGATGTACTCGGCCCCCGCCTGCTCGACTGCCTGCTCGACGCCCGGGCGATCCCCCAGCCGCGCGACCTCGGCAATGGCGACATTTTCCAGGGCGCTCATCTGGTATTGCCCGAAATCCTGAAAGATGATGCTCATTTCCTTTTGCACGCTGCGCGGAGAAAAACGGCGCGAGTCCAGCCCGTTGATCAGGATGCGCCCATTGGTCGGCTCGAACAGGCGCGTGAGCAACTTGACGATGGTGGTCTTCCCGGCCCCGTTTTCGCCCACCAGGGCCAGGGCGTGCCCACGCTGAACAGTAAAATTCACGCCGCGCAGCACGTCACGGTCGGTCAGCGGATAACGGAAGGCCACATCCTGAAATTCGATGGTGTGAATTGGCCCTTCCCAGGTGTCGCCCGCCGAGAGGTCACGGTCGGGAAGTTCCAGAAAGTCGAACAGGTTACGCATGTACAGCAGGTTCTGATAAATCCCGCTCAGACCGTTCAGGAAGCCCGAAACGGTGCCTTGTACCTGCGAAATCCCCAGGATGAATACACTGAAGTCGCCCACGCTGATCTGCCCGTCTGCCGCGCGGCGCAGAATCAGCGCACTCGCCAGCCCGATCAGCAGCGCCGAGGTCAGCGACGCCCCGAACCCCCACGCCGACCGCTGGCGCACCACGACCTCCAGCTGCCGCCGGAAACCCAGGTAATACTCGCGCCAGCGCCCCAGCAGGTACGGCTCGAACCCGAAGAGGCGCACTTCCTTGACCAGGGTGTCAGAAGTCAGCAGACTGCCCAGATAGGTTTGTACGCGGGCATCGTGCGTCTGGCGGCGCAACATGCGGTAGTTTTCGACGCCGAAGCGGTTGCTGACGTACACGCCCGGCAGGCTGGCAAGCAGCACCAGCGGCAAAATCCAGAACCCCAGCCGCGTCATCAGGGCACCGACTGACACCAGCGTAATCACCGACCCGATCAGCCCCACGATCTGCATGGCGACGCCCAGTGGCCGGGTGCCGACCTCGCGGTAAGCCTGTTGCAGCCGGTCATAGGTTTCGGCGTTTTCGAACGCTTCGACGCTCAGGCCCGAGGCTTTTTCAAGAATCCGGCGCGACACGCTGTATTGCAGGCTGTCGCCCAACAGCTGTTGCGCGGCGTTCTGCACGGTCGAGAGCAGGCTGCCGAACACTGTCAGGCCCACCTGCACGCCCAGCAGGGAGAGCAAGTTGTGGTAGGTCGCGTGGCCCTGAATGGCGCGGGCCACCTCGTCTAGCAGCAGCTTGCCCACGTACAGGTTGGCGGCGGGCAGCGCACTGCTTAGCAGGCTGGTCAGCGCGTAGTTCGCGGCCTGCGTGGGGCTGGCCTGCCAGACGATTTGCAGCGTTTCGGTCAGGTCGTGCAGCCGGATACGAACATTCGGGTCAGCGGGGGTCGGGGAAGCATGCGTATGCGGAGCGCCAGTCATTAGGCCGAGTTTGCCGTATTCCGGCCCTGTTGTGGCCCGATTTGCTCCGGCAGGGTGACAGAATAGAGGTCATCCGGTCGCTGGAGCAGATAGAATCAGTTGCCTGGACGCTGCTTTTCATCAATGTTTTTTCGGCACAGCCTCTCATGTTGTTAAAAATGATTCCTAATAAGCTTAGGAAGTCAGTCCTGACTGACCCTCTGGTGCGCCCGGAGTTTTGTGGCTTACGGCCCGGCCCAGGAAAGGAGACCCATGTCTGAAACGCATACGACTGCCCCTGGGGGCGCAAGCGCCGGAAACGCGATTGATCCCGAAGTGCTCGAAATTCTGCAATCGGCTTTTGCGGCAGCCCGCAGCGGTGACGCCGAGTATCTGGGCCAACTGCTTGGCAGAGGCCTACCCGCCAACCTGCGTAACGACAAAGGCGATAGCCTGATTATGCTAGCGAGCTATCATGGCCACCATGACGCAGTCCGGCGCCTTCTTCAGGCCGGGGCAGATACCGAGGTCGCCAATGACCAGCTACAGACTCCTTTACAGGGGGCCGCCTTCAAGGGTGATCTCGAAATGGTCGAGCTGCTGGTCGCTGGCGGCGCAAGTATCGAGGGACGCAGCCCCAACGGACGCACGGCGCTGATGCTGGCCGCCATGTTCAACCGCACCGAGATTGTGCAGTGGTTGCTCGATCATGGCGCAGACCCCACTCTGCGTGACGCGAGCGGAGCGACCGCCGCCGACGCCGCCAGAGTCATGGGTGCGCCCGACACGGCCCGTCAGCTCGAGCCGCTTGTATCACGGCCCCCTGAATAAGGCCGTGCTCTGCATGGCCCAAGGCGGCGGGCACGTCGGAAAAACACCGCCGCCCCCTTCGTTCTACGTCCTGCTCTTTTTTTCACTCGTTCCACTCGCCAAAAAGATGGTCAAAAGAGCACCATCTTTTTGCAAAATGCTTTAGTGCGGCATCAATAGTTACTTGAAATCGAATTCAACTGTCTGGGACGCATCATTGCCCGCGTAATCGAACACTGTGAAGTCCAGCTCGAACTCACCACTCGGCAACTCCTTCTGCTTCGCCCTGAGTTTCGACAGATTCTCATCACTGATTTTCAGCACGGCCTTCTGCACCGCGAAGTCATATTTATCCGTCTTCGCGTTATACGTCCGCAGATAGAATTGCAGCTTGCCGCCCGCCTCCACATCAATTCCGATCGGTGATTCCCCGCTGTTGTCGAGTACGCCAGTAATCTCACCGTCTTCATTGAACT
Organism: Deinococcus sp.; assembly: GCF_018260405.1. GTDB lineage: Bacteria > Deinococcota > Deinococci > Deinococcales > Deinococcaceae > Deinococcus. Next base: position 74,531 of record NZ_JAGLBG010000002.1, read on the forward strand.
GAACCATCACGTCGAACGGGTCCTCTCCAGGGGCTGTGTACTGCGCGTAGGCCGTCAGGAACTCATCGTCTGGTTCTGCGTGCTCCGCCGTGACGTATGTGCTCTGCACGCCATCGGTCATCGTCCACGCCTGGGGCTCCCAGTCGAACTCGTAGTCCCCGCCGACCAGACGCGTGTAGTACACGTCGCCGTAATCGAAGTACGCATCTGGCCCGTTCTTCCGGTACAGGCTGGCCATCACGGCGTACACGTCCGCCCCAGCGGCTGTAAATTCGAAGTGGGCACTGCCGTCCTTGTTGACGCGCGTCATGTCTGCGTTCTTGAGCTGGGGCGGCGTAGTGTCCGCCTTTACGGCTGCCGTCCACGCACGCTGAAGACCCAACCACCCGGTACCCGCGTTCATGGGCAGCGCCGCATACCGCTTCAGGGTACCGCCGTCCGGCACGGTGTTCTGATGAGTCGGGAAATACACCGATAGCGCCGACGCTGCCAGGCGCTTTTGCCCGACCGATTTGGCCACGATCAATTGCTTGATGGCTGCGGAAAGGGCCGCCGCCTGCCCCTTGAGCGTCGCGTCCGGGGTGTACTGCCCGACCCTGTCTGCAAAGTGACCCAGATCAACGTAGGGACGGGTGGTACCGGGGCGCCCATCGTCGCTGAAGTCGTACTGGATAGCCTCGCCCCGGGCGCGCCAGAGGTACCCGGCTGTCTGGGGCGAGGCAAACGCTTTAGTCAGGCTGGCCGCGAACGTGTTCAGGGCAGCCTGCGTGGCGGGCCAGCGACTCGTGTCGTACGCCGCGTGCACACCGTACAGCCGATCACTCGGGCTGGAGCGGTGCTGCGCTTCCCAGAACTTGACTTCCTGCGCGCCGAAGGTGGTCATGTTCTGCTCAGGCGTACGGTTGAGGGCCTGCAGGGTCGGCGCGTAGTTCCAGCCGTCCCCGTAGTCGATTTCCGCATCAGCGATGTACAGGCGGGTCAGGGGCGCGAACTGCGCGACGAGTTCTGCGCCGCCCATCAGGCAGGTATCGAAGGCCAGGAAGTCCAGTTTCTGGATCCCCAGGTTCTTCAGGGCCTGGCCCGTAGCGCGGCTGAATGCCTCGGGCGTGAGGGTGCCCGGCTGATCCTCGGAGACGCCGGGGCCGTGGGTGTCTCCGCCGAAGCCGCCGTCCCACTGTCCGCCGTGGTCCCACATGATCAGGCCGTGATGCGCGGACGGGTAAGCTTTGTAGGCCCAGGTGAGGAAGGACGAGACGTTCTGCGCGTCGTCACTGTTGAGTTCAGGAAGACGCTGGACGGAAACACGCTTGCCGTTCTCGATGACGCCACGCTCCACGCCGGGGCTGGCACCACCTTCGTCATCGTTACGGTCGAGCTGATAGACCACGCGGACGTTCTTAAGCGGCCCGGCGGCGGCCATTTCTTCCAGGTCGGTCAGGGCGCTGGAGTCGAGGTTGTGATCCGCGTCGAGGTAGACGGCGACCGTCCACGGAACCGGGGCCTGCTGCGCGGCGGCGGAGGTGAGGCTCAGGGCGGTGCTCAGCATCAGGAGGGAAACTGGTTTCATTCCTGTCATCCTATCGATTGACCGTTAAATGAGAAGAATTGTCCAGCAATAAGAGGAGCAGACTTAAAGCCTACCCAGAAAGTGCATGGATGGGAGCGACAGAAGCCAACTTGCGCCAGATAATGAGGCAGGCGGCCAGTTCGGCAAACCCCAGATAGAGCTGCTGCTAGTCTAACGAAAACAGCAAAAACCCGTGCAGCGCGTGCACGGGCTTAATGCTGAAGCTTGGTGGCGACATCGAGACTTGAACTCGAGACCTCACGATTATGAGTCGTGCGCTCTAACCAGCTGAGCTACGTCGCCTAGTTCTCGGTGCTGCTTTGGCGTGGCAAACGCCCATGCACGGGCCAAACACTGAGTTCGGCGCTGAAAAAATGTAGCACCCCCTGGACGCGATATCAAGTGCAGGGAGCACACGGGGGTGTAACTCAGAATTGCGGGATCGGGAAAGCGCGGTGACGCAGGGTTCGAAATGGAAGTGGATTCGTTTTAGATGCGTTTCGTGCGCGTAGAGCCACCATTGCAGTTGCGCCTGGTCTTGACCAATGCTGTCCAGAACGCTTCAAACGATGCCCAATCACGCTTTTGTTTGCTCCTTCAATCTGTCCCGAGCCGATAGGCCAACCCTGCTCCCGGTATCTGACATAGTCCATTTGCCCTTTTCGTTCGAGTAGATAACGGGCTGCCGTGCAGCCCGCCTCAGACCAGTTCCGCCGTTTTTCTTCGGGTCGTAAGTGTGTCTGCAACCACTCTGCCCCATTGCATTCACCTCGTAACCACGCTCGGCGTTCGTCGGCTCGCAATGCTTCATTCCAACCAAGTTCCTGCATCACCGTATCCACATAACCTGCGGCGTGGTAGACATCTAGAACCACATTCGCCCCAATCAGACTCAGTGTTTGAGCCGCCCATGGTGCACCGTCCTGGCGGCCTGACAAACCTTATGAGAAATCGTCCCCGATAGAGGACAATTTCTGCTTGCCAAACACTCTGGAGGTTATTTTTTGCGTTTGGCAGAAGGTTTTTTGGCTGGGCCGGGGCCAGCGGTGGTGCGCTCTTTGGCGTCGCGCATAAACGAGCGCAATTTGGCCTCAAACTGGGGGCTTTGCCGTCCGATGGCCCGGGGACGCGGGACTTCTTCTGGCTCTTCAAGCAGTTCCTTGATCGAAAGGTCGAGGCGGCCACGTTCATCGCGGCCCAGCACCTTCACTTCCACGGTATCGCCCTCATGGACGTGATCGTGGATGTTCCGGACAAACGAGTGGGCAATCTGCGAGATATGCACCAGCCCTGTTTCGCCGTTCTCGAACTGTATGAATGCGCCGAAATCTGTGACGCGGGTGATGCGGCCCTCCGCTACTGCACCGGAATCAAGCTGCAAAGGTCTTCTCCTTCAAAGGCATGAGGCATAGCTTACACCATAACTGGGGCCGTGCGCATAACTCTCATTAACCTTCAGGTCATAGATGCCCCCGGCAGAAGTTCACAGACGGGTTTTTTCTACTGCCGGGCTTTAGGCACTGAGGGCCAGATCGAGGCCCAGAAAGCGCCATAACGCCCGGCGCGGAATACGCAGCCCGCTCGGGTGTTCGACGGCGTGCAGGCGACCATCTTTGATCCAGCGGCGCACAGTGCGTTCGTGCGTGCTGGTGAAGGCGGCGACTTCGCTGACTTTAAGCAGCTTGGGCAGGTTTTGAAACTGGCCGTCTAATGTCATTACAGACCCCCAAAAAGCACACGGGGCCACCAGTCGGCAGCCCCATACAGGATTTTAAGTTTTGCAACAGCGGCTGAGCGAAGGCGCACCACATCCACACCGCTTGGGGGTGTGTGAGAGGCAAGGCAGGTCATTCGCTTCAACTTGCTGGAAATGTAGCATGTGAACTTTCAGCCCAACGTCAGACGTTTAGGGCTGAAGTTCATGCTTGAGGGGGGAGAGCGTCAGGAGGTCTTTTGATCCTGCGCCGAGCTAAATTGAAAGGATATGGGTCTTCTGACGCAAGTTTCTGGCACTCTGATCAACGTCGTGGCCGTGCTTCTCGGTACGGCGCTGGGCCTGAGTTTCGGTAGCCGCCTGCCCGAGCGCACCCAGCGCAGCCTGCTGCAAACCCTGAGTCTGGTGACCCTGTTTATTGCCCTGGATATGGCCAGCAGCCTCAACAAGGTCGGCGGCGGGCACATTCCGGGGGTCATTCTGACGCTGCTAAGTCTGGCGCTGGGCGTGGTGGTCGGTGAGGCGCTGGGCATCGAGGAGGGCTTGACCCGCCTGGGCGATCAGCTTAAGCGCCGCTTCAAGGGAGGTGGACTATTCACCGAGGGCTTTGTGGCGGCCAGTCTGCTGTTCTGCATCGGGCCGATGACCGTGATCGGCGGTATTCAGAACGGTCTGACGGGCAATTCTTCTACTTACGTGCTCAAAAGTACACTTGACGGGATCGCGGCGCTGGCGCTAGCGGGGGCTTACGGCGTCGGCGTGGGCTTCAGCGCCCTCAGTGTGCTGATTATTCAGGGCGGCATCAGCCTGCTGGCCGGAGTATTTGCGGCCAAGCTGCTGGGTGGGGCCGACCCGGGCATCCTAAAAACCAATCCTTACGTGTTGCTGCTGACTGGGGCGGGCGGCATGATGATCGTGGGGATCAGCTGGAACCTTATGCTGGCGGGCCTGGGCATGGATGACAAACGGGTGCGCGTGGGCAGTATGCTTCCGGCGCTGTTTATCGCTCCGTTGGCGCTGTGGTTGGCGACCCGGCTGGGGTAGGCTCTGCTGCGGGCCACCTGCGCGGCGTACCACCGCTATAGGAAAGTTGAAGCCGGGGTCGGCTGCCACTGCCTGGAGCGGAGCAGGGCCGCCCAGCATCTGCACCTTCCAGCGCCTGCAACCATGATGAGCACAGTGGTCAGTGGCAAAAGCGCCAGGTTGCCTAGCAAAGACAGGGCCAGCGCCCAGTGAATTGAGCGTGGGCATGCGCTGCTGCCTGTACCAGTCCAGGAACAGTCTGATCCTAGGCTGGAGCCTGTCGGTTGGCTGTGGCGCTCGGTACAGTCAGCGTGAGCCAGACCAGCAAGAAGGCGGGAACCCTAAAGCCCCCGCCCCTGCGTTTCAATGCCGTATCAAATGCGGCCCGGAGCCATCTCACCTTCGCGGCGTTCGCTGCCCATGCCCGCCACGATCATGTTCATCACGCGCACCCAGGCGCGGGCGCTGGCTTCCACGACGTCGGTGGCAACACCAGTGCCACTCAGCAGCTTCTCACCGTAGCGGGCGGTGATGCTCACCTCGCCCAGCGCGTCGTCGCCCTTGGTCACGGCCTGAAGGCGGTAGCTTTCCAGCTCCGGGTTCAGGCCCGTGATCTTGGCAATCGCGCTGTACGCCGCTTCGACTGGGCCGTCGCCGTGGGCCGTAGCGTCGACCGGGCCGTCGGGGGTTTGCAGGCGAACGAAGGCCACCGGGGTCATGTTCATGCCGCTGGTAATCTGAAAGCCTTCCAGGCTGAAGGTCTGCGGCACGTCGGCCCGCGACTCCACCAGTGCCCGCAGGTCGTCGCTGTAAATCTGTCCCTTGCGGTCGGCCAGGTCCTTGAAGCGCCCGAACAGGTACTGCACCTTGTCGTCGGGCATGTCCTCATAGCCCAGGTCCGTTAGCGCCTTGCGGAAGGCGGCGCGGCCCGAGTGCTTGCCCATCACCAGCACGGCGGCCTCGCGGCCCACCAGCTCGGCGTTCATGATCTCGTAGGTTTCGCGGGCCTTCAGCACCCCGTCCTGGTGAATGCCGGACTCGTGGGCAAAGGCGTTGTCGCCCACGACGGCCTTGTTGGGTTGCACGGGCATGCCGCTTAGGCGAGAGATCAGGCGGCTGGCGCGGTAGATTTCGCGGGTGTGGATTCCGGTTTCAAAGCCGTAGAAGTCTTTGCGAGTATGAAATGCCATCACAATTTCTTCCAGACTGGCGTTTCCGGCCCGCTCCCCAATGCCGTTGATGGTGCATTCGATCTGCCGTGCGCCGCCCTCGACTGCGGCAATCGAGTTGGCGACCGCCATGCCCAGGTCGTCGTGACAGTGGCTCGACAAGATGATATGAGCGGGCAACTGCTCTTTCAAGAAGGCGAACAGCTTGCGCATTTCCTCGGGGGTGGTGTAGCCAACCGTGTCGGGCACGTTCAGGGTGGTCGCCCCGGCTTCCACAGCTGCCCCGAGAATGCGGGCCAGAAAGTCCCAGTCGCTGCGGGTGGCGTCCTCGGCACTAAATTCCACGTCGTCTACAAAGCTGCGGGCCAGTGTAACGGCCATCACGGCCCGCTCGACCACGGCGTCGGGTTCCAGGTTCAGCTTTTTGGCCATGTGAATGGGGCTGGTGGCAATAAAGGTGTGAATGCGGGGCTTTTCGGCGGCCTCGACCCCTTTGGCGGCGGCCTCGATATCGGCCTTGTTGGCGCGGGCCAGTCCGGCGATGACTGGGCCACGCACCTCGCGGGCAATGCGGCTGACGCCTTCCAGGTCACCGGGGCTGGCAATCGGGAACCCGGCCTCGATCACGTCCACGCCCAGACGGGAGAGCGTGTGGGCAATTTCCAGTTTTTGGGAGTGGTTCAGGGCAACGCCCGGCGACTGTTCGCCGTCACGCAGGGTCGTGTCGAAAATGCGGATGCGCTCGGTGCTTTGGCGGTGGGCGGGCTGGTTCGCGTCGGGCAGGGTCATGTTCGGCTCCTTGATGGTGCAGGTCTTAGGGCTGAAAAACAGAGGAAAACACAAATGAAGCGGCAAAGAAAAACCCCGGAGGCGTTGATTCCTCCGGGGGATGAGCTACTGGCCTGTGTCGCCGTTCACTCCACCGGAGGAAGGCTAAGAAGAAGCAGGCCGAAACTTTGCATGTGCAGAGTGTAGGGGTAGTGGGGGGCCGTTGGCAAGGGGTCACTTGTCAGCTCGCTGCACTTTCGCCTGCACTGAGGATGCAGAGATGAGCGGCGCTGTTCCAGAAGCCCCCGTTATGTTAAAGGCAACGCACGTTAGAATTCCGCTTGCGCCTTGCCGGGCAGCTTCGTATAGATTGCGGCGTCGCTCGGGTTGCTCGCGGCCCGCAGCTGCTGGACAGTGTCGGCGTCGGTGCCGTCGGTCACGTGGTCGAATTCCGGCCCGTTCAGGACGGTTTCGCGTACAGGCATGTCGTGTGACACCGCCCAGTGAACCAGTTCGGCCAGCGCCGTCTGCCCCGCCTCGCCAAAATGGGGGCCGAACGCGGCGGCGCTCAACTGGGCCGTGGCCTGCATTCCCCGACCAGTCATGAACAGGGCGGCGTAGCGAGCACCTTCGCGCTGGCCCTGGCGGTCGGTCAGCAAGATCAGGTGCGAGTCTTGCGGCAAAACCCCGTTCATCACGGCCTGCAAGGTTTCAAGCGGCGCACCGGACAGGCCCAGGGGTTCGGGGATTTGCATAGGCCCCAGCATAGTGCAGTGCAGGTCTAGCGGCAGGCCCAGGGTGCAGGGCGGGCACAGCCGCTACTGTCCTGCGTGCTCCGGCTGCTTTATGCTGCCTGCCATGAAGCAAAAGCTCTCCACACTGGTGGCTCAGGCCCGCGGAGGCCGCGTTGTGCGTACTCCGTTTCTCGACGGTGACGCCATCGACCGCCGCCTTCTTCAGGATCAGGAAATACACCACCGCATCGCCGGAGGCTTTCCCGATGCCCGGCGCGTGGTGCTCACGCTGTATCCGGCTCATATTCCAGAGGTCGGTGCGGGTGTAGCGGTGCTGCGCCTGACCCCGCAGGAAGCGGCCCCCGCCTGGGACGCGCAGGATTTTGCCGTGCAACTGCGCCGTCTGGAGCTGCCCGAAGATCAGCTGGGCGACATTCGTGAAGACCGGGGCGGCGCCTTTCTGGTGGCGGCCACCGGCAAGAGCGCCGAGAAGATCGCCGCGCTGACCGAACTTGGCGGGCGCGAGGTCGAGGTCGAGGAAGTCGGAGAAACAGCAGGCAAGGGCAACAAATTGCGCGAGGTCGTGGTGCCCTCGATGCGCGTTGATGTGGTGGGCGCAAAAGGTTTCGGGGTCAGCCGGGCGTATTTTCAGCAGGGCATAGACGGCGGCAAGGTGCGTCTGAACGGTCAGCCTGCGCGTGCCAGCAGTGAGATCCGCGAGGGCGACAGTCTCAGCGCCGATGGCATGGGGCGCATCGATTTTCGGCGGGTGGTCAACGAGACGCGGCGGGGCAACTTCAAGGTTGAACTGGATGTTCACCGATGATCGACCTGCTTCTGCGTAACCCCGATGTGCCGCCGGAAGAACTGACCGAGCACCTGACGCCCAGCGCCCGCTTTCAGAACGTGCGGTTTGAAAATTACCGCCCCAACCCCGAGTATCCCAGTCAGGCCGAGGCGCGGGATCGGCTAACTGAGTTCGTGCGTAGTGCCCACGCGCAGCCGGGCGGGTTCCGGCTGTTTCGCCGCGCCAAACCTGGCGGCAAGGGCATCTATCTGGACGGCGGCTTCGGCGTGGGCAAAACCCATCTGCTCGCCAGCACCTATTACGCGGCCCGGGAAAGTGGTCTGGGGCAAGTCGCCCTGATGAGTTTTCAGGACCTGATGTACCTGATCGGAGCGCTTGGTATGTCACGCGCCGTGAATACCTTTCGCGGTTACGCCCTGCTGCTGATCGACGAATTTGAGTTAGATGATCCCGGCAACACCCACATGGCGAACACCTTTTTGGAACAGCTGATGCCCGCCGGAACTAGTGTGGTGGCGACCAGCAACACCGAACCGGGGGCGCTGGGCGCGGGCCGCTTCAACGCCGCCGACTTTGCCCGCCAGATTCAGGGCATCGCCTCGCGCTTCGACGCCTGGCGCATTGACGGCCCCGATTACCGCCAGCGCGGAACCGAACCCGAAGAAACGCTCTCGCCCGGTGAATATGCCGAGTGGATGATGCGCCAAGACCCCATGACGACGGCGGTGGTCACGCACCGCGACCTGAACCGCCACCTGCTGGAAGTGCATCCCAGCCGCTTTGCCCGAATGCTGAGCGGAATCGACGCGCTGGCCGTCGAGGACCTGCAAGCCATGCCCGACCAGAACATGGCGCTGCGGTTCGTGCATTTTGTCGACAAGCTCTATGACCTGGGACTGCCCGCTGCGTTTACGGGCGCACGCCTGTCGAGCCTTTACGACGACGGCTACCGCTCGGGCGCATTTGCCAAGAAGTACAGCCGTTCGCTGAGCCGCGTCTCGGAAATGCTGCACGAAGCCCGCCACCCGGCCTAGCTCCAGCATGTTCTGGAACGACCCGGCGAAAGCGGCGCTGAATCAGCTCGGCGAGGTGTTGGAGCTGAACCCAGCAGACCGGGCCCCGCTGTTGCCGCTGCTGCGTGGCGCTCTAAGGAGCGGTGGGGTCGTCGGCCTTTCACGGGCGGGGCGGCAGACGATCGTCTCACTGGCGGGTGTACCGACGGACGGCGTCTTCGAACTGGCGAGCGTGACCAAGCCGTTCACAGCGGCGCTGGTAGGTGGGCTGGTTCAGCAGGGTCGGCTGAGCTGGGAAGGCCGTCTGTCGGCGCTGGGCGGTCCGTTCCGGGGCTTGCCCGCCACCTTTACCCCCTACTCGCTGGCGACCCATACGGCGGGCCTGCCTTTCCACCCGGCCCGCGCCGCGCTAAGGCAGTTCACACAGTTCAACGACCCATACGGCGGCCTGAGTCCCAGGCAAGTCCTGGCAAGTGCCCGGCGCTGGGCACCGCCCGTGGGCCGCCAGCCACCGCGTTTTGCCTACTCCAATCTGGGATTCGGCGTGCTGGCGCTAGCTGCCGCCTACGCTGCCGGAGAAGACCTCTCGGGGCTGGGCTACGGAGTGGGCTACGGAGCTGCGCTGCGCCGCCTAGTAACTGCGCCGCTGGGCCTGGAAAGCGTGACGCTTGTTCCACCGCCCGCCGGTCTGGTTACTCCCCGGGGGGTGCTGGGCAGTTCCGAAACGACCTCCTTCGGCGCCCTGGTCGGGGCCGGGGGCCTGTACGGGAACGCGGCAGACCTACTGGATTTTGCCCGCTCTCAGCTTCAGGGCGCCAGCGGCGCGTTCTGGAGGGCCGCCGCAACACCTCCGGGCCTCAGTGCGCCGCGCAGTGCCGTGGCTCCGGGATGGTTTTACACGCCCCTGGCGACCTCGAAAACGGCTGCGGGTGATGTGGTCTGGCACGACGGCGTAGCGCGTGGCACCCGCACGGCGCTGGGCTTTTGCCCCGCAACGCAGACCGCAGTGGTGGTGCTGGCACGGGGTGGGCTGCCGCTGGCGGGGCAGCGGGCGCTGGTGCCTGTGCTGGCGCTGCGGCTGCTTGGGGTGCGGTTCGAGCCGCGTTCGCCCTGACGCCCCCGCCCTGAACAGAACCTTGCAGCGTTGTCAGCGGCGTGGTATAATCTTTCTCGCCTGAAATAAAGGGCAGTGATGGGGTCATAGCTCAGCTGGGAGAGCGCGTCGTTCGCAATGACGAGGTCAGGGGTTCGATCCCCCTTGACTCCACCACAAAGAAATCCTCCGGAAAGGGCGGACGGGCTGTATACAGATCATCTTGCTTCCCCTTGTTGTGATGTGATTTATCTGTCTGTATCCATAAACAATTGAATGTCAACGGAACAACCGGAATACACCGGGACCGGCAGAAATGATCTTGAGCGCCCCTCGACTGGGACGCTCAATTCCTTTAGTGTGGTTCCGGTTGTTGCTTTTTCTAATGGATCGGGGCGATCCGGTTCCACCAGGCTCTCTGTAAAGAATTAGGTGTCAACGTCAACACGCTCAGACGACGGCAATGTTGCTGTGAATACGGACAACACGACCAACCATCCGGGCAACTCGGCTCGGCGGGATCAGGGCCGTAGCTGGGTCGGAGTATTCCTGGTTGGCGCTGTCGAGTATCCCGCCGGGGCGGAGGCGCTTCACGACATAGCCGTCGTCAACTAGACGGGCTACAACAGGTGAGTTGATCTCAGGTTCAACATTGCGGTCAACAATCACGATGTCTCCGTCGTAGATTGGGCGCTTACCCCCTGCCATGCTGTCTCCGCAAACGTGGAAGGCAATTAGGTCGCGGTTGTCAGCGAACGCTTTTTCAACGTAGACCATGTCATCCGAGTCAATCAGACGCTCTGGACCAGCGCCTACGCAGCCTGCAACGTATACAGGCACCTGCTGCACGCCCAGCACTAGGTCTGCGCCAGGGGCTTCAGGATCGAACAGATACATGATTTCGTGTGTGGGCTTGCCCAATGCTGCGGCTAGCTTCGTGATGCTCTGCCATTTGGGCATGATGGCAACACCCTTAACAACTCGGCCATTCAGCATGTCGTACATCACGGTGTCGCTAAGTCCTGCGTAGGCTGCAAACTCCACCACGTTGGATAGACCTAGCTCGGCAATCTTTTTGGCGACCATCGCGTGCAGCGGTCCCCGGCGCACCTTGCTCTTAGAGTTGCGTTCCTTCGCTGTCATGCGTGAAGTGTAATTGATTTTCCGCAAATGCGGATGTACACTTTACGCATCTGCGGAAATGGAGGTGGCATGTTAGGACCGAAGATCACAAAGCGTATGTCTGAGCTGGGCATAAAAACCCAGTCTGATTTAGCGTCCAGAACGGGCTTATCCGTGAGTTACGTCAATGATTTAATTCGTGGCACACGTGGTAAACGGCTTGGACACATGACGACCCTGAAGCTGGCAAAAGCACTCAAGGTTAAGCCTATTTTTTTTCGCCAGCGATTCCGCAAACGCGGTAAACGGTGCAGCGAATCACGCAAATGCGAGAAGCCGGGTGGGGAATGCCGCACATGAGTAAGAGTCGCGGCGCACTTCTCAATATGACGGAGCTGATGCGTCTGTACGACAGGTCCAAACCGACCATTGAGCGCCACCTGGCTGGACTTCGCAAGGCTGGAACTCCTGCTTACAGCGAAAAAGTCCCTGAACGCCACAGCAAGGGCGGCGTGCTGGTGAGCTACTACGACCCGGCCACACTCGGCTGGGAAGTCCCACGGGGCTGTCTCCATCAAATCCTGGGTGATGGTGACAGCCCCCTGTCTCCATCACCTGTCTCCATCACGTCAAGCTGTCTCCATCAATTGCCGAAAATCACCACGAGCGCGGAGGAAACTGGTTCGCAGGCTCCGCTTACGCCCAAGCTGTCTCCATCACAAAACATGATGGTGACAGCTCCCGGTTTCGACCCGGCCACCATCCTACTGACTCAACATGGTGAGGTCGCCAGCGGGGTGTATGCGGACACAGATGGGGCCTTGGACAAACACAGGGAACTGTTGCCAGTACTCCAGACTCCAGCCGGGACGACCCTTCGGTCACAGGCCATCGAACAGGCGGCACGGCAGCGCGGGGTCAGCACGCGAACGGTGCGCCGCGAAGTGGAAAAGGTGGAGCGCCGGGGCCTCGACGGCCTCAAGAAACACCGTCGTGCCGACGCGGGCAGCTTCCGCTTACCACTTCAGACCTTGCAGATCATCGTGTCCGCGCTGGTCAGCAACTCGCCGACGACCAGCGTGGCCTTCATCCACCGCACTCTGGTGCGGGCTGTACCCGACGCCATGGTGCTGCCACGACGCACAGGAAGAGAGGTGACGGTCACAGCCGTTACCGTAGGCCGCGTCAAGAAGATGATGCTGGACCACCCGACTCTGCGCCTGCTGTTTGCGAACGCGGATGACCGTAAGGAATTCCTGCGCTCGTACACCGGCCAAGTTGTGGCTCTCCACGCGAACGAGATGTGGCAGTTGGACATGACCCGTTGCGACGTAGAAGTTGTGGACCCGGAGACTGGGCGTATCTATAGGCCACGTGTGCAGGCTGTGATTGATGTCTACTCGGGCTGCATTATGGGCATCGCGTTCAGCGAGTCCGAGGATCAGGCGCAGGCCGATCTGGCTCTGATGCGGGCCATCATGCGGAAGTCCGGCCCCCTGGCCGAGCATTACCCGCTGTTTGGGATTCCAAAGCGCCTCTATATCGACAACGGGAAAACTTACTCCAGCGAGCACTTCCACCGCATTGCTGCTGGCCTGGGCATTGAGGTCGTCCACTCCCTTCCCCGCGTCTCCCATACTCGCGGCGCGGTTGAACGCTTTTTCGGGACCCTGCATAACCTCGAACGCGCCATGACCGGCTATGTCGGTCAAAACGCGGTGGACCGCTCCAGCGAGGAACTGAAGAAGCTGCGCGTGGCGACCCAGCGATGGCTGGACACCGGTGTAGACCCTGGCCCCGGCAAGCGCCACCAGACCATTCAGGAGTATCAGAACGCGGTGCTGGCGTGGCTGGTCGTCGAATATAACCAGTGGATGGTGGACGGGCAAACCCGCCTGGAACACTTCCGCGAGACCGCTCCAGACTCCACTCTGCTGGAACTCGACCCCG
>NZ_JAGLBG010000030.1 GCF_018260405.1 Deinococcus sp.
AGCAGAAGAAAGTGCGTTGGAGCGGGAATGGAGAGGTTCCGGCGCTTTCCCGGAATCTCGCAATGTTAGCTTCAACGCACTTAGCTACAATGGCCGCACTTACAGGAGGCCGCCGTTATGTGGGAATGTCAAATTTGGGTGCTGAACGCTGCGCCCAGCCGTATGGTCGCCGTTGCCCGCGTGATTCCGTGAGCGCTGTTCCACCGGCAGCAACAACCATCGACTACGGGCGGCTGTTGCCACTCTACGCGGCCCAGGCGCTGGCGACCGGTTCCACGACGGTCAGTACGGTTCTCGCCAGCCTGATTATCAGCGGCATGGGCAGCGAGAGCCTCTCGGGGCTGCCGAGCACGCTCATTCAACTTTCGGCGGCGGCCTCAGCCAGTCTGTTCGGGGCGCTGATGCTGCATTCGGGCAGACGCCTGGGCCTCTCACTGGCGTTTGTGCTGGGGGCACTCGGAGCGGTGGTCGGATTTCTGGGGGCCAGATCTGGCCTGATGCTGGTGTTTTTGCTGGGGGCGGCCATGATGGGCGCGGCGCAGGGCGGCTATCAGCAGGCGCGGTACGCCGCCGCCGAAAGTGTGCCTGACAGTAAACGTGGCACGGCCCTCGGCGTGCTGATGCTCATGAGCGTGCTGGGGTCGCTTGTCATGACCGGGGCTTCACGGCCTATCGAGCAGCTTGGGCTGGTGCTGGGCGTCAGTGCAGAGGCGGCGGGCTGGTTGGTTGGCGGCGGCCTGCTGGGCATCGCGGCCCTGCTGATGCTGGTCTGGCGGCCCCTGCGTGCGCCCGTTGGCACTGCTCCGGTGCGCCTGCCGATGCGTGAAGCCTTCCGGATTCGGGGGGTTCGCAGCACGACCCTGGCCCTGGCGACCGCTCAGGGACTGATGGTCACTTTAATGAGCCTAACTCCTTTGCGGGCGCATCATATGGGAATGTCGCACGCGGGGGTCGCGGCACTCATCAGTGGGCACATCGTGGGCATGTTCGGCTTCGGCTGGCTGACCGGGCCGCTGATCGACCGCTTTGGCGTGCGGCTGGGCTATGTAGGCGGGTCGCTGTTGCTGCTGGCCGCCGCGTTGACCGCTCCGTTGCCCGGCACGGCCTGGCTGGGCGTCAGTATGTTCTTGCTGGGCTTCGGTTGGAATCTGGCCTTTGTCGGCGGCAGCAAGGCACTCTCGCGCTTTCCCTCGGCCCAGGGCGCCGCCGACAGTCTGGGGTACGTCGCGGCGGCTTCCGGGACCCTGCTGGGCGGCTGGATTATCGGGCACTCTGGGTTTCCGCTGCTGGCCGGAATCTGCGCGGGGCTGGCGCTGTTGCCGCTGGTGAGCGCGTGGCGGGCTGCACCTAAGTACACCGGAAGTTAGAGCAGCTTGCAAAAAGATAGTGCTCTTTTGACCATCTTTTTGCCGAGTGGAGCGAGTGAAAAAGAAGGAGCAGGACGTAGGATGAAGGGGGCGGCGGTGTTGTTCCGACGTGCCCCTCATTCGGAGAACTGCTCTAAGGTGTACCTGCTCAGCTCGCAAGGGCACCGGATTGCCAACTCCATGCCCGCAACCTGGTTTGCGCTCACCGGCTCTGCGGCGCAGCTCTACAAGTCCGCCCTAACTGAACGGTTCTTGCAGACCTTTGAACCGGAAATTTCTCAGTATTTTCCGGACAGGCTCTAGGCACACCGCACCTCACCTTCCCAGTTGTTCGGAAGGCGAAAGAAGAAAATTCAGGCTAAAGTCACCTTTTCCCCTCAGGGAATCAGCGCCTCTAGTTGGCTCAGCCGCTTACGCAGCGTTGCCCCGTCGGGCGCAATCAGGTTGACGTGGCCCAGCTTGCGCCCCTTGCGAAACGCCTTGTGGTAGAGGTGAATGCGGGTGCCTTCCAGCGCGTCGATGCCTGCCCAGTCGGGTGCGACCTCCTCCACACCAACATAGTTCACCATCGCGCAGGGGTGCAGGGGCCGCCAGTCACTGAGCGGCAGGCCCAGCACAGCCCGCACCTGGGCTTCAAACTGGCTGAGGCCACCGCTGTCTTGGGTCAGGTGTCCGGAGTTGTGTACGCGGGGGGCCACCTCGTTGACCAGCAGTTGCGGTTGCTGATCTGGGCCGCCAGGCAGCAGAAAAAATTCGAGGGTGAGCAGGCCTTCCAGCTTCCAGTTTTCGGCCACCGCCCGCGCTATGTTCCGGGCCTGGGCCTCGGTGCCGTCCGGTACGTTCGCTGGATAGACACTGGTTCTTAAAATGCCGTCTCGGTGAACATTTTCGACCAGTGGGCCGAACGCGACCTGACCGGAAGGCGCACGGGCCACCGCCAGACTGACCTCGCGCCCGAACTCCACGAAACCTTCCAGCACACACGGCACACTGCCCAGCGCTTCCCAGGCCTGCCCCAACTCGAAGTCGCTGGCGACCCGTGCCTGCCCCTTGCCGTCGTACCCCAGTTCGGAGGTCTTGAGGATGCCGCGCCCGCCGACGGCCCTGAGTGCGCCTTGCAGCTCCGGAGCCGACTCGATCACCACGAAGGCCGCTGTCTGCGCTCCGGCTTCACGCAGTGCCAGTTTTTCGCGGGCACGGTGCTTACTGCGCTCCAAAAGGGCCGCGCCGGGACGCACGGGGACGCGGCCCCGCAGAGTGTCCAGCGCCTCAACCGGAACATTTTCAAATTCCAGGGTCACGGCGTCGCATTTTGTTAGTTCTTCCAGGCCCGCCGGGTCGGTGTAGGGTGCGTGCAAATGATCGGCGCACAGCCGGGCCGGGGCGTATGGGTCGGGTTCCAGCACCTTCACCCGTACCCCCAGCGGCAGGGCCGCCAGCGCCAGCATCTGCGCAAGCTGCCCGCCGCCGAGGATGCCCAGCGTGGCCCGTGGCTGCTGGTCTGTGGCTGGTGCAACAGTGGGGGTCATGCCTCGCCCGCCTGGGGGTGGCCTGCAAAGTAGGGGTCGTCCAGCACGGCCTGGGTCTGCTTTTCGCGAAAGGCACAGAGGCGTTCGCGCACCTGTTCGTCGGTCGTGGCGAGGAGGGCGGCGGCGAACAGCGCGGCGTTTCTGGCCCCCGCCTGCCCGATAGCGAAGGTGGCGACTGGCACCCCGGCGGGCATCTGCACAATGCTCAGTAGACTGTCCTGGCCGCTCAGGGCGCGGCTCTGCACCGGCACGCCCAGCACCGGCACGCGTGTAAAGGCCGCCAGCATGCCCGGCAGGTGAGCCGCGCCGCCCGCCCCGGCGATAATGCAACTTAGGTTCAGGCGTTCGGCGCGGGCCGCGTAGGTCGCCAGCAGCCCCGGCGTGCGGTGGGCCGAGAGCACCCGCACCTCGTAGGGAACCTGTAACTGGGTGAGCAACTCCAGTGCCCCCTGCATGGTCTCGAAGTCGCTGCGGCTGCCCATCACCACACCGACGCGGGGCACAGTAGTGGGGGGGACAGAAACGGGGGGCACAGAAATGGAAGGCACGGTAGCGGGGGCGGCGGAATGGTTCGTCACGCCCCGTAGTTTAGGACGCGGGGGTTCTCCTGGGTCTGCCCTAGCCCTCCTGGGTCAGCTCTCTTGGGTCAGCCCGCCGCGATCTGCTGCAAGGCCAGGGCCAGCGCCGCCGCGTTCTGCTCCAGCGTGTGCCCGCGCAGTACGCTTTGGCGGGCTTTAACCCCCATGCGGGCCAGCTGCGCCGGGTGGGACGCCAGTGCCCGCAGCGCCGCCGCGTACCCTGGCACGCCGTTACCGATCAGCAGCCCCTCGCGGCCAAAGTCGATCAGTTCGCGCTGGGCCGGAATGTCGTTGGTGACTACTGGCGTGCCGCTGCTCAAGGCTTCGAGGGTGGCGAGCGACTGGTTTTCGGCGATGGTCGGTTGTAGCGCCACGTCGGCGGCGCGGTACAGCTCCGGCATGTCGTGACGTTTGCCGAAAAAGCGCACGTTGGGCGTGGCGATGGCCCTCAGCGCACCTTCCAGGTAGCCGGTGCCCACCAACACGAAATCCAGCTCGGGCACGGCGCGGGCGACCGCCATGACGGTGGGGTGGTTTTTCTCGATACTCATGCGGGCCGGAACCAGCACGGTAAAGCGCGTGAAGCTGTACTCGCGGCGCAGGGCTGAGCGTTCGGCGGGGTCGGCGGGGCGAAATTTGCGGGTGTCTACGCCGTTAGGCACGGCACGCACATCCGGCATACCGTGCCAGCGCCGCAGGTACGCTGCGGCCCAGTTCGACACCGTTATCACGTGCTGCGCCCCGCGAATGTCCCTGGCCTGCAAGACCCCGTAAAAAGCGCGGTAGATGTCTTGTGGCAGCCCCGGAATATGCAGCATCAGCTGGTCGTGAATCAGCGACACGAACGGGCCGCGCAGCAGCTGGTAATACTTGCGGTAGCCCAGCGCGTTCCAGCTGCTCAGCACGGTCAAGTCCAGGCGGCTTTCGAGCGGCGCCACATCCTGAAGCTGGTGGTAGGCGTGCACCGGAATCTGCCGCGCCGCCAACTGCTCACGGAAATCGGCGGTGCCGGGCGCGGCGGGCATGGCAACCTCGGCCTGCACGCCGTATTCGCGCATCGGCGGAATCAGTTCGCGCAGGTAGACCTCGCTGCCGCCCACCGCCGGGGCGTCGGTCACGAACAGGACTTTGAGGGGCGCGGTCATCATGTCTACGGTATACCTTCGGGCCAGGCGGGGGGAGGACTGGGTTTAAAAGTCCGTGCCCAGGCCGCAGCCCTGAATAGCTTTCCTCTCAATCTTGCAGCCAGCCACACGCTATTGTCTGACCTGTCGCGCCCCCAGGCGCGGTCATCCAGACTCGCCGGAGGGTTTTTCCTGCCCATACGCACGGCGGAGCAACCGGCCAACATTTCGGTAACGGTGCTTTCAGGAAGGTTTGTTTTGTAGCGCCGACGATGGCACGAACAAACCGATGCCCGCAGGAGGTGCATTACCGCTATGAGCCAAACAGTAAAGGCCGAGGCCGTTCAGAACCCTATTTTTGCAGAAGCGCAGCAACGAATTTTAATTCTCGATGGCGCGTGGGGCACCCAGCTTCAGGACGCCAATCTCACCGAGGCCGATTTCCGCTGGCCCGAAGCCGACCCCCTGCGGATGTACCGGGGTAACTTTGACCTGTTGCAACTTACCAAACCGGACGTGATCCGCGCCGTCCACCGCGCCTATTTTGAGGCCGGGGCGGATATCGCCAGCACCAATACCTTTAATTCGACGACCATTTCGCAGGCCGATTACGGCGCCGAGGCACTGGCCTACCGCATGAACGTGGAAGGCGCACGGCTGGCCCGCGAGGTGGCCGACGAGTTCACGGCGCGCGACGGCAGGCCGCGCTGGGTGGCCGGAAGTGTGGGGCCGACCAACCGCACGGCGACGCTCTCGCCCGACGTGGAGCGGCCCGAATTTCGCAACGTGACTTTTGATGACCTGGTGAGCGCCTACAGCGAGGCCATTGCCGGTTTGATGGCAGGCGGCGCGGACTTGCTGCTGATTGAAACCGTTTTTGACACGCTGAATGCTAAAGCCGCGCTGTTTGCCGCGCAGCAAGTGTTTGAAGAAAAGGGCCGCGAGTTGCCCATCATGCTCTCGGGCACGATTACCGACGCCTCCGGGCGCACGCTGAGCGGGCAAACGCCGGAAGCCTTCGCTGTGAGCACCGAGCACGCCAATTTGTTCTCGCTGGGCCTGAACTGCGCTCTGGGCGCGGATTTGCTGCGGCCTCACCTGCGGGCGATTGCGGCAAATACTGAGGCGCTGGTGTCCGTTCACCCGAACGCGGGCCTGCCCAACGCCTTTGGCGAGTACGACGAAACGCCCGAGCACACGGCAGCGGTGCTGGCCGACTTTGCGCGCGAGGGGCTGGTCAACATCGTGGGCGGCTGCTGCGGCACCACGCCTGAACACATCCGGGCGATTGCCCAAGCTGTGCGCGACCTGCCCCCGCGTCGGCCTGCCCAACTTGCACCCCACCTGCGCCTGGGCGGGCTGGAAGCTTTTACCCTCACGAGTGAGACCAACTTTGTGAATGTGGGCGAGCGCACCAACGTGACTGGTAGCCCGCGCTTTAGCAAGGCGATTTTGGCGGGGGATTACGACGCGGGCCTCAAAATTGCCCGCCAGCAGGTACAAAACGGTGCTCAGGTGGTAGACATCAACTTTGACGAGGGGATGCTGGACGGCGAGGCCGCGATGGTCAAGTTCCTGAACCTGCTGGCCGGGGAACCCGACATTTCCCGCGTGCCGCTGATGCTCGACAGTTCCAAGTGGGAGATTCTGGAAGCGGGTCTTAAGCGCGTGCAGGGCAAGGCCATAGTGAACAGCATTTCGCTCAAGGACGGCGAGGACAAATTTTTGGAGCGGGCGCGGCTGCTGCGGCGGTACGGGGCGGCGGCGGTGGTCATGGCCTTTGACGAACGCGGGCAGGCCGACAATCTGGAGCGCAGACAGGAGATTCTGAGCCGCGCCTACCAATTGTTGACCGAGCAGGCCGCTTTTCCGCCGCAGGACATCATTTTTGACCCCAACGTGCTGACCGTGGCGACGGGCATTGAGGAGCACGACCGTTACGCGCTGGACTTTATTGAGGCCACCCGCTGGATTAAGGCAAACCTGCCGCTGGCTAAGGTGTCGGGCGGAATTTCCAACGTGTCGTTCAGCTTCCGGGGCAACAACCATGTGCGCGAGGCGATGCACGCGGTTTTTCTGTACCACGCTATTCGCGCCGGGCTGGACATGGGGATTGTCAACGCGGGGATGCTGGCAGTCTACGACGACATAGAGCCGGAGCTGCGCGAGGCCGTGGAAGACGTGATTTTGGCCCGCACGCCGCGCACGGGGACAGACTCGGCCACCGAGCGGCTGCTCATCCTCTCCGAGCGGTACAAGGACGTCAAGCGCGAGGCCACCGCTCAGCACGCCTGGCGCGACCTGCCCATCCGCGAGCGGCTGACTCACTCGCTGGTGTCGGGCATTTCGGACTTTGTAGACGAGGATGCCGAGGCCGCCTATCAGGAACTTGGCAGCCCGCTGAAGGTCATTGAAGGCCCGCTGATGGACGGCATGAATGTGGTCGGCGACCTGTTCGGCGCGGGCAAAATGTTTCTGCCCCAGGTGGTCAAATCCGCCCGCGTGATGAAGAAGGCCGTGGCTTACCTGACGCCGTACCTAGAAGCTGAGAAGTCCGAGAGCAGCACGAAAGGTAAGGTGCTGTTGGCAACGGTCAAAGGCGACGTGCACGACATCGGCAAAAATATCGTGGGTGTGGTGCTGGCCTGCAACGGTTATCAGGTCAGGGATTTGGGCGTGATGGTCAGCGCCGAGCGCATTCTGGACGAGGCGCTGGCGATGGGCGCGGACGTGATTGGACTCTCGGGCCTGATTACGCCCAGCCTGGATGAGATGGTGAACGTGGCCCGCGAGATGACGCGCCGGGGGATCAAATTGCCGCTGCTGATTGGCGGCGCGACCACCAGCCGGGCGCACACGGCGGTCAAGATTGACCCGGCTTACGACGGCACCGTGGTACACGTGCTGGACGCCAGCCGCGCCGTGACCGTGACCAACGACCTGCTGACCGACGAGGCCGCCTACGCCGAACGAACACGCGGCGAATACGACGCTTTGCGCGAGCGGCATGGGGAGCGGCAGGTGCGGCTGGTGACGCTTGAGGAGGCGCGGGAACGTGCGCCGCGTCTAAGTCCGGTGGTGCCCGTCACGCCGAAGACTCTGGGCCGCCAGATCATCCACCAGCCTCTCCCCGACCTCTTGCCGTATATAGACTGGACGCCCTTTTTCATCGCCTGGGAAATGAAGGGCATCTACCCCAACATCCTGACCGACCCCCTGCGCGGTGAGGAAGCCCGCAAGCTGTTTGGCGACGCTCAGGCGTTGCTGGAGCGCGTGATGGCCGAGGGCCGCCTGCAAGCGCGGGGCGTGATTGGGCTGTGGGCGGCGCGGCGGATGGGAGATGATATTGAGGTGCTTTCTCCCTCTGACACCTCCCTCCCAGCCTCTCCCGCAGGTGGAGAGCAGCAAGAGGTGGCCACGCACCACGCCCTACCTGCTACTCACCGCCTCCACACCCTTCGCCAGCAGCGCCAGCAAGCCACTCCTAACCTTGCCCTGGCCGATTACATTGCCCCGGAAGGCGACCACATCGGCGCCTTTGCGGTCAGCATCCACGGTGCGGAGGAACTGGCCCGCGAGTTTGAAGCGCAGCACGACGACTACAATTCCATCATGATTAAGGCGCTGGCCGACAGGCTGGCCGAAGCTTTTGCCGAGAAGCTGCACCGCGACGTGCGAGTAGACTACTGGGGCTACGCGGCGGATGAGGCGCTGGAAAATACCGACCTTATCAAGGAAAAGTATCAGGGCGTCCGCCCCGCACCCGGTTACCCCGCCCAGCCTGACCACACCGAGAAGCGCACCATCTTCGCGCTGCTGGGCGCCGGGGAAATCGGTCTGCAACTGACCGAAAGCTGCGCGATGTCTCCCGCCGCCGCCGTCTCGGGCCTCTATTTCGCGCACCCGGAGGCCCGTTACTTCGCGGTGGGCCGCATTGGACGCGACCAGGTAGAGGACTATGCCGCACGCAAGGGCTGGACGCTGAAAGAGGCGGAGCGGTGGCTGGGGCCGATGCTCGCGTATGACGCGGGGTCAAACGGTCAAACGGTCAAACCTTCTGCCCAAGGCGGCCCACAGTGACCCGCATCTCCCTGGAACTTATCCCCCGCTCCCGCTCGGCGCTGCGGGCTGAACTGGCCGAGGTGCAGGCGACCTTTCCAGCGGTAGACACGGTTAATATTCCAGACCTGACCCGCTTTAGCACCCGCTCCTGGGAGGGTTGCGCCTTCGCGCGGCCACATTTCCGGGCTATTCCACATATCCGGGCCATCGACCTGAACCCGCGTGAGCCACTGCCGATGGCGGGGTTACTGGTGGCGCACGGCATAGATGAGGTGCTGATTGTGACCGGAGACGCGCCCAGCGATATGAACCGCCAGGTGTACCACGTAGACGCCGAGCAGGCCATCCGCCGCTTTGCCCGCGAGCTGCCGCACGTGCGGGTGTACGCGGGCCTCGACCCTTACCGTCAATCGTTTGCCAAAGAGCGCGACTACATGGAGCGCAAGCTGGAAGCCGGGGCAGTAGGTTTTTTTACCCAGCCCTTTTTTGATTTGCGGTTGATTGAAGCCTACGCCGACCTGGTGCCGCAAGGCGCAGAGATGTGGTGGGGGGTAACCAACGTCACCACCGAGGGCAGCATGAATTACTGGGCCACCCGCAACGCCGCCGTGTACCCAAAGCACTTTGAGCTGTCGCTGGACTGGAACCGCCGCCTGGCGGCTGACACCCTGCAATTTGCACGTGACCGGGGCCAGCACGTGTACTTTCAGCCGATCCGCACAGATATTAGGGAGTACCTGAACGGAATTATCTAAGGAGGTCTCGGTGGCAGTTGCGCGGATTCGGGGAAAGCGCCCGCATCTGCGCCGCAGCGCAGCTCTACGAGTCCACTCGAATTGAACGATCTTTGCAAACCATTCAACCCGAGTCTGTAGGGGGCAGCGCAAACTGTCGAGGGAGGGTGAGTGCATACGTGCGGGGAAACGTCCCGGACGCCTGTCAGCTCAGGTCTGCCGGTTACGATCCTAGCCTTCTGAGCCTCCCCCTTCCCGGAACTTAGCTGGGCTGGGTTTCTTCGGGAAACTCCAGCTTGCGGGCGTCGCTCCACAGGCCTTCGAGGTCGTAATACTCGCGGGCATCCTTGGTCATGATGTGAACCACGATACTGCCGCCGAAGGCCAGCAGCAGCCAGCGGTCGCTGGGGCCTTCGACGCTGGGGCGCTGTAACCCGGCTTCCATCGCCTTTTGGCGAACGTTCTCCTGAATGGCGTTGAGCTGCAACCCGGCGGTGGCTGTGCAGATCACGAAGTAGTCTAGGGTGGTGCTTACGGACGTCAGGTCGAGAACGGCGACGTCTTCGGCGCGGCGTTCACGGGCGGCGTCCACAATGGCGCGGAGTTGCTGGCGGGCTTGCTGGTCTGGTTTCATTTGTTCTCCGAATTGGTCTGTGTAGTGGGCAACTGGGCCGCTGGATAAGCTGCCTTCAGCGCCCCGAGGTTGTGCATGGCGTCTGCGCCTAACAGGATACCGACTTCTCCGCTGTTCACTGGAAAGCGCTCGCCCTGAAGCCGGGGAAGGCCCAGGGCGTCGGCCAGCTGTTCGGCCCCCCGTACGTTGTCCTGGGTAAAGACCTGGCTGGAATCGTTGCTGCTGTCGGCGGTTTTGACCCGGACATTCCTGTACCCCAGCGCCCCCAGGGCCTGGGCGAGGGGTGCGCCAAGCCCCGCGCCACTGGCGTCGTGAATAGTGACCTGAAGGTCGGCGCTGGTGACCGGCGAAGTAGAAAGGTCTGAAGGTGCGCTTCCGCCTGGTACGGGCACTACTGCTGCACTGCCCGCTATACCGTCCGCGCTTCCCGCAGTCCAGACCTGCGTCAGCTTTTCACGGTCCACCGCCAGATTGAAACTGTGGCGAATGGTGTTGGTCGGCAGGGTCGCGAACCGCAGTTTCATTGTGCTGAGGTGAGGCAGCAGGCTGGTCAGCAGGTTCGGATCGACATTGGTTTCGACCCCGTTGCCGATTCCGCCCAGGATAGTCGGCATCGCTGCGAGGCCCCTGGGCGACTTCAGGCGGGCGGCCAGCTGGGTCAGGGCCTGCTTCTGGTGATCGATGCGGCCATAATCGTCGCCGAAGCCCTTACGCACGCGCAGGAACAGCACGGCGTCTTCACCGCCCAGATGATGATTCCCCGGCGACAGCTTGAGGTTGACCCCGGCGGCCTTATCAATCCATTCGATGCCCGGCTGCGGCACGTTGACATCCAAACCCCCCAGGGCGTCGATGACCCGCGCCACGTAGTCGGCCCGCACGATTACGTAAGAGTCAATCCGCTCACCCGTAATTTCTTCTACGCCCTGGGTCAAGGCGGTGGGGCCGCCACTCCAGTATTTACTGTTGATCTTCTGGTCTGCGGGCGGCTTGTCGTAGTCGTAGTCACCTACGGTGGTGTCGCGGGGAATGTTCAAGACATTGACGCTCTCACCACTGACCTTGACCAGCATCAGCGTGTCGGTGTTGGGCGTTTGCAGCAGTCCTGTGCGCTGATCCTGGTTTTTGCAGGGCAGATGGTAGTAGCAGTAAATGATGTCGCGCCCCGCCAGCAAAACCGTGAATTGCGGCGCGCTGCCGGGCACCAACGTGGGGGCCGCTCCGCTAGGGCCGGAGAGCTGCGTGACCCCGAGTCCGGCCAGACTCAGGCTCGCTAGGCTCAGGCCAAAGACCTGCAAGGCCCGCAGCCAGCGATGGGCTGAATATAGAGGCCGAACTGGCCCCGCAGAAAAAGGCCCGGGGCGCGTTTCAGACTCTGGACGTGGGGCGGGTGTGGGGGAATCAAGGGAGAAATAATGGCTCAAAGTAACGGCTCAATCTGGAAGATCACCAGAATGACTGGCACGAATAGAAGCTTCGGCGCAGTCACTCTTCGGCGTGGGGCAAAGGAGTGAGAATCAGGCTGGCGGGCGGCTTGGGCAGGGCCTCGAACCTCTTGAGTGTTCGCGGATGCACCGGGAGGTCACGCCCCTGAAGATACGTGACTTTGGAGACAATAGCGCGGTTCAGGGCGCTGCTTAGGTCCGAAAGTGCCAATTCACGGATATCGTCGTTGACTCCCCGCCCCGGTTCCGAGACATCCGCGATATAAACGCACGCCGAAATCTGGTGACCGGCACGTGGCCCGGTGGTGTGGTCCTCAATCGCCTCAAGCACCTGCTGGTCGTGATATCCCCAGTGCTCCAGCAGTGTTCGGCCAGCGCGGCCATGCAGGGCAAGGGGGTGGCGCAGGTCAATATCGCACTCCGCAGGAGCCAGCCGCAGCAATTCGCTGTCGGGCAGGTCGCGGGCAATGTCGTGCAGGATTCCGGCGGTGTAGGCCGCGTTGGCCTCACTGAAACTCAGGCCGTTGCTCAGGGCGATCTGGTAGGCCAGCTGGGCGACCCGGCGCACATGCTCATAACGCCGGGGCCGCACCATCAGACGAACACGCTGCTCCCAGTCACCAAGACCAGGGAGCGCAGGTGGCAGCGGCAAGTCGAGCACCTTGGCGTTCATCTGGATGGATAACCCGTTCCCCAAGACATTGAACAATTATACGTCTTTGTTGCGGGTATGGCTCACTCATTTCATGAACCGGACTTGAGCAATCTCCCGAGGTCAAGTTCACCCTGTTTCGGAGCATTTATTCGGCCAGAAACCCGTGTAGCGGGGGCTGGGTGGCAAACCGCACCCACTCGCCGGGCAGCACGTCCGGCAACGTTTCAAAGCCCGAGAGCACCAGTGGCAGCCGCGCCTGCACCACCCAGGTTCGGCGCGTAACGTGCAGCACGCGACCCACACCTTCCACCGCCGATACCCCGCTGACGGTCAGGCTTTCGCCGTCAGCGCTGGCCTCTAGAAGCTCCAGTCGTCCGGGGTCCAGAATGCCGTGCACGATGACGCGGGCCTCGCCGGGCTGCGCCGTGTACGGCCCGGTGCGGTCAAACAGGTACAGCACCCGCCCCGCCGACATGAATTCCATCAGCGGGCTGCCCTCACGCTGGGGGTACAGCAGACCGCTGGCGGCGTACTGGGCGTAACGCCCGGTGAATTCGGTCTCCGAGTTTTCCAGGGCGCGTTCGCTGGCCCGGGACTCGTTCGTGCGCGGCGGGCCAGCCTGCGCTCCAGTCAAGAGAACACCCCAGTCAGATCAAAAGACAGACACCAGCTCATTGCCCCGATTCTACTCGCCCGCCTCATCCGCCGCCTCATGCGTGGTGCAGCTGCCAGGTTCGCCAGACCACATCCGCGACCACGCCCCCCAGCATGGTTAGCGCCAGCCACATGTTGGCGTCGAAAAAGGCCACGTTGACCTTGCCCAGATCGTCTGGGTCCATGATGCGGTGCTCGTACAGCAAGATGCCGCCCATTGCCAGCGCGGCGAGGTAATACCAGAAGCTGCTGCCCGCCAGCACGCCCACCAGCACCAGCAGCACAAAGGTCAGCAGGTGCGAGACCGCCGCGATCTTGAGGGCAGTGGGAATGCCAAACCTGGCCGGAATGCTCTTGATACCGTTGGCAAGGTCGAACCTGTAGTCCATCGTAGCGTAGATGGTGTCCAGACCAATCATCCAGAAGATGACGACCGCCCACAGGGCCCAGGCCGCAGGGGAAAAATGTCCGGTCACCGCAATCCAGCCGCCTGCCGCCGCCGCCCCATCGGTGATGCCCAGCCACACGTGGCATAGCCAGGTAAAGCGTTTGGTGTACGGGTAGCCGATTAGAAAAACCAGCGCCAGCGGCAGCAGCACCAGGCACAGTGGGTTGAGCTGCGCCGCCGCGACGACCAGTACCACCACGCTGAGCGCCACCAGCCACCACGCCTGTGCGGGCGAGACCTTGCCGCTGGGCACCTCGCGGCCCGCCGTGCGGGGATTTCTGGCGTCTATGGCCCGGTCGATTACGCGGTTGGCCCCCATCGCCGCCGTGCGGGCCGCCGCCATCGCTACCGTGACCCAGATCAGGGTATGCAGGCCGGGCCAGCCGGTGGCGCGCTCCTGCATGCTCGCCAGCAGCATTCCGGCGTAGGCGAATGGCAGCGCGAATACGGTGTGCTCGAACTTGACGAGGTCGAGATAGGTTTTCAGGCGGCCCGGCACGTTCACAATGTTGCAAGATAGCGCCGCCGCACACCGTCACCGTGAGCGCTTACCCAGAGTTGCGCTAGCTTAGGCTTCATGACCAGCCCATCCGGAACCCTCACCGTCGCCTTTCAGGGCAACCCTGGCAGTTACGGCGAGATCGCGGCCCTTAACGCTGTTCCTCACACTGGCCAGACGCTTGGCTGCCCGACCTTTCATGAGGTCATGCAGGCCGTCGAGCGCGGGGACGCGGATTACGGCGTGCTGCCCGTCGAGAACAGCCTGATGGGAGCCATTCACCAGGCGGTAGACCTGCTGTCCGACACCGAATTGCATGTGATCGGTGAGGTCGTGGTGCGCGTGAGCCACTGCCTGATGGCGCTGCCCGGCGTGGCGCTAGGCGACATCAAAAAAGTCGCCAGTCAGCAGCCCGCGCTGGATCAGTGCACCGTGCTGATCCGCGAGCATGGCTGGCAGCCGCTGGCCCGCCACGACACCGCCGGGAGCGCCAAGGACCTCGCCGAACGCGGCGCACGCGACGAGGCCGCCATCGCCAGCCGCCGCGCCGCCGAACTGTACGGCCTGAATATCTTGCAAAGCGAAATCGAGGACGAGAAATTCAACTTCACCCGGTTTATGATTCTCTCGCGCCACGGGCTTGAGGCGTCGGCAGCGCCCCGGAACACGCCCTACAAGACCAGTGTCGTGTTCGCGGTACGCCACACGCCGGGCTTTTTACTTGAAACCCTGAGCGAACTGCGCGGCCTGAACCTCTCGCGCATCGAGAGCCGCCCGCGCAAGGATCGTGCCTGGAGTTACCTGATCTACATCGACATTGACGGCGACGCTCAGGAGCCGCAGATTGCCCAGGCCCTCGCTGGGGTGCTGCTTAAAGCCAGCTACATGAAGATCATCGGCAGTTATCCAGCGGCGCAGGGCACAGTGGGGTAAATAAGTCAGTGGGCTGAATAAGCCAGCCACAGGGTCATGCAGACCCGCTTTCCGGATAGGCTCTACAGACGGGGGCGGGCTGTAAAGAACCCAGCCTCACATTGAAGCTGGGTCTGTGGCTTGGAACGGGGGAACTGTAAGCCGGGTTCTGTCCACCACCTCGCGGCGGTTGCCGGGTCATCTATCTGGGGCGCACATCGCTGCGCGTCTCTAGCGACCATCCTGGCGGTCATCGGGCGGGCCACCCTACCGCGCTGTCGGGTCTTGCACCAGATGGGGTTTACCAGCGTCCCAGGTCTCCCTGGGGCCTGGTGCGCTCTTACCGCACCGTTTCACCCTGACCTTTGCCACCCTGCGCCGGGGCTGTCTGGCAAAGGCGGTCTGGTTTCTGTGGCACTGTCCTTCGACTTCGCCGCTTCCCGCACGCTTTAGCGCCCGCGCAGGCGCTCGACTCGCCGACCAGCCGTTAGCTGGCATCTTTGCCCTGCGGTGCCCGGACTTTCCTCACCCGGCCCCACAAATGCAGGGCTGGGCGCGACCAGGTATTCCCCCGCGCCGCTCAGGATAGCAGACGCGCCTAAGCAGCGGGCCTTCTTAGCCCCAGCGCCGCACGATGCGCTCCCACTGGCGGTCCCACACCTGCGGCGGAGTAGCGGAAGGATTGAGCAAGTCCTGCAAATCACGCGAGTCGAGCTGGCGGTACTCGCCCACATCAAGGTCGGCCAGCCAGTAGCCGCCCACCCGGTAGCGCAGCAGGCGCGAGACGGGGTGGCCCAGGGCGTCTAGCATGCGCCTGACCTCGCGTTTGTGGCCTTCGGTAAGCACCAGAAAGGCCCCGCCCACCGCTGGAAAAGCGCTGACCGCCTTCGCCAGTCCGTCCTCCAGTTCGATGCCTGTCACCAGCCGCTCCAGTTCGTCCTCGGTGGGGTCTACCTCGCCGTCCGTCCAGGCGCGGTAAGCCTTTTCGTGGCCGTAGCGTGGATGGGTCAGTTGCATGGTCAGGTCGCCGTCGGTGGTAAGCAGCAGCAGTCCTTCTGAGTCGCGGTCGAGCCGCCCTACCGGATGCAGACCTGGAATGTTGGGCATGGCGTCGAGCACAGTCTTGCGGCCATACTCGTCGCTGGCAGTGGTCACGTAGCCGCGCGGCTTGTACAGCGCGTAAGTGACCTTCTCGACGTGATCGGTTTCGATCAGTTGCCCGTCCAGGCGAATGTCGTCGTGCTCGGTAACGGTCTGACCCAGGGCCGCGACCACGCCGTTAACGCTGATACGCCCCGCCTTGATAAGTTCCTCGGCGGCGCGGCGCGAGGCGACCCCGGCGCGGGCCAGCCGCTTTTGCAGTCTCTCCCCGTTCACAAGTGGCGCTCCGGATAGGACACCAGGGCCACGACAGCCAGCACACCCAGAAAAGCGCATAACAGCAGCAGCAGCGTTCGCAGCGCGGGCGGTATGGTTTCGCCCGTTTTGAGCATAGCTGGCAGCAGCGTGGCGACGGTCAGCAGGTTGCCCCCAGCCAGCCCGCCGACCTTGGCCCCGTCGGGCCGCTGGCTGGCGGCCACCTGATAGGCTCCCCAGGCCAGCAACAGCCCGCCCATGACGCGCACCAGCCACAGCGGTGAGAACCCGGCCATAGCGACCAGAGCAGGCGGAAAAAAATAGAGAAACAACCCGGCTGGAATAAACAGCAGGGCGGTCAGCCAGAAAGCGGCACGCAACACAGGGCCTAGTGTAGCGGGCATCGGGTACAGTCGGCCTGAACTGAGCGCCGTCCGTTTTACGCCCCTATTACTACATGGAAGCGGGGTGCAGGAGAACGGGGGCGCGGCTAGGGTTCCTGAACGCTTTTCTTACCCGTCCTCAGAACGCGCCGCATATAGTTAGCGGGGACGTTGATCAAGAAGGAGCCTGCTGCGTTGAACCTTCCCTTTCTCGGCACCACCGGACTGCGTGACCTGCTGGATATCCTGCTGGTGGCCGCTCTGGTCTATCAGTCCTACAAACTGATCGTGGGTACCCGGGCTGTGAATGTGCTGCGCGGCATTCTGGTGTTTGCTGGGGTCTGGGTCGCGGCGCAGATCCTGAACCTGATCACCCTTAGCACGCTGCTGGGCAAGGTTGGTACGGTGGGGCTGTTTGCCCTGCTGGTGCTTTTTCAGCCTGAGCTGCGGGCCGCCCTGGAACGGGTAGGTCGTCCGCGAACCCGTGAAGCCCGCAGCGGGGCGGCCCTTCAAGACCTGGCCCGCGCAATGGAGCGCCTGGCCGAGCGTAAGACCGGCGCACTGATTGCCATAGAACGCCGCACCCCGCTGGGCGAATATGCCGCAACCGGTGTGCCGCTCGACGCCGTGGTCAGCGTGCCTTTTCTGGAGGCGCTTTTTGCCCGCAACGCCCCGCTGCACGACGGCGGGGTGATCTTGCAGGGGTCGCGGGTCGTGGCCGCTGGGTGCCTCTTTCCTTTGCAGCAGAGTGACGGCACCTACCGCCGCTACGGCACCCGCCACCGCGCAGGCATCGGCCTCTCGGAACTGACCGACGCCGTGGTGCTTATTGTCAGTGAGGAGCGCGGCAGCATCCGCATTGCGCTGGGCGGGCGGCTGGGGCCGGATCTCAACGGCACCGAACTGCGCGACCAGCTCCGCGCTCTGGTCTACGAGTATCAGGATGAGACGGCCACAGCCCCCCGGAGTCCGGCATGAATAGAGAGTCCGGCATGAACAGAGAGTCTCAACCGACCTGGGCTGCCGAGGTCCGGCGCTGGCTGCACCCCAGTTATGTCTGGAAACGCCTGCGGCATAATTTCTGGCCCAAGATGCTTTCGCTGGCGATTGCAGTGGTGCTGTGGCTGGTGACCACCGCCGACCGCCGCGCCAATGTCGAGCAGGGCTTCGACGTGCCTATCACTATTCACGACACCACGGGCGGCAGCGAGCGCCGGGCTGTGAGCAACCTCAGCGCCGAGACAGTGCGGGTGACCCTGTCGGCCCGGCCCGACCGCCTGCGCGAACTGACCGCCGCCAAGATCGAGGCGATGGTGGACGTGACCAACCTGCCGGAGGGAAATTTTAACCGCCGCGTCACAGTGACGGTGCCCAGCGATACTGCACTGGCGCGCAAAGCCCCCGACAGTGTGCAGGGTTTTATAGATACGCAGCTTTCACGCACCCTGCCCATTACGGTCAGTGTGGCGACGCCCCCCGAAAACAGCCTGCCCCGCTACACCGTCGTGCCCAGTGAGGCCAGCGTCGGTGGCCCCAGCCGGGTGGTGTCGGCGGTCAAAACGCTGATCGTCAGTCCTGTTTCCCTGGAGCCGGGCGACGACCGCGAAGTCAATCTGATTGCGCTGGATAGCGGCGGCAAACCCGTCGAGAATGTCGAAATCAGGCCCGCTAGCGTGACCCTGCGCCGCATCGACAATGGCAGCGTGCCCGTCAAGGCGCTGCGCGTGACCCTTAACGACCCACCTGCCAACCTGAAGGTGACGGCCCAGAGCCTGCAACCCAGCACCGTGCGCGTGGTGGCCGCCCCTGAGCTACTCGGACGCCTTCAGGAAGTGGCCGGAAACGTGACTTACCACGCCGGAACGTACACCGCGCCGGTTCAGTTGCAACTGCCCGCCGGAGTGCAGGCCCTCGAGGAAGTCGCTGTGCGCCTGACAGTCACCCCTACCGCTAGGGCGAAATAGAGCGGGGGCGGCCCGTCAGGATTTCCAGTCAAGATGATGAGTCGCCCGGTCAGTTGACGCCTTCCATGCCCACCCAGAGCACCTGGCCGCCTGAGTGCATGGCCGGGCCGCTCAGGGCGTCCTGCGGCAGCCAGATGTGCCACGCAGGGTTGATGCTGGTCACGTCGGGCAATCCCGCCGCCTTTTGCAAGGCGTTTTGGTAGGTGGTGCAGTCAAGCGCGTCGTCCGTGCCGCCGACCAGGTAGGGTGTACCCTTCAGGCGCTCGGCCCCGGCCCGCAGCCTGGGCAAACGCTCAGGCGTTACGCCCACATCGAGCACGATAACCGCGTGGCGCCTGTACAGGCTGCTCTCGGGGCGGTTCTTGACCCCGCCGTCGAAAAAGCCCGGCGAATCGGTCACGGTTCCTGCCGAGAACTTGCGGCTGATGTGGCTGCATACCCCCCACGACAAGCTCTTGGCGCTGGCATTGCACACCACGATCACGCTGCCGTCCGGAGCGCGGCGCACCGCTTCGGGCACGCTGAGCAGGCGGTCGGCGGGCACGGTCTGGTCAAGCAGCAACCGCACCGGGTCGATGGTTCCTCCGGCCGGGCCGGGCCGGAAGTTCAGCGCGTGGATATTCTGCGGCGGCGAGCAGGCGCACAGGCTCAGCAGCAGGGCAGGCCACGCGGAACGGGGCAAGACCGGAAAAGACATGGCCGCATTGTCGGGCATCCGGGCGCAGCGTTGGTCATGTGGTGTTGGCCGCGCTGTGTTGGCCGCGCCAGGTCAGGGGGGCGGGGTCAAGGGGGAGCGTGGCCGCGTGCCGGGCAGCTACACTCGGCGTATGACTTCTGCCGCTCCCAGCCTTCAAGCTCTGCTTCAGGTCGCTGTGCAGGCCGCCCAGGCTGCCGGGGCCATTCACCTGAAATACCTGGGTAAGGTCGCGCAGGTGCGGGCCAAGAGCAGTTTTGCCGACCTGGTCACCGAGGTGGACGGGGAAGCCGAGCAGGCCATTCGCCGCGTCATTCTGAACGCATACCCCACCCACGCTGTGCTGGGCGAGGAAGAAGGGCAGTCGGGCGAGGGAGACTACCGCTGGATCGTGGACCCGCTCGACGGCACGGTCAACTACGCGCACGGGTATCCGGTGTTCTGCTCGTCAGTGGGGCTGGAAATCGGCGGCGTGCGCTCGGTGGGGGCCATTTTCGACCCGACGCGCAGCGAACTCTTTACCGCTACCCATGGCGGTGGGGCCTTTTTGAACGGGCAGCCTATCGGGGTCAGCCGCGTTCCCACGCTGAACACGCCCGCGCTGGTTGCCACCGGCTTTCCTTACGACACCAGCGGCGAGCGCAATCTGGTTCACGTCGCCAAAATCCTGCGGCTGGGGGTACCTCTGCGGCGGCCCGGCGCGGCGGCGCTCGACCTGTGTAACGTGGCCTGCGGGCGTATGGACGCCTACTGGGAATACGGCACGCACCCCTGGGACGTGGCGGCGGGCAGCCTGATTTTGGAAGAAGCCGGGGGCCGCGTAACCGACGTGCGGGGCCAGCCCGACCCCTACGCCGAAATGATCGTGGCCACGAACGGCCAGCTGCACCCCGAACTGCTGGCGCTTCTTCAGGAGTGAACGGCTAAGCCCTGGCGCTTTACAAGCCCCGCAAGGGGCGAGGGTCGGCTAGACCTGTTGCAAAAGTCGCCCGGCTATTTCAGC
Organism: Deinococcus sp.; assembly: GCF_018260405.1. GTDB lineage: Bacteria > Deinococcota > Deinococci > Deinococcales > Deinococcaceae > Deinococcus. The sequence goes on from NZ_JAGLBG010000030.1 coordinate 20,042, forward strand.
TTCAACTTAGAGCATTTTGCAAAAAGATAGTGCTTTTTTGACCATTTTTTTCCGAGTGGAACGAGTGAGAAAAAAGAGCAGGACGTAGAATGAAGGGGGCGGCGGTGTTTTTCCGACGTGCCCATCATTCGGAGAACTGCTGCGAGTAAGCCATTTTGCACTGTTCCTGTCAGAACCGGTGCGCCATGCTGTAGGCCGAGGTCGCTATGCCCAACGATATTCAATTGCCCGTGCCCCTGAAAGTCACTGCCGCTCCCTCGCTGGAGCTGGCCGCCTTTCTGAACCTGTGGCGTGACGAGAATTACGCGGGTATGGCACGCAAACTGCGCTTGCCGATGCATCCGGGGCAGCGCAAAACGGCCCGTGAGGTGCGCGGCGAGTACAAATCACGTGTGCTGCTCAACTTCCGCATTCTGGCGGTGCGCGATACCGATGCGGCGGCCAGCACGGTCACGGCGCTGCTCAGGTGTGCCGAAAACGGAGAAACCCTGTCACGGCGCTGGCAGTTCCGGATGGTGTACCTCGACGCCCGGCATCAGCCGGTGCCGCGCGATCAGTCGGGAGGGCGCTGGGTGCCCGTGACCGTGGCGATGCTGCCCGACCCGCCCGCGCCAGAGCCTTTGCAGGCGTAACGTGGACATAATCCAGGCGTAACACTACGCCCAATTTTTGCTCTGGCCGTACAATACTCGCCATGCGAATTCGTCTCGATCCCTGGCCTATTGATACCGACGACGGTCAACTGGGCCTCAAGCCCTTCGAGGGCGAACTGATAGATGTCGAAACGCCGCGCTGGGGCGCCATTGCCGCCAAGGCTATCCCCGAGCGGCTGCGTGAGGTTTACCTGGTGGACGGCAGGCGGCGCATGGAGTCGCGGATTTTTATCGATGACGAGGCGGGCAATGTCGGCGTGGGCGGTTTCGGGGCCTACGTCGCGGGCGCGGTCAAGCTGTGCCCGCACGGGTCGCACTTGGCTGTGCTGGAACAGGTCAGGGCGCAGCGGGTGCTGGCCTACGCGCCGGGCCTGCACATCGACCCCTACCGGCTTTCGCCCCGGCATCCGCATACCGGGCAGCTGGAATACACGCCGCTGCCCTGCGCTGCAAACGACCCGCTGGCCCCCATGCACGCCGTACAGCAGGCCATGCTAAACGCCGAACAACAGCTTTCGCACGGGCTGGCCTCGCAGGTTCCCTTCGACGAGGAAGACGAGCGCGAAGAACTGACCTCCTTGACCTTGCAAGACGGCACGCTGCGTAGCAAAAACCTGGGCGGGGCGGTGGTGGGCTGCGTCAAGACCATGCAGACCCAGTACCTGCCACCCGACCGCGTGGGGCTGTTGGGCGAGTTGCAGCCCGGCGAGCGCACCCCGATTCTGCACCTCAAGTACAACGGGGGCCGCTTTGTGCGCTTCACCTGGTATGTGCGCCTGAGCCGCGCCCCCTTTTATCAGCACCCCATGAGCGGCGTAATGCGCCTGGAAATGTACGCCCCCGACGAGGCCGACTTTTTGCCGCCTATCGTCCGCAAGGTCGCCAATCTCAGCGGCACGCTGCTGGGCCGCCTCGCCAGTGCGCCGCACAAGGACGCCCGCGCCCCCCAAAACCTGATTCCCACCGCCGCCCTGGAACAGGCCATGAGCCGTGCGATGGGCAGTCAGGAACTGGTCACGCGCCGCATCCGTAGCCATCTGGCCCGCGAAATCGGAGCCGTCGCATGACCCAGAAACCGGTCAATCAGAATCTTAAGCTGTCCAGTCCCACCCCGCCTCAAGCCCCCGCCCGCATCGGCATGGTGCTGGGCACCGAGGACGTGACCCCGACCATTTTCTGGTTCGCCGTGTCGGTAGGCGCGAGCGTGCAGCTCGACGACCTGGTGGTGGTCGAAACCCAGCGGCCCGACGGCAAAACGGTTACTTTTTACGGCCTGGTAGACAATGTGCGTAAGCGGCACGAGGGCGTCACCTTTGAATCGGATGTCGAAGACGTGGTGGCGGGGGTGCTGCCCGCGTCGGTGAGTTACGCGGCGCGGGTGTTGGTCACGCGGGTCGACCCCGAGAATTTCATTCCGCCGCAGCCGGGGGACGTGGTGCGCCATGCCAGAGGCCGTGAGCTGGACATGGCCCTCAGCGCCGACAAGATGAAGGAAGGGGCCTTTCCGGGCGGGCTGCTGGCCGACGGGCAACCGTTGCCGCTGAACTTCCGTTTTGTGAACGGCGAGCAGGGCGGGCACATCAACATCTCGGGGATTTCGGGTGTGGCGACCAAGACCAGCTACGCGCTGTTTTTGCTGCACTCTATTTTTACCAGCGGCGTAATGGACCGGGTTGGCCTCGGCAGCGGCCAGGGCGGGACGTCCAGTGGGCGGGCGATTATCTTCAACGTCAAGGGCGAGGATTTGCTGTTTCTGGACAAACCCAACAACAAAGTAGCCGACAAGGAGACCGAGGCCAGCGCCGCCAAAGGCTTCGCCGCCGACCGCTACACCATGCTGGGGCTGCCGCGTCAGCCGTTCCGTGACACCCAGTTTCTGGCCCCGCCGCGCTCGGGGGCGTCCGGCGACGCCATTGTGCCCAACACCGACCAGCGCAGTGAGGGCGTCACGCCGTTCATCTTCGGCCTGCGCGAGTTCTGCGCCCGGCGGATGCTGGAATACGTGTTTTCCGACTCGGCGGGCAGCCTGAACCTGGGCTACGTGATTGGCAACGTCGAGGAAAAACTATTCCGGCTGGCGAACGTCCAGACCGCGCCCGGCACGCACCTGAGCGTCACCGACTGGCGACCCGACGAGCAGACCGAGATTCCCGAGGGAATTGACTGGGGTGACGTGGGTGACATCCAGATTAAAACCTTCGACCACCTGATTTCGTACCTGGAATACAAGCTGCTGGAAGAAAACGACGGAGCAGGAGACAAAAAATGGGTCCTGAATCAGGCTCAGGGCACGCTGCGGGCCTTTACCCGCCGTCTGCGCGGCGTGCAAAAGCACCTTTCGCCCCTGATTCGCGGCGACCTGAGCCCCGCCCAGGCCGAAAAATACCGTCCCAACCTGTTGCGCGGCGCACAACTGAGCGTGGTGGACATTCACAACCTCTCGGGGCCAGCGCAGATGTTCGTGGTGGGCGTGATGCTGCGCGAAGTGTTTGAGCACAAGGAGAAATATGGGCGGCAGGACACGGTTTTCGTGGTGCTGGACGAGCTGAACAAGTACGCCCCCCGCGACGATTCCAGCCCCATCAAGGACGTGCTGCTGGAAATCGCCGAGCGTGGCCGCAGCCTGGGCATTATCCTGATTGGGGCGCAGCAGACCGCCAGCGAGGTCGAGCGCCGCATCGTGAGCAACGCCGCCATAAGGGTGGTGGGCCGCCTGGATTTGGCCGAAGCCGAGCGCCCCGAGTACCGCTTTTTGCCCCAGAGTTTCCGGGGCCGCGCCGGGATTCTGCAACCCGGCACGATGCTGGTCAGCCAGCCCGACGTGCCCAACCCGGTGCTGATCAACTACCCCTTTCCGGCCTGGGCCACCCGCAAGGATGAGGTGGACGACCTGGGCGGGCGCAAGGCCGAGGATGTCGGGGACGACTGGCTGCGGTGAGATTTGAGCTGGAAGCAGAGGCAGTCGAGTGGTCAAGTTGCCGAGAAGTTCAGGCCCTTCTATCCCGCTCAACATTCCGACAACATTCCGGCAAGGCTGCCGACCTGCTCCCTTGAAGTCCATGCCACTTTCGGCTGACGCCCCGGCTCATGCTGTGGCGTAGCCTTGACCGGTGATTCGGCCCCAGCCCTTCCAACGTCGCCTGACTGTCTGGGCTGTATCGTGCCTGCTGGCTGCACCCTTGCTCTACGGCGTGTGCTGGCTGGATGCATCTCTGGCTGGCGACGGTCATCTTGGCCTTGGCCCCCACCCCTATGCCTCGGCTGACGCCGTGCGCTTTGGGCTGGGCGGGCTGCGCTATCTCTACCACGGTCAGACCCTCACGGGGCCACACATCGGCTACCCGCTGGTGCTGGCGCTGCTGGCCCTGAATACGGGGCTGCTGTGGCTGGCGCGGGGCTGGGGTGTGCGGGCGCAGTGGATGTTCCGGGTCAGCCTGACGGCGCTTCTGCTGACGCTGGGCATGGGCTGGCCGACGCTGGTCTTCACACAGCACATGCACAACGACATTCTAGCAACCGAAGAAAATGTCTCTTTCAGTGCAAGTCCAGTGATCCTTTCTACGCAACAGTACGGGGCAGAAGGTAGGGGTAAGCGTCACCAGTTTCCCAACCCGACCGCCTGGGGTGTGCTGGGGCTGGGCCTGACCGGGGCCGCTGGACTGCGCCGTGGCGGGTCACCCAGAACAAGGGCGCCGCAGAACAATTGGGCCTGAACGGGGCGGCATGAAAAAGCCCCCACCTGCGAGGCGGGGAGCTGTGTCGAGTGAAGGTGTGGGGGCACCGGGGCCTCAGCCCATGATGCGGCGGGCACCCATGTAGCGGCGTGCCCAGTAAGGGTTGCTGAAGAGCGGCTCGACCATCGTGCGGCCAAAGTAGCTGTTGGCTCCGGCCATCATGCCGTTGCCCAGGTAAATGCCCACGTGGCTGGCGGGAACGCCGGTAGTGTTGAAGAATACCAGGTCGCCGGGGCGCAGGTCGCGGCTGCTGACAGCCCTCCCGGTGCGGAACTGGCTGGCGGCGGTGCGGGGCAGGCGAATCCCCATCTGCTGAAACACGCGCATGGTAAAGCCGCTGCAATCGATGCCGCGCCCACCTGTGCCGCCGTGCAGGTAGCGGATACCCAGGTAACGGCTGGCCGCCACGCTGATGTAGCTCCCGCCGCCGTTACGTGCTGGGGTCGCCATGGCCGTCTGGCTGGCGCGGGCCACCGTGCTCTTTGTGGTGGCCGTAGCAGCGGTGGTGGGCCGGGCGTGAACGGCGGCCAGCACCTGCGCGACGGGCGCAGCCGCCTGGGTAGCTGCGGCGTTAGCTTTGACAAAGCCGGAGCTGCCCGAGGTCTGAAGCACCTGTCCGGATTCGACTGTCGGGCTGCTCAGGTTGTTCAGGCGCATCAGCGCGTCGGGTTCGGTACCAGTTGCCTGAGCGATGGAAACCAGCGTGTCGCCGTTTTGAACGGTGTAGCTGGCAGCGCTCGCGGTGGCGAGGCTCAAAGCGGCAAGGGTGGTTAGCAGGATACGGGAAACATTCATCGACCCCCCAAGTTTAGCCCATCTTAATTTGCCATACCTTAATCCTTAGGGGAACTGACAACTTTTATGCGCCTATACGCCGCTTATGCGTCCGGGTGCCGGGGCGCATTCGCTGAAAATCCCTCTCCAGTTCAGTGTTCTCAGAAACTTACTCATAACTGACAGGGGCCGGAGAAAGCTTCTGCCTCACGGCCTTTTCTCCGGGGCTTCCAGATTCGCAAATCTCATCTTTCACATGTTTTTGAGGCGGGCCTAAAAACGGCGTATTTCTGGGAGGCGCGTCTATACTCATGACGCCAAATAGTGCGCCGGAGGACCGATGAAGGAAACGATGAATACCGAACAGATTTTGCAGGGTTTGAAGCATTACCGCCGCATCGCCCGGCAGGACATGTTGCGCTCTGTAGAGACCTCGTACCCGGACGCCTTTATGAAACATGCCGAGGCGAGGCGCGAGATTTACGCCGACCTGAGCAGCTACGCCGAGCAGCATGCCCCGGCAGACGTGATCGAGCACGCCCTGGAGCTATACCGCGACCTGCCGTTTGTCACGGGGACAGCCGCCCACGAGCACGCCGAAGTTAAGGGCCGGGAAAATGCTCTGGAGAACTTCTTTCTGCTTGTTGGCCTCGATCCCAAGACGCGCCGTGAAGCCCGTAGTAAGCGGCCTAAACTGGGTATGGCCGAAGCCGGAGAACCGTCTGCTGGCGGCCAGCCTGATCAAACGTCAGACTGACCGCCCTGTGCCTGTCGCCGGGGCGGTAGGCTTTGGGCAACGTGAATGACCTCGCACGCGGCGTAGACCTGGCAGCACTAGCGGCCCTCGAAGAGCGCAACCGCAGCTGCGCGGCCTGTTCGTTGCGGCCATGCTGCTCACAGGTGGTGGTTTCGGATGGCCCGGCCCAGGCGCGGCTGGTCATTATCGGTGAGGGACCGGGCGGCGAGGAAGACCGCATTGGGCGTCCCTTTGTGGGTCCGGCGGGGCAACTGCTGGACCGCATTCTGGCCTCGGCAGGCATTGAGCGCAACGACGTGTACCTGACCAACGTGGTCAAGTGCCGCCCGCCTGGAAACCGTGACCCCCTGCCGCTGGAAACCGTGACCTGCACCGACCTGTGGCTGCGTGAACAGCTGAAACTGCTGCGGCCCAGCATCATTCTCAGTCTGGGTAACACTCCGACCCGGCACCTGCTGCAAACGCGGCGCGGCATTACCGACCTGCGCGGCCAGTGGGTCGCCTATAGCCTGCCCAGCGGGGAAGCGGCGTGGCTGATGCCGATGCTGCACCCGGCATTTTTGCTGCGCCGCGACACCCGTGAAGTCGGCGGCCCCAAAAGCCTGACCTGGCGCGATATTCGGGAAGTGGCGGCGGTGCTGCGCGGCGAAAAACGCCCCGAAGTGTCGCGGGAGCCAGAGCAGCAGCCTCGGCTCTTTTGAAACGCTTGTGTGCCGTTTTGGTTAAGAAGGCACCGTCTGCGCCCCTGTAGGCAGCTCGACAAGTCCGTAATTACTGGTCTTGGCCCAGGGGTCTGACGTTCTGTAAAATCTCCGACCAAGAACGTGCGTTTCCGGTCGCCTGCACATAGTTCTTGCTCAGCTGCCACAGCCGCGCTGCTGCGCCGTCGTCCAGGGCTCGGGCGCTGGGGCGGGCCACGGCGCAGCGGTCGAAGTACGCGCCATTGGGCAGTTGGTCCTGGGTGGTCGCCAGGTAAAGGCTGGTCTGTGCGCCCTGCTCGGGGCTGAGGGCAAAACGGTCGATCACCCGGTAGCCCTGGCTCAGCAGACCGCCGTTGTTGTGGGCGAACCCCGAGGCCACCATCCCTGGATGAAGCGAGTAACTTTTGACCCCGGCACCCCGCCGGGCCAGCTCCCGCGCAAAGAGGATATTGGCCAGTTTGCTCTGGCTGTAGGCGGCCCAGCCGTTGTAACCCGTGTGCCATTCCGGGTCGCCGAACCGGATACGGCCCATCGCGTGTGCCGCCGAGGCCACCGTGACCACCCTGGAGCCGGGCGTGACCAGCAGCAGCGACATCAGTTCGCGGGTCAGCAGGAAGGGGGCCAGATGGTTAAGGGCCCACGTCATCTCGAGGCCCTCCTGGGTTTCGCGGCGCTGCTGAAAGATGGCCCCGGCATTGTTGACCAGCACGTCTAGGCGGTCGAAGCGCTCACGGAATTCGTCGGTGGCGCGGCGGACCTGGCTCATTTCGCTCAGGTCGGCCAGCAGGTGCCCGGCTGCGCCGATCTGTTGGGCGACCGCAGCGGTTCTGGCCGGGTCACGGCCCACGATGACAACCTGGTTTCCCTGACGGGCCAGTTCACGGGCCGTCACCTGGCCTATACCGTTGGTGGCTCCTGTGACCAGCACGACTTTCGGTCCCGAATGCACTTGCGTCATGGCTTCAGCATAGAGCCAGCGTCCGGGAGGGGGCTGGCTCTATGCACCTCTGGGCACTGGCGTATGGCCGGAGCCGCAAAAAGTCGGGGGCCAGACTGCTGAGAATCCGGCCCCCACTGGCGCAAGCAAACTTCACCCGGTTCGCTTTGATCTGGATTGCGCTGATAAAGACAGTCTAGGAGGCTTAAGTCACAAAAACGTCACTAGCTGATAAAGAAACTCAGAATATCTGTTCACCGCTGAGGTACAGCCACCTTTCGTCAAGCTGCACGAAGCGGCTGCGTTCCCGGAAGCGGTGGGCGCGGCCATTCGGAAGCCTCATG
>NZ_JAGLBG010000031.1 GCF_018260405.1 Deinococcus sp.
GCACGTCGTTGTCGAAGCCGGGAATGGTCACGTTGCCCTGCTCGTCGCGCAGGCTGGCGACGGCGCGGGCCAGGCGGTACAGCGGATTGTCCATAACCGCGCCCAGGCTGCTGTGTAGGTCGCTTTGGGAAGTTTTGCAACGCAGCTCGGTGCACATGACCCCCTTCAGGCCCAGACTCAGAATCGGCTGGCCCTCGGGGCTGATGCCGCCGAACTCCCACCAGCAGCCGTCGGCCCCGAGTTCGGCGGCGTGCTCCGTAATAAAGCCCGCCAGGCTGGGGCTGCCGACTTCCTCCTCGCCCTCGATCAACCACTTGACCCTGATAGGAAGCGTTCCGCCGCTGCGTTCCTTCACGGCGCGAATGGCGGCCAGTCGGGAGGCAATTTCACCTTTGTCGTCGCTTGCGCCGCGCCCGTACAGGCGGCCTTCACGCTCGGTCAATACGAAGGGCGGCGACTCCCACAGCTCGGCAGGGTCTTCGGGCTGCACGTCGTAATGGTTATAGATCAGCAGGGTAAAAGGCCCACTTCCCGCCTCGGCCAGCAGCACAGGCGCGACCTGACCGGGAAGCTGCCGCACGCTGAAGCCCTCGGCCTTGAGCAGCCGCGCAACCGCCGAGGCCGTTTCCGGCAACATGCGCCCCTGCGCCGAAACACTTTCCAGGGCCACCAGTTCGCGCAGATCGTTCAGGCCGCGCTCGATATGAGAGGTCAGGTCAACTGAAATCATGCAGGCAGGCTAACACTGCGCTCCGGTCTTTTGCGCTCCTGTTGGCCTGCTTGCAAAACGGTGCTCAGGGCTTGCGCTTAACCCAGCTGAAGGAACGTACAGCGTCGACGGCGAACCAGACGGCGAAAATACCTGCGATAGCTGTGGCGAGCATGTTGTGAATGGAGTAGGCCCGGAATGCGATAAAGCCGCACACGACCGCCAACAGCAGACTAAGTAAAAAGACAACGTTGGGGGGAACACGGCGACCGAACATGGGCCTAGTGTACTAAGAGCCTTCTAACAAAACTATTCCAGCCCGGCTTCATTTGCACCTGATCTGGGCGGGCTCTTTTTCACGCACTGGTAAGCCAGGCCCCCTGCATTTGTGGTTGGGATCAATCGCGCCTTGCATGCAGCAAAGCAGCTGGTTTGACCTGGGGATACAGAGTTTGCGGCGATCAACTGTGCTAATCCGTTCCCAGAAAAAGGATTTCTAAACCCTGCCCGCTGGCCCGCTGCCGTGCCTCGATCAGGGTGGCGTTCACGGCGGGTCTCAGCGCCCTTTCTGGCCTGTGCCAGAGCGCCTGGGCTATGCGGCTGGCGCGGCGAATCATCAGCGATTCTCCGGGCTGCGCCAGTTGCAGGGCGGCCAGTAGCACCTGCACGCTTGGCGGAATGTCCGAGTTGGGGTCGGTGCGCACTTCCCTGGTGACGGTTTCAAGCTGCTCGCTGCTGCCGCGTCGGCGCAGGCTGATGCGGGCCTGGGCCAGTGGGGAGCGGTGGTCAATCAGCAGTTCCGTTGGGGCCGCAACCGGGTCGCGGGGCCGCTCGCCGCGCCGGGCTTCATTGGCCAGCTGGTGCGCCGTAAGCATATGCCGTCCAGTGCGGGGGGTAGATCTGGCGTTCAGGGCAATGCCGCGTTGCTGCGCTAGGTTATGCACTTCGTGTGTCAGGTGGCTCAACAGGTCAGGGCCGCGTCCGCGTGCGAGCAGCCCGATAACGGTCTGGTTGTCGGTCCAGACCGTCAGGGCCTCGTTTGCGGGAGCCGCCCGCACGGTTTCCAGTACGGCCTGTAACTCTGCGGCGTTATTGTCCGGCGTACTCAGTGGACCCTGAAGCCAGCGGGGCAGTTCACCGGGCAAGAGCAGCACCGCGCCCCAGCCGCCCAGGTCTGGCCCGGAAACCTGCTCTTGCCAGCTCGCATCTACGAAAGCGTGGTTCAACTCTGGCCTCCAGATTGGCAACGTGACTCCGGAACCTATGTTTTATGACCGTTCCGGATGGTGGCCGTTTCCATAGACTATTGTGCATCAGCCTGGTCCGGGCCGCTATGGAGGGTGTGCAAGGGTGCAAGTGCGCTCTTGACATGCCGGTGCAATACTGCGGGCTATGAGCGAGATTGATGTTCTGGACCTTTATAAGCAAGCTGGAGCCTTCCATGAGGGCCGTTTTCTACTGGCCTCGGGTCGTCAGTCGCCTTTTTTCCTGCAATCGACCACTTTGCTTCAGCATCCTAAGGCCATGATGCAGGTGGGCGGCCTGATGGCCCGCAAGGTGCTTGAAAGTGGCCTTAAACCCGACTTTGTGGTGGGTCCGGCTATGGGCGGTGTGACGCTGGCCTATGAGGTCGCACGCCAGCTGTCTGAAGAACTGCCGGATATTCGCGGTATTTTTGCCGAGAAAGATGGTATGGGCGGCATGAAGCTGCGTGAGGCGTTTGAAATTGAGCGCGGCCAGACCTTTATTGCTACCGAGGACGTTCTGACGACCGGGGGCAGTCTGCTGCGGGCCGTCAAAGCCGTCGAAACTCATGGGGCCAAATGTATTGGACTGTGCACGATCATCGACCGTCGACAGGAGACCGGACCGCTCGGCGGTTATCCGCTGATGAGTCTTAAGGAGCTGTATTTCGAGACCTACGCTACCTACGAAATCCCCGCCTGGCTGGCCGAGCGCCCGCTGCGTGAAATCTGATACGCAGTCCGTATGATCGGCAACTTTTGCCCCGCCGTATTCACTTCGTTTGAATTGGGTGGGGCCTTTTTAGAGCAGGTCGTCTACCTCACAGGTGGCAGGCCGGGCACTTGTGCTTTTCATCATGGTTCATGACCGTATATTCTGTTAAAATTTCTCCGTCAACAAGAAATTTATCTGGCTGAGCGGAGGCTCGGCAAAGCCTGTATGTCCAGACAAGCCGAACAAGATATTTGTCTTTGTCCGATGTTAAGTGCCACTATTGCTATTATGATTACTGGATTTCGAGATTTTATCCTGCGGGGTAATGTAGTTGATTTGGCAGTCGGTGTCGTTATGGGTGCAGCTTTCGGAAGTGTTGTGACCGCTTTTACCAAAGCGTTTATCGATCCTCTGATCAAGCTCGCCACTGGTGGAGCAGCTATTGGCGGTAAGTTTATGGTGAATGGGGTGGCCTTCGACTGGGGAACGTTCCTGACCACCCTGATTAACTTTCTGCTCACGGCACTGGTTATTTACCTGTTCGTGGTTCAGCCGGTCAATCACCTGATGGAGCGTATTAAGCGTACCGACAAGCCTGCCGTGGCCGAACCCAGCAACGAGGAAAAACTACTGGCCGAAATTCGCGACGCTATCAAGACCCGCGCTTAGAGCATTTTGCAAAAAGATGGTGCTCTTTTTTTACGTAATGAGGCCATCTGCCGCTGGACGGCAATGGCTTTTTTTCTGCCGTTGTCTTGCTGGGCGGCCACCCTTTTGGCGGGGTAATACGGATTGCGGAGTAAACCGGGCCGTCTTGGATTCCATCTGAGCAGGTGCGGGAACAATACGATTTTCGCGGTATAGAGTTGAAGCGCTGCGGGCAGAGGCACAGGCGGTGCCTTCTTGACCAAAACGGCTTCTTGGTCAGAACGGCACCCGTATGGGGCCTGCCCGCCTCTTGACCAAAACGGCACCCGTGAAGCGGCCTACCCGCTTCCCCACGGCGGGCGGAATTAAGCGCAGCCCGTATTACTTCCGGCGGCCCAGCGACTCGTCGAGCGTCAAATCTAGTCTGACGTAAGCCCCCTGCTTGGTGTAAGTCCCAGCCGTCGGCAGTCCGTCGAAGCCCTTGAAGTTGTATCCGGCGCTGATCCAGGTGCCGGGCATAGCCCGCAAGTTTGCTTCGACGCCGTAACCTATTGCGCTGTTGCTCACGTTGGGCTGGTCGATCATGCGGCCCCAGGCTCCAAGCCCCAGCCAGTCGGTCACGTAGGCTGTAGCTCCTACGTAGGCCTGCCAGGTAAAGCTGTCACGGTCGCTGAGCAGGGTGCGGGTATCGAAGCCGCCACGCACCGACCATCCAGGCTGGTGGTACTCGGCGCTGGCCCCGGTCGACAGTTCAGGGGTGTTGCCTGCCAGGGTTCCGTTGACGTATCGCAAGTAACCCAGGCTGTTCAGGGTGCGGGCGCGGTAGGCGTACCCGAGGCTCAGGCGTGTGCCGTTGCGCCCCGTCAGCTCTTTGACGGCTGGGGCGTATTCGTAAAGACCATCGGCGGTCAAGGTCAGGTGCTCGGTCAGGCTGCCAGTAATGCCGCCGCGCATGACCACACCGAACTGGCCTGCCTGATAGGTCAGGTCCGTGCCGACCGTTGCGCTGATCATATCGGTCTTGTAGCTTACGTCGGCCCCTGCTCCCAGCTGGCTAGTGTGTTTCGCCACGTCATACAGAGCGCTGCCGCGTAGCCCCAGCGCCATCTGACGGCTTAGGGGCAGCGAAGTGCCCACACTGAACCGGGCACGGTTGCCAGCTCCGCCCGCTGTAGGAAGTTCGTAGCCGACGGCATAATTGACATTGCCCAGTGCGCTGTCGAGCGTCAGAGCCGCCGCCTGGCCGATTCCCCAGGTGATCTTGTCGCTGAAGCCCAAGGTGACGTGCTTGGACACTCCAAACTTGGTGGCAATGTCGGTCGTGGCGTTCAGGTTTCCGGAAAGCGGCTGGGTATGGACTACATCGACAGTTGTGCGGTCAGTGTGGTAGCCCACGCTGCCGATGGCTCCCAGACCGTAGATGTCACCGAAGGCATATTTGGCTCCCAGGCCTGCCGTGAACGGGCGGAAATCGTACTGGGCGCGGGCGCTGACGCTGCCACCACGGGCGCTGTCCTGCTGCACCAGGCCGGTAATGGGGTCAGGATTGACTGCCGACGAAGGTACGTTGTGGTATTCCCCGCCGACAAAGCCCCGAATTCGGTCGGTCAGTTTGACCGCGTAATCCGCGTTGACGCTCAGGCCGTCGGACAGAGGGGCCAGGCCCGCGTACGCACTCTGCTGATAACGCAGCCTGGCGTTGAACACCTGCCGGTCGCTGGGTGTACTGGTGACGCTGGCGCTGGCCTGTAACCCGCTGGAGTAGGCCAGCAGGCCGTCGGCGTGGGTGGTGCCGTTGTCGTAGGTGGCGCGTGCTCCGTAGGTCACGACCTGGTCAAGGCTGACCGCCGCGAGGCCCGCGGTGTAATGTTCGCCTCTCTGCTTAATCTGTACGCCGTAGGCCAGGTCGCGCCTGCTCATGGGATTGTCGATGCGGTAACTGGCATAGACCACCTGCTTGTTAAGGTTCAGATCAACCGGATCCAGTGCCCGTGCCAACGTGATGATGCCGGTGCTGTTATCGACCACGTAGTCGACGTTACGGACCAGCGCGTCACGCTTGAGCTCCTTGCCGGTGGTGCGTTCGAGCGTCACCAGTTCCAGGGTTTCGCTGCCGTCGCTGACATTGCCACTTGGCAAACGCAGAATCCGGTTGCCGTAGGGTTGCAGGGGCAAATCGGTGATGTGGTCGTTGGGGACAGCGGCCACGAAGCCCGAAATCTGAGGATTGCTCTTGCTGAAGGCCGTCAGAGCCGTCAATTTCTCACCGACAGGCAAGACGTTGATCGGAACTGCTGTCTGGCGGTATTCGACCCGGAAATCGGGGTGATCATAGCTGAAAGCCACCGGATCGATGCCCTGTAACGGGACAGTTCCAGTACTGGCGTCGCCGTAGACCGGGGCACGCTTGAGCGGATCCTCGTCGGTAGGTAAGCGGTCCTTGTCGGCAGCCACGTAGACTTTGCCCCCAGCAAGTGGGCCTTCGTAGTAGCCGTGTGCCTGCCACGTCACATCGTTATGCACATTAAACTTGCTGCCCAGGCCCGCCGTGACGCTCACGACCCCGACTCCGACCCGGCCCTGGTCGGGCTTGATTTCGAAGGCGTGCTCCTCTACGTCCTTGCCAAGCACAACCCCAACCCGCAGGGTGATGGGAGCGGCCTGGGGCTGAAGCTCCAGCAGGCCTTCACCATTAAGCAGTTTGATCTGGTAACCACTCTCGGTTGCATTGGCGTCAGCCACGCGTGGTTCGAGATTGATGTGAAGGGTCACTGTAGATTGATCGGTCAGCTGACCCACAGCGTCGAGGGTGCGGACTTTCAGTTGTACAGGTGTGCTGCCGTCGGCTACGGTGGCTACCGGAATCAGTTCGATTTTGGAAGTCGCGCCGACCCGGTTGACCGTGATCTCCTGACCGTTAAAGCGCAGAATGTTATGACCGCTCTGAATGGGTACGCCCACGTAGGTCAGGCGCTGAATACCGCGTGCGCTGTCTTGGGTATTCATTCCGATCAGTTCTGGCGAAACTGGTGTGCCGTTGACCGTCAGCGCGGGAATATCGCCCTTCGGCGCTTCTACCGTCACGCTGATCCGGTCACGGATGCGGATCACGCTGTCCGCGAGGGGCAGCTTGATTGCACCGGCATTTTCGCTCAACTCGGGCATGACGCTGATTTTCTGGGAGGCAGCAAAATCGGAGGCATTCATCTTGCCCTGCAAGACTTCACTGCGATTGGCCGAGTAGTTGACTTTCAGCGCAGGCTGAGGCAACTCGCCCAGGCCCGCTGCATGACTCACGTCATACGTCAGTACGCCGCGCACCACTGGCGACTCGGTCTCACGCTCACCAGATGTGCGGTTTCTGGCCTCGCGGTTATCCGCTTTGATGTTGGTTACGTCGCTGCTGATCAGGCTCCAGTAATACGTGCCACTTGGACCGCGTTGTGGATCGGCTACAGGTCTACCGTCCAGACGGCTGCTGCCAGGAACCAGGGTAGCCCCTTCAGGCAAGTTCTGCGCCAGGGTCATCGCCTGAGTCTGGCTGGGCGCATCGAAAGGCAGGGTAATGCTGCTGAGACGAACGGTAGCGGGCGCAGTGCCGGGGGTGGCTGTGTCCTCGGGAACGGCAGTGAAACGCGCCTCCATTCCACTCTGCATAGCTGCGCCGACGTTCTGAGCATGCGCTGTCCCAGTCACGAGAACGCCGGATAAGAGGAGTAGGGTGCGTTTGGGGTTGCCGTTCACTTCAGTACCTCCAACTTATAACTGGGTCAGTTGTGGCGGCGCTAGGTTTGCCGTTCCAGTCAAAGTGGTATGTGAGGTTTGTCTCACCTGCACTGAGATTAGCGCTCAAAGTATTGCGGCCTTCTTTCAAAATGGCCCCCCCAGGCAGGGGGTCTGTAAGCTGAAAGTCGGGCAGGGCCCTGGGGGTCTTTACCTTGAGCGTGACCACATAACCGTTCTGGACGGCGTACACGGCCTTCTCGACACTGACCTCGCCCATAGTCAGGCTGGTACGCCGCACTGCTCCGGCGTCGCCTGCCAGCGGAGACAGCGGGAAGTTGACGCTGGTCAGGCCGCGCAGCATGATGGTTTGCGTACCGCTTAGCCCGCCGTCTTGGGGCAAGTTCAGCGGCGGGTAAGGCACGCTGTTGGGGTCGAGCCGCAGCGCCTGCGTGCCGTAAGTGACACTCGAGAAGTGGTAGCGGCCTGCCGCGTCTGTCAGGGTGAGACGGCCACCAGCCAGAATCACGCGGGCGTTTTCGAGCGGGGTGTCTTGTCCGGCGTCGTACAAACCATTGCGGTTACGGTCCACAAAAACGGTTCCGATGATGTCGGCAAGCGGCGCAAACTTATAGAGGTTCAATTTTACGGTTTTTCTGACTATGCCGCTGGCAATGGCCTTGGCTGCTCCACCCGCGCCAGTTCCGCTCACCTGGGCTGTATTCAACAGGTCGGTTGTCGTGCTGACCGCCGTTGTTACGCGCAGGTCGTAGCTGATGACGATAGAGCCGCCTGCCGGAATGGTGCCTGCTTTCCAGTGCAGCACACCGTTCTCGATGGTTGGATCGCCCAGGGCCGCGCCGCCCAGTTTGCTGGTGGCAGCGATATATTCCAGACCTTTGGCCGGAGTATCGGTCACAATGGCGTCCCCAATGGCGGTGGTGGCCGAGGTATTGGTGATCCTGAGCGTGTAGCTCAGGCGGTCACCGTAGGTCACCACTGGCGCTGAAACATCCTTCGTAATAAGCAGGCTGGCGTTCCAGACCGGCGTCTTGACTTCGTTGCTCTTAATGGGGTCGGTAATTTCAGTCGAGACCATATTAAAGACATTGGTCAGGTTTTCGCCGTCGATGGCCCGGCTGCTGACCCTGGTCACGAAGGTGAGGGTGCGGGTTTCTCCGGCATTTAATGTTCCCAGATTCCAGGTCAACGATTCTGCGCCAAGAGTGCCGGACCCGACGCCAGCACCAGAAGCGCTGCCCGGGACGTAGTCGACGTGAGAGGGCACGGGGTCCGTGATAACCACACCGCTTAGCGTGCGCTGATAAGGGTTATGCACACTCAGGCTGTAGGTAATGGTGTTGCCGACAGCGACGCTGTCTCCGTTGGCGAGCGTCACGGGCTGGCCGTCTACAGTGGTACCAGTGGCGACATATGACTTCTTGAGTTCGGGCAGTCCGTTCTGAACGTCGCTGATCAGGTCGGTCGTGGCATTGGAAGTGCCGCGTGAACCGGTCACGGTGATCAGGCCCGCTAATGCTCCTGTGCGGTTAGGCGTGTAGCAGATTCGAACCACCGAAGTTTCGCCGGGATTGAGCAAAAGGGGGAGCGTCAATGGCTGACCACTGGCGTTTTCGATAACGCTGGTCGCGCCGCCCTGGGGATAGGTCACCGTGATCTGAAAGGTGTCTTTGACATCCCCTGTGTTCTGCAACGTATGGTCATAGCAAACCTGCTGTCCGGTGACAGCGAAAGCCCGAGTCTGGCTATCGGCTGGCGTGCCTTCCGGAGCGAGCGGCTTTCCGACTGGGCCAATAGCGACGCCTGGGTTGTAATGGACATCGACGGTCGCGCTGCCGCTGGATGAGGCTCCACCTGTCAGGGCTGTGGCGACATTCAGAATTTTCTTGCCGTCGGCGGGGTCGCTGGCGTGCATGCGGAAGTTGAGGTTCAGCGCCGCTCCTGCTGCGAGTTCGGACGCCCTCACCCGGATTCCCACGACGCTGGCAGATGGGGAGGTAGTCCAGGTGGTCCCGTCAGTGGTGTACTCGATGGTTCCTGCCGAAGTGGTGGCGCTGCCGCCCACAAAAGTCAGTCCCTGAGCAGTCTCATCGCTGAGCATATCGGTCAGAATCACTTCGCGGCTGGCATAGCTGCTGCTGTTGGTGGTCGTGACATGCACCGTGGTATCGGTGCCAGGCTTTATGACTGCTGGGTCAAAACTTTTCTGAACATTCAGACTTGGAGGGGGGTTGACCGCGATCCGGGCGCTGGCGGCGCCGCCACAGGAAGCCACCAGGCTAAGAAGGCCCGTCCCCTGCGACCCCTGCGCCGTATCAACTACAGCAATGAGCTTGGCCGTACCGTCGCTGGGCAAATTGACCTGGCTTAATGGCTGCTCGCCCGGATCTACCTGACCGTTACCGTTGGCATCTACGTAGAGCGACAGCTGCGCGGCGGGACTGAGGCCGCCGACGCTTCCTGACACCGCAATACTGCTCGTTTCGTTCCCGGCGTTGGTCAGCGTGTACCGGAAAGTGGCCCGCTCGCCCGCCAGAACAGTCGCGTCGGTGCTGCCGTTCGGTGTAATGCTCACGGCGCACACGGCCTGAACAGTGGTAATCACAGTATTGCTCATTGCGCTGGTGGGTTCACCGGGACGAAGCGGACTAAAAGTCGCCAGGGCCTGATTGGTGATCTGGGTTCCAGCTGGTGTGCTGGCTGCCAGGCCGGTACTGCTGGCCGTCAGTAGACCAGTCATAATGCAAAGTTGCTTGAGGGAAGTTCGGGCCATGACGGTTCTCCTTGCGGGCCATGAATACACTTCATGGAAGGTGGGGGCGCACTCAAATGTGCGAAAAATTAAAATGGAGTCTTTGTTTGAAAAAAGGCGCACCTCACCCATAAGTAAGAGGTGCACCGAAAGAGGGGGTTTACTTGATGGTGACGCTGAAGTCAGCGGTCAAGGTGGTGCCAGCAGGCAGGGCGTCGGGCAGGCTATTGCTGTCGGTGTCGGGGGCGACGCAGATGACCGTGCCAGCGGCCAGGCCAGCGGCGGGGGCGGTGGCCGTCCAGTTGCTGCCACCATCAACGCTGTAGATGGTCTTGCTGGGCGCGGGGCTCAGGGCTACGCTGCTGAACAGGGTGTTGGCAGGCACGGTATCGCACAGGGCGAAGTTGGCCACAGGGGTGTTGTAGCCGTTCTTCCCGATGATCTTGTAGCTCAGGGTGTCGCCAGGCTTGGCCCCGTTGGCCCCGGTGGCGGTGTAGCCAGTGGGGTTATCAATGCCGTTGACCGGGTTGCTACCCGCAGCCACGCCCGCCTTGGCGACGAATTTGGCAACAGCGATGCTACCCGCAGGGGCTACGCGGATAATGTCGTTGGTGTCGGTCATGTTGATGGTGCTGTAGTTGCCGACAGCGGTTTGGCTCACGGTGTAGTCGCCAGCCGGGGCCGCCGTAGGCACGTCGATCACAGCGTAAACCTTGATTTCTGCGCCGAGAGCCACGACAGGGGTAATGAACTTGTTGTAGTCGGGGCTGTTCGAGTCGCTGCTGACGCGGGGCAGCAGGGCGCCGTTGGCGTCGTAGTACAGGACAGGCACGGCGACGCCCCCGATCGTAACGCTGCCGCTTAGCGTGAAACTGTCGTTGTACTGACCGTTGTTGACCACGTCCATGGGGAACACGGCGGTGCGGTCGGTCTGGTCGGGGCTGTTGTAGCCAGCAGTGGCCGTGGGGCTGGCGGTGGTGCCGGGGTTGACCGTCTGCACCGGGGCAGGGATGTTGACTGCGCCCTGGGCCGGGGTGGTGTCACCGAACTGCGCGGCGGGCGGCATGATGGTGTTGGTGGTGGTGCTGTTGGAAACCAGGTCGGCGTCCTTGAGCGAGTCGGCGCCGATCTTCACGGTCACGGGCTGGATAGGGTCGCTGTCGTTGGTGTCGGGGTAGGTGACTTCGGTGCGGTACACGGCAGTGCTGCCGTTGGGCACCGTCACGGTGGGGTAGAAGGCCGTGGTGGGGTTATTGGGGTCGGTCGAAACCGGGATCACTGCGCCCGTGAGCGGATCGAGGAAGCGCACGGTCACGCCGGTGGTGCTGTTGGTGAAGGTGCCCGTGGCGGTGTCAAAGGTGTAGGCAGGGTCAGGCGTGCCGTCGGCCAGTGCGGGGAACAGTTGCACCTTGTCGGTGGCTCCGCCGGTGTTGGTCAGGGTGTTGGTGAACACCACCGTATCGGGGGTGGTGTTGTTGTTATCGGCTTTGGGGTAAGCGGTTTGCACGTCGCCTGCCACATTGGGCACGATGGGTGTGCCGCCGGGGGTGGGGTCGCTGGCGGGCGCACCGGGGGTGACATAACCGGGGGTGGGTACCACAGGGGTGTTGTCGCCAGTGGTGCCGGAGGCGAGCGTGGGAACATCAACACTAGTCACCGGGGGAATCTTGGTGGGATCGGTGATGGGGTTGCCAGCCGAGTCAACAGGGTTGGTGGGGGTGGTGGGGGTGTTGGGGTTGTTGTCGAGCGCGGGGGCGTAAACGGTGACCCTGGTGAACTGGAGGTCGGTGTCGACCGCCTTGCTGTCCTCGTAAGCGGTGGTGCCGGTGGCGTAACCGTTTCCTGGGGTGACCAGGGGGTCAGTGCCAGCAGTACCCGTCACGCTGCCTTCGGGCGAAGCACCGAAGACGCTGGTGGGGGTGATCTTGGTGGGGTCGGTGGGCAGGGTGATGACCTGCACGATCTTGACCAGACCTTCGTCGGTGCCGGTGGTGGCGGGGTTGTCTGCGGCCAAGGTTACGGTGCCGCCAGCGGTGATTTCTGCGCCCAGGTTATTCGTCTTGGTGGAGTCGTAGTAGTAGTACTGCACGGTTGCGCCCACAGCGCTTCCGGTGGTATCGGCATTCAGCACCACGTCCAGGGCTACGTTACCGGTGTTGACCACGGAGTACCCGGTGTAGATGCTCTGACCAGGAACCGCGCCAGTGGTCACGACGGTGGTGTTGGCAAGCGTGTTGCCGTCGGCGGTGCCATCGGTGTAAGCAATGTCAAAGCTGGGCTTGGGCAGCACGGTGGTGTTTACGGTGTTGGAGGTGGCGGTCAGCGGGGCGGTGCTTGCGGGGTTAGCGGGGTCGGTGAAGCTGGCCGAGGCGGTGTTGCTGATGGTGGTGCCAGCCGTGGTCTGGGTCGTGGCTGCCGAGGCGGCACCTACGGCGAGGGCGGTCATAAGGGCGATTACTTTATGGTTAATTTTCATTCTCGTTCTCCTTGTCTTTCCTGGGCATCTACCAGTCGCGGCTTTGGGCGAGGTATTGAGTAGTTCAAGCGACTAAGAGAAGAATAGACCGCTGTCTCTGACAGCTTGCTTACGCAGACGTGCCCCAAATGTAGGGTGTAAACGCTGGCTGGGGCGCAATTTTCGGTATCTCTGGCGACTCGAAAACGCCGTCCCAGAGCCTTTGGAAGCATTTCCAGGTGTGTGAAATTTTACACTCATATGCCCATTTGGGCTCAGTGTGGGCCTTGTTGGTTCCTCCCCCCCGAATGGGGGTGCTTGCTTGCCAACACGTTGAGCATTCTGATGGGCCAGTCAGCTTGAAAGCTGCATGGCATGAGCAGTCAGCGTTACAAACGCCGTTTGCCTAAGGCCTCATGCTGTAGCTCACCGGAGGGCATATGGCACGCATCACGCGGTACAGCAAATTTGAAGGCGAACTTGACCAGCTCGATTCGGGCGAACTGATGCAAATGATTCAAGAAGCCTTGCTGGGTCAGGGCATGAACGACCCCTACGACCCCGACCCCGATGCCCGGCCCAGTATGGACGACCTGTTCGACGCCATTCTGGAAGCCCTGGCCGAGCGCGGCATGATTCCAGAAGAGCAGCTGATGGAAGCCATGCAGGCCGACGACGTGCGCGAAACCGCGCTGGGCCAGCAGATTCAGCGCCTGATGGACAAGTTGCAGCAAGACGGCTTTATTCGCAAGGAATTTGATGAAGACGGCGAGGGCGGCGGTCACGGCAATCCCGGCGACGCCACCTTTCAACTGACCGATAAAAGCATTGACTTTCTGGGCTACAAGAGCCTGCGCGACCTGATGGGGGGCCTGGGCCGCAGCAGCGCCGGAGCGCACGACACCCGCGAGTACGCTTCGGGTACCGAGATGAGCGGGGAACTCAAGAATTACGAGTTCGGCGACACGCTCAATCTGGATACCACAGCCACCCTCAGCAACGTGATTCATAAGGGCTTCGATCAGCTGGAGGAATCCGACCTGGTCATCCGGCAGGCCGAGTACAACTCCTCGGCGGCGACGGTGGTGCTGCTCGACTGCTCTCACTCCATGATTTTGTACGGTGAGGACCGCTTTACCCCCGCCAAGCAGGTCGCGCTGGCCCTGGCTCACCTGATTCGCACGCAGTACCCCGGCGACACGGTCAAGTTCGTGCTGTTTCACGACAGCGCCGAGGAAGTGCCCCTTGGCAAGCTGGCGCAGGCGCAGATCGGGCCGTACCACACCAACACGGCGGGCGGGCTGCGGCTGGCGCAACAGCTTCTGAAGCGCGAAAACAAAGACATGAAACAGATCGTGATGATCACCGACGGCAAACCCAGCGCCCTCACCTTGCCCGACGGACGGATTTACAAAAACGCCTACGGCCTAGACCCTTATGTGCTGGGCGCAACCCTGCGCGAGGTCGCCAATTGCCGCCGCAGCGGGATTCAGGTCAATACCTTTATGCTGGCCCGCGACCCCGATCTGGTGGGCTTCGTGCGCCGCGTGTCGGAGATGACGCGCGGTAAGGCGTACTTCACGACGCCGCAGAACATCGGTCAGTACGTCTTGCAAGACTTTATGACCAACAAGACTAAACTGGTCAACTGAATTTATAGCTGACTACGGCCCCGGTGCGACGTTTCGCCCTGGGCCGTTAAACTTGCAGTCGATGAATTCCCACCTGCGCGGCCTTGCGCTGCTTGTACTGGTCACGGCCATCTGGGGCAGCACCTTCGCGGTGGTTAAGACCCTGGGCCAGTTGCTTGAACCGTCCGTGCTGATCGCCTGGCGTTTTCTGATCGGGGCGCTGGCGCTGGTGCCTCTTGTGCTCTGGCCGCGCCCGACCGCTGCCGAGGCCACGCCTCAGCGTGCGCTGGGCAGTCCAGCGCTGTGGCGCGACGGCTTTATCATCAGCCTGTGGCTCATCGCCGGGTACGGCACCCAGACCGTGGCCCTGCAAACCACCGGAGCGAACCGGGCCGCCTTTTTTACGGCCCTAAGCGTGGTGCTGGTGCCAGTCTGGTTAGTGGTGGCGCAGCGCCGCAACATGCCGCTGGCACTCTGGCTGGCGTTGCCGCTGGCGGTTACGGGGCTGGCCCTGCTGTCCTGGGAGGGCGGCAAGCTGGTCGTCGGGGATTTCTGGGCGCTGGCCTGCGCTTTTACCTACGCCGGGTTCATCGTAGCGCTGGAGCGGCAGGCCCACCGACATCCGCCGTTGGCGTTCACGCTGGCGCAGGTGAGTTGTGTGGCGGCGCTGGCGTGGCTTTGGGCCTTATTCGCTGCGCCGCAGCACCTGCTTGCGCCGTCAGCTGCGTGGGGGCCACTGCTGTACCTTGGCCTTCTGGCGACCGCTGTGACCACGCTGCTGCAAACGCTGGGGCAGCGTCACGTCAGCGCCGCCGAGGCCAGCCTGATCTACGCACTGGAACCAGTAACGGCCACTCTTTTCAGCTACGTCCTGATTCATGAGCAGGTGGGTGTACGCGGGCTACTGGGCGGCCTGCTGGTAGTGATCGCCACTATTTTCAGCACACGCGGTAATGGAGCGGCGCATCCCGAAACGCCTGCGCCCGCCGCTGAAGACTGAGGCTAAAGACTGAAACGGACTGCCGTCTGTTCGGTTGACCACCCACAAGGGCACCGGGTTGCCCACCCCACGTCCGGGAAACCCGTTTGTCTGCTGCCCTGGCCCTGCGCTGCAGCTCTACAGGGCCGTAAGAGATGGGCACAAGGCAACTTCTTTATTTACCCGGTCTTCAGCGGCGGCCTGTGCGGCGTGGCCCGTTGCCTTCGGCGCGGCTGCCGGAGCCGGACGACGAACGGCCTCCTGTTCCCTGCTGGCTGCGGCCCTGTCCGTACCCGTCCTGAGCGCGTCCTGCGCGCTGTCCCGAGCGGCCCCCACTGTCTACGCCATTGCCGGAGCCTACGCCCTGCTTTTCCTGAATGTCCTTGTCGATGCTGTGTTCCTGGGGGGTGCGCGGGGGGTGCAACTGCTCGGGTAGGCCGCGCCTCACGGTGGCCCAGCGCCCGCGCTGCTCGGGAATCAGCAGCACCAGATTGCGTCCGCCGCGCCCGGCGCGGGCAGTCCGGCCCGAACGGTGGACATGATCTTCGGAGGTGGTCGCCACGTCCGCGTGAATAACCAGCCGCACTTCGGGCAAGTCGATGCCGCGCCCGGCGATGTCGGTGGCGACCAGCACCCGCGCTTTGCCTTCACGCAGCAGGGCCATGACAGCTTCGCGCTTGCGCTGGTCCATGTTGCCTTGCAGGGCCACGACCTGTTCACCGGGCAGCATCTGTCCCAGGTCGGTGGCGCGTTTTTTCGCCAGCGCCTTGGTGCGGCAGAAGACCACCACGCAGCCGCCGGGTTCCGCTAGCACCTGCCGGATTTCGGCGGCGGCGTGCGCCAGCAGCTCAGGGCGGGTGGTATCGGCAGCCACGTGTTCCGCGCGGCCTTCACCGGCAGCGGCCACTTCGCCGGGGGCCAGCGGGGCCAGCGCGGCGGGCGGCTCGATGTCGATACGGACCGGGTTACGCAGCACGCGGGCCGCGACGCTGCGGACCTCGTTGGGAAAAGTCGCTGAGGCCAGCGCCACCTGAATGTCGGTCTTGCGGGTGGCGGCCTGCGACCGGGCCTGCCCGACGATCCACTCGACATCTTTCAGGAAGCCCAGTGACAGCAGCTCGTCGGCCTCGTCCAGCACCACGTACTTGACGTTGGTTAGCGAAAGCTCGCGCTTGTCGATCAGGTCCTTGAGGCGTCCTGGCGTGCCGCTGACCACGCCTTTAGCCGTCGCCTCCCGCTTGGTTTCGCGGGGCGAGATACCGCCCGTGATGCGCCCGGCGGGCATCCCCAACCCTAGCGCCACGTCACGGATCTGCACGGCCAGTTCGCGGGTAGGGGAGACGATCAGGACTTCCGGGTTCATACCGCCCGGGGTCTGCATGCCGATGCCACGGGCCACCGCCGGAATCAGGAACGCCAGGGTCTTGCCGCTGCCGGTGCGGGCCGTAACGACCACGTCGCGCCCGGCCAACAGCTGGGGAATAGCCTGCTCCTGTACGGGCGTCGGCTGGCGCTCGCCCAGCAGTCTGGGCCACTCGGCTGGCCCGGCGATCTGGACAGCGCTGGCCTGCGCGGGGGCCGAACTGGGCGCAGGCGCGGACGTTTCGGTGCGGCCTGCACCGCCGCGTGACCCGGAGCGTCCCCGCTGCTGTTCCTGGCGCCCGGTGCGTGGCTGTGCAGCACCACTGTGTGCAGAACCACTTTGTACAGAACCACTCTGGGAACGCTCTCCCTGCGAGCGGCCCTGACTGGCAGCGCGGTCTGTGCGGCCACCGCCCTGCTGGTCTCTCGGCTGGCCCCGCCCCGCACCCGCGTTAGCGTTGCCGACCGGCTCAGAATTCCAGTTGCCGTCGTCGCCAAAAGCCATCCGGGCGGGCGGTGTGCTGGGGCGGGCTGGGCCACGGCCACGCGCCGGGCCGCTTTGTGAAGTGCGCTGATCCTGCTGACCTGGGCGCTGACGGCCCTGGTCACGGCTTGGTTTTTTGTTGTCTGTCATGTATCCTCCGCCCCGGCTGGGCCTCGACCGCTCAGGGGAATGTGTCTGGCCCCGGCCGCTGGTGTTCGCGGGAGATCGTAGGCCTGTTCCCACGGCGGCAAGACCAGAGTGGCTATGTGCTGGCCCCTGAATTGGAAATGAGCCTGGGGCGGTACTCACTGCCTATGATGCCTGTTAGAAAGGAAAAGAGCGATGTGTACGGTTGATGTGCGGTGAGAAAAAAGAAAAAACCCCGCACTGGGCGAGGTTCTGACTTGGTGGCCAGGGCCGGATTTGAACCGGCGACCCAACGATTTTCAATCGTTTGCTCTACCAGCTGAGCTACCTAGCCGTACTCCTTGCGGAGCTTGGCGGTCCGGACGGGATTTGAACCCGCGACCTTCTGCGTGACAGGCAGATATGCTAACCGCTACACTACCGGACCATGTGGTAAAAACTGCGGCTGCCCTAAAAGCAGCGGGGTTAAGGATAACGGCGCATATGCTGCTTGTCAACTTTAGAGCAGTTGGCATGAGCAGCTGCCGGGTGTAACACTCGGGGTAAAGGGGCGTCATGCGGCCCTCTCTACCCGGCAGCTCCTTAGAGCAGTGCTCCGAATGATGGGCACGTCGGAACAACGCCGCCGCCCCCTTCATTCTACGTCCTGCTCTTTCTTGTTCACTCGTTCCACTCGGCAAAAAGAGGGTCAAAAGAGCACCACCTTTTTGCAAAATGCTCTAGAAAGGGACAGCGTTGATGCTGCGGAGGTTGGGCTGGCCTGCCTCGTCGTACATGATTTCGAGGTATTCACGGCTGTGTAGGGCGTCGATCATGGCAAAGCGGGGGGTCTGATTGTCGTCGCGGTGAATCAGAATGCCGCCGTCGAGCTGCGTGTGGCCGTAGACGCCAAAGTCCAGACCCGCCATATCGACATATTCGGGGGTGTCGCGGAACCAATGCTTCGAGCTGCGGTCGCTGTAGAACAGGTCGTCGTAAAACTGGTGTGCGGGCAGCGGCGACACGTGGGCAAACTGCAAGGCCTCGATGCGGACCTCACGGGGGAAGCGGCTCATCCAGCTGTGCAGGCGCTGAGGTAGGTGGACTCCGCCCCGTTCAGGGTCGAACTCTACATGCCGCACCCCGCCCGACGTGCCGAGCAGGTGCGCCGGATCGAGCACGTTGGCGTCGTGGTTGCCCAGAATAATATGAACGGCGTGTGGCGCGGCGTCCTGATATTGCCTGAGCAGGTCCAGCGCCGTGATCTGCTCACGGGCGGCGCTCAGCAGGTGCTCCTGATCGTGTGAGTCGAAAGGCCGCAGGCCGGTCAGCCGGTTATAGGCCTCCTGACTTTTTGGGTGCACCAGATCCCCAATCAGAATGACCTGATACAGCCCGGCCAGCACAGGGGGCGTGGGTCGAAAGTCGGCGGTCATGCAGCTTGCACTCCGCAGCGCTTCCCACAGCAGCGGAAAGTCGGCGTGTACGTCTCCGATGGCAATGAACTTATGCACGCCTCAGCCCTTGAGAATGGCTGACAGCTCTTTGTAGATGGCGCGGCTTTCTTCCACGGTCTCGCCGTAACCGCGCATCAGGATGCGGGCCGCCTCCTTGTTCTTGCCGACCACCTTGAGCTGCTCGATGAGGTCTTCGATATGCTGCCGGGCCTTTTCCATCTGGGGATCGCGCGGCGGCTCGGGGGAGAGCTGGGCTGGCCGAGCTGCCGATTCGGGCCGGGGGTCGCTTTCCAGATCAGCGGTATTGGGGCCGTCTTCGGGGTCATACTCGACCCAGTGGCCTTCTGTGGCCGGGGCGACCCCGTACAGCCGCGCCGCCTCGCCCAGGGCCGCCAGCTTGGCATCGGCAAGGGACGGGGCGGTAGCGAGGCCCTCACGAACCGTTCCCAACACGCTGAGTCTGGCCCGAACCACGCAGGGAGAGACACTGTCGCAGCCCCAGGTCAGACTCCAGTTCGGGTCCACGCGTTCGAGATGCACCGCCAGTTCGTCGAGGTCGGGAGCGGAGCGGACATGCGCCTGATCGCCCCGGATTTCGAGGATCGCCCACGCCGTCATGCTGGCGCGAAGGGCCTCGCGCGCACGGTCAAGATCAGCCATAGGCGCTATTCTAGCCGCTTTGGCGCGGCACTGGGCCGATTACTGAGCCGACTGCTGGGCTGATTACTGGGCCGACTGCTGGGCCGATGGAGCACCGCAATAAAAATCCCCGCGCGAGGCGGGGAAAGATTTGGCGGGCCCTGAAGGACTTGAACCTACGACCTACGGTTTTGGAGACCGCCGCTCTACCAACTGAGCTAAGAACCCGTGTAGTGCTACCTGTTACTGCTCAGGCCCGAACAGAGTAGCAGAGGAGGCCGGGGGGTGCAAGATGGGCGGCTACGCGGGGACGCGTCTGCTCCGAGCGGCTGGGCCTCCCGCGCTAGACTGCCTTAATGTCCGAAACCATACAGATCAAACAGACCCTGCCGATCAGGGCGCGTCCCGACGTGCTCTACCGGCTGGCGCTCGAACCGGGCCGCCGCGTCAAGTGGGACAGGAATTATGTCAGCGCCGCCTACGAGGGCGAGGGCCGCTTGACGAATAATGCGCTGGTTAACTTCAAACTGGCGCGTAATCTGCTGGGTCTCAAGTTTCAGGCGAAGTACGGGCAGCTTCAGGCCCCCCTGCGCGGCGGCTGGGAAAGCGTCGCACCGTTTGGCCCCATCGAAAAGATGACTCAGGGCTGGAGTTTCAAGGCCATGCCCGGCGGCACCGAGGTCACGCTGACCCTTAATGCCCGCCTGCGCTACAAGTGGGCCAGGCCACAGCTGGAGCGCATTCTGAACAATATGGTGGTGAGCACCCTGCTCGGTCTGCAAAAGCAGGTCGATGTCGCTGGCGCTCAATTGATGGAAGACGTGGGCCGTGAAGTCGCCGAGAAACAGCGCGCTGAGGAAAAGGCCGCCAAAGCTGCTGCCAGAGCCAGCAAGCGCAAAAAATGACCGGGGTTACTGATGAATAAAGCGCGGATGGAAGCCTTCTCGGATGGGGTTCTGGCAATCATCATCACCATCATGGTGCTGGAATTGCCCCGCCCAGAAGGTCATGACTGGTCAACGCTGTACAGACTGTGGCCCACACTGCTGAGCTACGCCCTCAGCTTTATTTATGTCGGCATATATTGGAATAACCACCATCACCTGATGCACACGGTTAGGCGGATCGGTGGGCAGCTCCTCTGGGCTAACTTGCATCTGCTGTTCTGGCTTTCACTGTTTCCGTATGTCACCGGCTGGGCGGGTGAGTCTCACTTTGCACCGGTTCCCATGACCTGCTACGGCATCGTGGCGCTGATGTGCGCCCTGTCATGGCTGCTGCTGACGCGGGCGATCATCGCTGCTGGCCCGCAAAATAGTCTGCTGGCTCAGGCCATGGGCCGGGGCCTCAAGGAAACGCTGTCGCTGGTCGGCTACCTTGTTGCCATCGTGGCCCCATTTTTCGGGCATATCGGCGTGGTGGTGGCGGGTCTGGCCCTGATGGCGGTGGCTCTGGGCTGGCTGATTCCAGACCGGCGAATCGAGCGTGTGTTACAGGCCACAGAGACCGAAGAGTAAAAACCCCCGCCATCTGGCAGGGGCCTAAAAACTTGGCTTAAAGGTTAAGCGCGGGCGATGGTGTCGGCGCTGACAAACTGACCGTTGTGACGGGCCACCGCAGCGTTGAGCACGTCAGTAGCCACGTTGTCATCGACGGCGACGGCGCGGCCACCGTTACCGACGGTGGTGTTGAGGTGATCGTAGTAGTGGTCATCAACGGTGGTGGCCGCGTAGCCGCTGCCAGTTTCATCGACACCAGCCGCGCCGCCTGCTGCGCCTACCGCGGCGCCCACGCCCGAACCCAGGGCGGTCATGCCCAGGATCACGGGCAAGGCCAGGCCACCGGTGGCAACGACTGCCCCAGCGCCAATGATACCGGCGGCAGCACCCACCAGGGCACCTACGCCCGTGCCTTTGACCGCACCAGCACCAGCGTCTTCAGGCGTGCCGCCGCCTTCGACCACGGCAGTCGTAGCAGTCGTAGTCGTGGCATCGGTGGCGACAGGAGCCGTGCGGCGGTTGAGGGTCGTGGTGCCCACCGTGGGAGCCACGACACCCTGGCTCTGGAGGTCAGCAATGAAGGCGTCAGCGTCGGCAACTGTAGGGAACAGAATATGTTTCATGCTGTTATGTTGGCTGCTGGTGCGTCGGGCAACATGAGAATTTCGGAAAGACAGCTTAAACGGACATTATGCTGCACGTTACCTTTACTTGATGTGTTCTGGATTTAGTGGTGGGGGGCTAGCAAACTGGGCAGAGGTATGCTGAGTCACGCTACGCGCAAACCAAACCAGAAAAACCGGAACCCCATACAGGAATTCCGGCCCGGCAGCAGGAAAAATCAGCTGCGGTTTCCTTAGGCCTCGGGGCTGTCCTTGTCCAGATCCTTGCCTTCTTCGGTCTCGGCTTTGGCTTCCTCGAGGCTGGCGTCGCCTTCCAGAACAGCGGCGGCAGCTTCCTCGGACAGCTCGCCTGCGGCCACCAGACCAGCCACCTGAGCGGCCTGCGTTTCGGCCTGTAGTTCCTCAGCGGTCAGACGTGGGGGTAGCACGCTGATGATGATCTGGTCGGCGTCGGCGGCCAGGGTGCAGCCTTCGGGCAGTTTGATGTCGCCAGCAGTGACATGGTCGCCGATCTTGAGCTTGGTCACGTCTACCACGAGTTCCTGCGGAATGCGGCGTGGGCCGGGAGCCACGATTTGGAGCTGGTGGGTCACGATGTCGACCAGACCGCCTTCGATTTCGCCTTGGCTCTTGCCGGTGGTGTGCACGGGCACGCTGACTTCGATGGCTTCGCCGTAGGTCACCATGAAGAAGTCCACGTGAATGGGCAGGCGCTTACGCTTGTCCATCTGCACGGCCTTGACCAGTGCGGGGAAGGTTTCGCCGCCTTCGACGGTGATGTCGAACAGGCCAGTGGTGCTGGTGCGGCGGAAAGCGCGGTCGAATTCCTTGCGGTTGAGGGCAAAAGAAATGTTCTTTTCCTTGTTGTAGGCGACGGCGGGGATAAATCCTTCAGCCAGTTTTTCCTGGCTGGTGCGGGGTTTGACGGTCATTTCCATGATGAGGCTCTCCTTAGGTACTGCCCTTTCGGGGTTCTGCCCTAATAACTTCTGCGCTGTCACGCTCTCGCTACGCACTGACCCGTGGGGTCTTGCCCGATGAGGCGTCAGGGGCAGGGGCAGACATGCAACCGTAAGAGCATAGCAAAAGCGGCTACCCAATTGGAAGTGCGCCCGTGCCTATTGCCTATGTGCTTATTGCCTACGTGACTGTATGACTGCGTGACTATGACTCTGCGAACTCCACGCCAACCTCACCCCACCCACCGGGTTATGCCTTTGAATAGACCTCCTGCAAAAGTGGGGGGTCGGGCCACCCCGCCTCCCCACTCTCGCCGAGTAGGGAGAGCCGAGCAGGGAGAGTAGGAGTAAACCTCATGAGAATCACCGGGAAACTTTGGCAAGAGGTCTAATGGCGGGTCAGGACGTAGGATTGACCAAATGAACTTTAATCTGCCCAGGGACTTGCAGGAAATGCAGGCGACCATCCGCGATTTTGTGCTGACACGCGTGGAAGACCGTGCCCATGAGATCGAGGAAACCAACAGCGTGCCGCCTGAGCTGATGAAAGCTGCCGCCGACCTGGGGCTGTTTGGCCTGAGCATTCCCGAGGAGTATGGCGGCGTGGGACTGGGCAGCCTGGGGCGCTGCTCGGTGTACGAGGCGATGGGCCAGGGCCACATGGGCTTCGGCGGCATGATCTCGGCGCACGCCAGCATTGGTACCAGTGGGTTGGTCAAGCTGGGCAACGAGGAGCAGAAAAAACGCTTTTTGCCCCGAATGGCAGCGGGCGAGTGCGTCGCGGGCTTTGCCATCACCGAGCCGAGCAGCGGCAGCGACGCGGCCAACATCCGCACCCGCGCCGAAAAGAAAGGCGACGTGTACGTGCTCAACGGCACCAAGCACTACATCTCGAACGCGCCGATTGCCGGTCTGCTGACGGTCATCGCCATCACCGACCCCACGCAGGGGCCACGCGGCATGAGCGCCTTCCTGATCGAGCCGCGCACTACCCCCGGCGTCAGCATCGGCAAGATCGACGATAAGATGGGCCAGAAGGGCGCACTGAGCGCCGAGGTGATTTTTCAAGACGCCGAAATTCCGGCGGCTAACCTGCTGGGTACCGAGCACCAGGGCTACCGCGAGGCGCTGGGCATTTTGACCAACGGGCGCGTGGGGATCGCTGCCCGCAGCACCGGAGCCATGCAGCGTCTGCTCGACCTTTCGGTGGCGCACGCCCAGGCCCGCGAGCAGTTCGGCAAGCCCATCGCCGAGTTTCAGGCGGTGCAGTTCATGCTGGCCGAGATGGAAATCGCCATTCAGACCAGCCGCGTGCTGTGGCAAAAGGTCGCCTGGATGGTGGATCAGGGCCAGGACGTCAAACGTATGGCGAGCGTCGCCAAGTACCACGCCACCGAGATGCTCTCGCAGGTGGCCGACAAGGCCGTGCAGGTAGCGGGCGGCATGGGCTACGTCAAGGACGCGCCGTTCGAGCGCTTTTACCGTGACCAGCGCCTGCTGAGAATTTACGAGGGCACCAGCGAAATCCAGAAGGTCATCATCGCCGCCGACCTGCTGAGGCACAGATGAGCGCGGGCCGAATTCAGTGACCTAGCGGCGCACCCCGTCAGCTTGACGGCCAGAGCTCTAGAGTCATCTCCCTGCCCCTGACGCGCAAGCCGGAGCCGGGGGGGTTCCTGCGCCGTGGAGTCCTGGCCGCTGTGTTCTGGCCCCTGTGTTCTGGTTGTTGGGTAGCTCCTGGCTACCGTGACGCGGGTCAAGCGTCCAGATTCACTCTGCTTCGCAGCTCTACCGGTTCACTTTCACCGAAAGCTCTTTGTGCCTACTCGCTTTGCCTCGCCGCTTTGCAAGTCCGCTCGGTGGCCAGGTACCCGGCGCGGCAGTCGTGTGCTTCGCTAGGCAGCCTGGGCACCAGCAGCGCTGACCAGACCACGCCTATGGTCAGGCCGGTGTACCCCGGCAGCAGGCGGTCATAAAAGCCGCCGCCGTAGCCCAGGCGTACGCCGCGCAGGTCGTAGGCCAGGCCGGGCAGCAGCACCGCCTCGACGCTGCCTAGTGGGACCTGCGGCGTGTCGGCAGGCGGCTGAAGGTAGCCTGCCTTGCTGCGTTCGGTGGCCGTGTCCCAGGCATGAAGCGTCAGGTGAGGCTGGGGCCTAAAGCGGGTGCGGGTCGTGAATAGCTCGAATTCGCCGCGCAGCCCCGACACGTCCGGTTCGCCGGGCAGGTGGTGGTAGGCCAGCACACGCCGGACACCCTGAGCTTGTAAAAACGCTCGCAGGTGCGCCGTGACCTGTCCGGACTGATCGGCAATGGCCGGGCGGGCAGCGAAGGCCCACGCCCGCCAAGCCGCCTTGCTGTCCCTGTCGTGGGGGCCGACCTGGGCCATCAGATCCACTGCACACCGTCGTGCTGCGTAACCAGCCCATACTGGCCGATTACGCTGGTGTAGGTCAGCAGGTCATCTGCCGGAGTCCAGTAATGCAGCAGACAAGAGGCGGGTTGCTGCTGCGCCAGCACCTTGGCAGGCTGGCCCAGATCGGGCAGCCAGGCCGCGTCGGTACCGCTACAGGTCATCAGAACGGTTCCGGCAAGGTGCTGGACGGTGCTCATGTGGATGTGCCCCGCCACCACGCGCCGCACCTGCGGGTGTTGCCGGATGATGTCGGCGAAAGCCCCGGCCCCTTCCAACTCGGTGCGGTCTACCGGTTGTATACCCGTGACCAGCGGCGGGTGGTGCATAAAAATCAGGGTGGGCGTCTGCGGGGCTTCGCTCAGGCGGTCTTGCAGCCAACCCAACCGCTTTTCGCACAGCAGGCCGCCGCTTTCGCCGGGCACATGGGTATCCAGCGCAATGAGGCGCAGCGGGTCACACTCGACCACGTACTGCATAAAGCCGTCCAGCGCCTGCGTACCCTGTGGTCCCACGGCGCGGCCCAGTTCGTCCCGCTGGTCGTGGTTGCCCGGAATGACGTATACGGGCATGGGCAGCGGGGCAAGCCGTTCCCGGAACAGAGCGTATTCGCCGGGCGGGCCGTGCTCAGCGCAGTCGCCACTGACGATCACGGCGTCGGGTCGCAGCGGCAACTGGTTCAGGTGAGCTACGGCCCGCTGGAGGGCCTGTGCCTTGGCCGGGCGGGACAGGTCGACGTGCGTGTCGCTAAGCTGGGCAATGAGCATACGCCACAGTATGGGCATGTAGGTCAGGCCAGCGTATTAAACTGGGCCGGTGAAAACGCACCTAGTGAAAGTGGGCGACGTGACCCGCGAACTGCCCGTCGTTCAGGTAGCGCCGGGGACCAGCGTGGCCCTGTTCAACATGCTCGGGGATACCGAAGTCACCGAGGCCGCAGGGAAAGCCCTCGCCAAATTGCTGCCCCCCGAGGTCGAGGTACTGGTGACGCCCGAGGTCAAGGCGCTGTCGCTGGCGCACGTTATCAGTCGGGAAAGCGGCAAACCCTACATCGTGATTCGCAAGACTGTCAAGCCTTACATGGTCAATCCGGTGGCCGAGGAAGTCGTGAGCATTACCACTGGCACGCCGCAATTGCTGGTGCTTGACGGCTTCGACGTGCCCAAGATCAGGGGCCACAAGGTCGCCATCGTAGACGACGTGGTGTCTAGCGGCGGCACCCTGCACTCACTGGAGCACATCATCAGCAAGGTAGGCGGCGAACTTACGGCAGTGCTGGCCGTGTTCACCGAAGGCGATCAGCGGCCCGAAGTCACGGCGCTGGGGCATCTGCCGCTGTTCAAGGACACCGATCACGCCGAATAAGTCGGCCCCTGCCCGGTGATGCTTGCGCCATTGCCCAGACTTTAGCTCTAAGTCTGAGCGCAAAAAACAGGAAGGCACAGGCTCATGGCCCCGCGCCTTCCTTGTTTGGTTCTGGTGTCCTACAGCTTTACTTTTGCCCAGGCAGAGGCTTTTTGCGAGCCGGGCCGCCGTCCACACCGCCGCTTTTGGCCGCGCCCGTGCCCCCCCTGGCGTCGCCTTCAAGGTCGCTGTCGCCGTCGTTGTTGGGGTCGCCCTGGCGGTCTTCGCCGTCGCTGCCGCCGAGTTGCCCGTCGTCGAAGCCGGGTTCGTCGTTCACGTTGGTCTGGTTGGCGGCGGCGTTGTCGCGCAGCACGTCCTCGGCAGTCATCTTGTCGTTCAGCAGTTCGCCGGTGGTGCCTTCGTCCACCACTTCGCCGGGAATGCCTTCCATATCGTCGCGTTCGGGTCTGGTCATGCCCCTACTGTACGGGTACGCCGGGGCAACAGGCTGAGTGCGGCCTTGAGGTTTGGCTGCGACAAGGGCTGGCCTATGGCCCCCTGTAAACCCTTCAGCCTGGGCAGTTTTTGCCCCTAGGCCCCTTGCCTTTTGACCCCCAGAGCCCTGCTGGCCAACCATGCGGCGACGTTCGCAGGAGGTCTATTGTCTGGGAGAACCCGCACGTGCAGCGCGGCAGGCCCGCTAGACTACGGAGCAATGAGTCACCTGTCGCGTACCCTGCCCCTCAAACGCGCCGCGCACGTCTATCTGGTCCGGAACGCCAACGAGCTGCTGCTGGTCGAGGAAAAGATGGACGACGGCAGCATCTTCTACGGTCTGCCGGGCGGCAAGGCGCTGGCGGGCGAAACCTTTGCCGACGCCGCCGTGCGCCAGGTCAGGGTCGAAACGGGCCTCAGCGTCACCGATCTGAACTTTATCAGTCTGCTCGAAGGCGAGTTTCTGAGCGGCACCAGAAACGAGTGCTACGCCATGTTCTCGCGCTTCACCGCGCACTTTAGCGGTGACCTTGACCCTACCGATCCGGAAGTGGTGGGCGTCAAATGGGTGCCCTTCGAGCAGGTCGAGAGTCTGGTGCGCTACGGCCCGCCGCCCGAGTGCGAGGAGCGCAATCCGCTGATCTGGCTGCCGACCCGCGACTTTATTAAAGGCCGGGCGCGGACGTACTACCCGATCTGAATGCCGATTCGGGGCCGCCCTTCCCGCACGAAGGTGATGAAATCGGTTCCGGCTGGTTCGTGCCCCTGTTCGCGCTCAGCTCGGGCCAGATGGCGACCGCCGAAGTGTCCTGGCCGCGCAGCCGGGCCAGCCAGACCCGCTGTGCCCCCAGAACGTGCCCCAGGAGTCGCACAGCCTGCTGCGGTGCGCCGTGCGCCGCTTCCAGGCTACGCAGTACGCGGGCATTGGCCCAGGCGTCGTAGTTCAGATCGTCCCGCAAGTCTGTCAGTGTCGTCATGGTCTGTGCCTACAGTCCAAAGCAGCTTGCATAATTACGCCATTTGTGGAACCCCACCCCAAACGGCTCCATTATTCCAGCTGCTCATTCAAAGTCACTCGCTCCGCTCGGCATAAAAAGGCCATAAACAACAGAGCCTTTGTAACTGCTCAGCAGGGGGACTTGCGAAGCGGAAAGGGGTAGAGTAGGGACATTACGCAAAAGATCTGTCCCAACTG
>NZ_JAGLBG010000032.1:0-22869 GCF_018260405.1 Deinococcus sp.
TCAGCGGTTCGTCGAGCAGCAGAATGTGCCCTTCGCGGGCCAGCATCCGGGCCAGCAGCACCCGTTGCCGCTGCCCGCCCGACAGTGCCCCGATATGACGGTCGCGCAGCTCGAACACCCCGGTCTGTTGCAGCGCGTCTGCAACCAGTTCGCGGTCACGTTTGCCCGGCCAGCGCAGCCAGCCCAGCCGCCCCGTGCGGCCCATCATCGCTACGTCCCAGACTGTTACCGGAAAAGCCCAGTCGAGGGTCTGCTGCTGCGGCACGTAGGCCACGCAGCTGCGCGGGCTGTGGCCCTTGTCGAAAACGACGTGGTGTCCTGGGTCGGGCAGCAGGCCCACCAGCGTTTTAAGCAGAGTACTTTTGCCTGCACCGTTCGGGCCGATGACCGCGCTGAAAGTCCCCGCCTCGAAACGCACCGTGGCGTCTTCGAGGGCGACCTGTGAACCGTAACGCACGGTGAGATGATCGACACCCAGCACCGCGCTACCCTACTGCACTTGCGAAGGTGTTATCAATACTTGGCGTGTGGTTCACCGTAGCGCTTTGACCATCGTATCCACGTTGTATTTCAGGGCTTTGAGGTAAGTTTCACCGCCCGATCCCGCCGGGCCAAGGGCGTCGGTAAACAGCGGCGGGGCAATCTTTGCGCCCGTTTCCTGGGCCAGCGTCTGCGCGAGGCGGGCGTTGACGGTGTTCTCAGTGAAAATCACCTTGACCCCGGCTTTTTTGACGTTCTGCACTAGCTTGGCGATGTCCTGGGCGCTCGGCTCGCGTTCGGTGCTGAGGCCGGGAATAACCGTGCCTACGACCTTCAGGCCGTAGCGGGCGGCGAAGTAATGCAGCGCGTCGTGGTTGGTCACAATGGTTTTTCTGGCGGTGGGCAACTGGGCAAACTGCGCTTTGGCATAGCCATCTGCACTGCTTATTTGCTCGACAAAACGCTTGAGGTTGTTCTGGTAAGTCGCCCGGCCCGCCGGGTCGAGTCTGGTCAGAGTGTCGGCGACGTTGCGGGCGTACCCAGTCGCCAGCCCCGCGTCCCACCAGGCGTGCGGGTCGGTACCTTCTTCGCCTCCGCCGGGAGCCAGGCGCAGTTTTAGCCCTGCCGTCAACGGCTGCACCGGAACATTCACGGCCTCCGTCATGCGGGGCAGCCACGGCTCCAGGCCCGCGCCGTTGGCAAAAATAACCTTGCTGCCTGCCAGCCCGCGAATGGCCCCGGTGGTGGGCTGAAAGGTGTGTGTGTCGCCGCCCGCCGCAACGATGGTATTGACGCTGACGCGGTTGCCCCCCACATTCTTCACAAAGTCGGCAATCACTGTGTTGGTGGCGCTCACCTGTAATGGGGCGGCCTGCGCCGCTGTCAGGCTCAGCAGGGCCAAGGTCAGGAGGCGTTTCATGCCAGCTCCAGGCCGTTATGGGGGCCACGCGCCAGGGTGCGCAGGGCGCTGGCACTCAGCCAGACTTGCTTGACTTTTCCGCCGCTGCGGACGGTCTTTTTTTGCAGGTTGGCCCGCTGGGTGCGCTTGCTGACGCCCGTGACCTTGCGGCCCACGCCGCCCTCGGCCCGCGCCTTGCCGCGCCGGATGACCCTGTTGACGACCATGTTTTTCTTGCCGGTGAGGTAGCATTCTCTGCTCATTTGGGGGAACTCCTTTTTGGTGAGTGGTTGGGCCTGTGCATGTGGCCTGTAGCGTGTGTATGTTTTGCCCCTCGCCCCTTGTAGGAGAGGGGGCCACGCAGCGGGATAGGGGGGCGTGTGACCAATCCCAGCGCCCTACCCCTGCACCGCCCCACCGAGCAAAGCGTCCAGCCCTACCTTATCCATGTTCTGCCCAATAAACACGATTTCGCTGAACGCCTGCGCGGGGTCGTGCCAGGTTCCGGCCTGCTCTAGCGCTAGCTGCCGCCCGGTGTGGTTCCACAGGGTCGCTACGCCGTCGCCAAAATTGACCCAGCCCTTGCTGCGGACGATATTGAGCGGCAGCCCCTGTCGCAGCATCGCCTGAAACTTGGCCTCGTCAAAAGGTTTGTCGCTACGGAAAATGTGCGTGCTCAGGCCGTATTCCTCCGATTCGGGGGTGTGCTCCTTTTGCAGTTCCTCCATCCAGGCGTCTTGCTGCATCGCGGCGTCGACATCAAACAGGCCCACGTTCAGCACCTCGCTGGCGGGCAACTGCCCCTTTACGGCTTTTAACACGCGGGCGCGGGGGTTAGTGATGCGGGCCAGTTCGCGCAGCTTCTGCACGTCCTGCGGCGCGGCCATGTCCACCTTGTTCAGCACGATGATGTCGGCAAACTCGATTTGCTCGGCCAGCAGTTCGCCAAAGCCCCTCTCGCCCTGTCCATTCGGGTCGGCGTCGCCTGGAATGGTGTCCTGGCGGTTCCATAGCGGAAAAAACTGCGCGGCGTCCACAACGGTCACCATCGCGTCTACATGCACTCGGCCCACCAGGTTGGGAATGCTGTCGTCCAGTTCCAGCTCTTCGGGCGTCAGGCAAAAGCTCTGTGCAATCGGCAGCGGCTCACCGATTCCGGTACTTTCAATCAGAATGTAATCCAGTGTGCGCTCGCGCAGCAGCTTGTCGACGGCCTGCAACAGGTCGCCGCGCAGCGTGCAGCAGATGCAGCCGTTGCTCAGTTCTATCGTTTCCTCGTCGGTCTTGACCACCAGCGAGGCGTCGATGTTGACTGCGCCGAATTCGTTGACGATCACGGCGATGTTTTGCCCCGCCGTTTGGGTCAGCAGGTGGTTGAGCAAGGTCGTCTTTCCCGCACCTAGAAAACCGCACAGCACGGTGATGGGGATGGATTTCGGAGCAAGGGTCTGGTTCATCTCCTGAAAATGATATTTCATTATCATTAAACAGTCAATGCATCCGGACAAAGTGGGTCGGCAGGCAGCGCCGCAGCTTTCGCCGGGTGGAACGAGTAAACAAGAAAGAGCAGGACGTAAAATGAAGGGGGCGGCGGTGTTGTTCCGACGTGCCCATCATTTCGGAGAACGGCTCTATGTTTGCTTCTACTCGCCCAGCAGGGCGAAAGCGGGAATTCGGGGCGGCCTGGCCCCCACTTTTGCAAGAGGTCTATTCTTACGCGCTGCATTAAAGCTGTAAGAGGCCGGGGTCTACGTTTAAGGCCATGAGCAGCGTCCTTCAGGGTTTACTTACCGCCATCGTGCGCGAACGTGCCAGCGATATTCACCTGCGGGCCGGGTCGCCGCCTTCCGGGCGTGTCAACGGGAATATCGTGCGTTTCGGGGATACCCGGCTGCTGCCCGACCACATTGCCGAATTTACCCGCGAGATGATGCCCCGTAAGGAAATGTGGGACACGTTCTTGCAAAAGCGCGAGGCCGACTTTGCCTACGGCATCGCTGGTGTGGGGCGCTTCCGCGTCAACGCCTACTTTCAGCGCGGCACCGTGGGCCTGATCATGCGTGTTATCGAGGACAAACCGATTCCGACCTTCGAGCAGCTTGGTCTGCCCATCGAGACCTTCAAGAAACTGGCCGACAACGAACGCGGTTTAATTCTGGTCACGGGGCCGACTGGGAGCGGTAAAACGACTACCCTCGCTAGCCTGATCGACTACATTAACGCGACCCAGCCGGTCAACATCATGACGCTCGAAGACCCCATCGAAGTGCTGCACCGCGACCGCATGGCGATGATCAACCAGCGCGAACTGGGCATCGACACCCTGAGTTTTTCAGCTGGCCTGCGTGCCACCATGCGGCAGGACCCCGACATCATCCTGATCGGGGAAATGCGGGACAAAGAAACCGTGGAAGCGGCCCTCAGCGCCGCGCAGACCGGTCACCTCGTACTCAGTACGCTGCACACCCAGGACGCCATTCGCACAGTGAACCGCATCATCGATTTCTTTGCGCCGCACGAGCGCGAGCAGGTGCGCCAGGGCCTCTCGGAAAGCATGATCAGCGTGGTCAGCCAGCGCCTCTTGCCGGGGGCCGACAACAAGCGCGTGTTGGGCATGGAAATCATGCTGGGAACGCCCACCGTCCGCGAGTGCATCAAGGACCCCGAACGCACCGAGGAAATCAAGCAGGCCCTGCTGGAAGGCGGGATGCTGGGCATGCAGACTTTCGACCAGCACCTCGCCCAGTTGGTGCTTGACGGCAAGATGCTCGAGGAAGACGCCATGAGTTCGGCCACCAGCCCCCACGAACTCAAGCTGCTGCTGATGAAGCGGCAATTCGCCTGAGTAAGGCCCGGATTGGCCCCACTCTACTGACGACACCTGCTGGCGGCACTCTATTCACGACACTGTGCTGGCTGTAGTGTGCTGGGCGTACTCTGGCAGGCATGAACATGTCCCCAGCAGGCCCCGACCGCAACATCCCGGCAGACCTCGACTGGCTTTTTGCCCGGCAGCGTTTCGGCGTGCATCCGGGGCTGGGGCGGGTGCGGGATCTGCTGGCCGGGCTAGGCGACCCGCAGCAGCACTTCCGCACCGTGCTGGTGGGCGGCACCAATGGCAAAGGTTCGACTGCCGCCACGCTGGCGAGCATTCTGACGGCGGCCAACACGCGCGCGGCACTGTTTACTAGCCCGCACCTGACCCACTTTGCCGAGCGGTTCGTGGTGGCGGGGCAGCCTTTGCCGCAGCCGGTGGTGTTGCAAGCCCTGGCGCGGGTGCGCCCGGTGGCCGAGCAGGTCGGGGCCTCCTTTTTTGAGATCGTGACGGCCCTGGGCTGTCTGCTGTTCGCCGAAGCGGGGGCCGAGGTCGCCGTCATGGAAGTGGGCCTGGGCGGGCGGCTCGACGCGACCAACGTGCTGGACCCGGTGCTGAGCGTCATCACGAACGTGGCGCTCGATCACACCGCTTTTCTAGGAGAGACTCACCAGGCCATCGCCAGAGAAAAGGCCGGAATTCTGCGTCAGGGACGGCCCGCCGTGACGGGGGTCGCCCCAGAACTCTGGCCCATTTTGCACGCCACCGGGGCCGATCTGTGGGCGCTGCGCCGTGAACTGGCCGTGCAGGTGCGCCCCCTCGGCTGGGAAGGCTCGGAGGTGACTTTAAGCGTGCCCGGCGACCAGCTGACTTTCCGCACCCCGCTGCTGGGTCTGCACGGCGCACAGAACGCGGCCCTGGCGGCGGCGGCGGCCCTGCGGCTGGGAGCCGGTGGCGCGGTGCAGGCCGGAACAGCCGCCGTTCAGTGGCCGGGGCGCATGGAGGTTCTGCCACTGGCGGATTCCCCGGTGCAGGGGCGAATTTTGCTCGATGGGGCGCACAATCCTGCCGGAGCACAGGCCCTGGCCGCCGCGCTGCGCGGGCTGGGGGTCTCCAGTGTTCCACTGATTTTCGGGGCGGCGGAGGACAAGGACATTGGCGGTGTCGCTACGGCCCTGGCTCCGCTGGCCTCACGGGTCATCCTGACACGGGCTGTCTTGAGTCCACGCGCCGCCGATCCGGCGCACCTGGCGGCGCACTTTTCAGGTGTTCCCGTCACGCTGGCCCCGACCCCGCAAGAGGCGCTGGCACAGGTGCAGGCCGAGGCGCTGGCCGTCGCATGCGGCAGCCTGTACCTCATCGGGGAGCTGCGCCCCCTGCTGCTGCGCCAGGCCGCCGAGACCCGCGAACGCTGGCAGTAAGCCGGGCCTCCTCCGGCATCACAGGTTGCTTCAAAAGAGCACCATCTTTTTGCAAAATGCTCTAATGAGAATAACTGGGCGACTTTTGCAAGAGGTCTGATACCGGGCAGAATGAGCCTTGTGACCGACCGGAGTGAGTTTCAATGACTCTTTTAACTGGTGAATCTGGCCTGATTATGTTAATAAAGCATGCTTTTACAGGGGGCGACGGGCGTACAATCTGCCTGTGACGACTGCGGCTTTCGACATTCTCGACCTGGGGGTGGTGCCCTACCGGGCGGCGTGGGATTTGCAGCACCAGCACCATGATCGGGTGGCGCAGGGCGGCCAGCCCACTTTGCTGCTGCTGGAGCACCCGCCCGTGCTAACGCTGGGGCGCAAGGCCAGAGACGGCCAGAACATCGTCGTTACGCGCGAGTATCTGGCGGCTCAGCACATCGACGTGCTGGAAATCGAGCGCGGCGGCGACGTGACCTATCACGGCCCTGGGCAGCTGGTCGCCTACGCCCTGTTTCCGGTGGGGCGCAAAATCGTCGATTTTCTGCGGCTGCTCGAGCAGGCCACCATCCAGGCCCTGACCGAGCTGGGTCTGCCTGACGCCCGCCCGAACCCTGGGTACGCGGGCGTGTACGTGGCCCCGCGTGAGGTCAACGGCAAGGTATACGACCAGAAAATCGCCTCGTTTGGCGTGGCGGTCAAGCGGCATGTGGCGCTGCACGGCACCGGCCTGAACGTGACCACTAACCTCGACCACTTTGGGCTGATTGTGCCGTGCGGCCTGCAAGCCACCCAGATGACCAGCGTGCAGCGCGAGTACGACCTGCGTGGCCTGGAACGCACGGCCTCTATGCCGGAGGCGAAAAAAGCGCTGGCGGATGCTTTCCGCTCAGTCTTTGCCGATTATGATTGGACTGTTCCGGTGCTGGCTGAAACGCGCTAGCCCCCTTCCTTCTTCTGCAAATTGCCCACTGTAAAAGGACTTCCCATGACCCAACAGGACCCCAACCAGAAAGAACCCCGCTTCATCAAGAACGGTATCTACCGCAAAGACAGTGTACCGGTGCGCGAGAAAAAACCCGAGTGGCTGAAAGTCACTATTCCCACCGGGCAGGTCTTTACCGAAGTTCGTAAGATCGTCAAGGAGCACCGCCTGCACACCGTCTGCGAGGAAGCGATGTGCCCCAACATCGGCGAATGCTGGTCGCGCGGCACCGCCACCTTTATGCTGATGGGCCACATCTGCACACGCGCCTGCAAATTCTGCGCCGTAGACACCGGAAATCCGATGGGCAAGCTGGATCTGGACGAGCCGCAGCATGTGGCGCAGTCGGTGCAGCTGATGGGTCTGAAGTATGTGGTGCTGACCAGTGTGGACCGCGACGATCTGCCGGACGGCGGCGCGTACCACTTTGCCAAGACGGTGGCGGCGATCAAGAAACTGAACCCGGACACCCGCGTCGAGTCGCTGACGCCCGACTTTGGCGGCAACACAGCCTGCGTGGATCTGGTGCTGGACAGCGGCGTGGATACCTACGCCCAGAACCTTGAAACGGTGCGCCGCCTGACCCACCCGGTGCGCGACCGCCGCGCCGATTACGACCAGACCCTCGCGGTGCTACACCACGCCAAAAA
Organism: Deinococcus sp.; assembly: GCF_018260405.1. GTDB lineage: Bacteria > Deinococcota > Deinococci > Deinococcales > Deinococcaceae > Deinococcus. The sequence continues at coordinate 7,247 of NZ_JAGLBG010000032.1, forward strand.
AGCCCGTCCAGACGTGATTACCAAGACCAGTATCATGCTGGGGCTGGGCGAAACGCGGGAGGAGATTACCCAGGCAATGAAGGATTGCCGCGCCGCCGGGGTAGACGTGCTGACCTTCGGGCAATACCTGCGCCCTACCATGCACCACCTGCCCGTAGAACGCTACGTGTCGCCCGCCGAGTTTGATGAAATCCGTGATGAGGGCATGAGCCTCGGTTTTATGGAAGTGGTCTCGGGGCCGCTGGTTCGCAGCAGCTACAAGGCCGAGCAGATCGTGATGGATAGGCCAGGCAACCTGCCGGAGCATCTGGCCCACCTGGATCCGGGCAGCGAACTCAGTGTGATTTGAGGGCCGGTCTATTGGACAGGGCGCTGGAAACAGGGGAGCGGCCCCGGTTCAAGCGGGACTTTGACCCTCTTTTCCTGGCCCCGGACGGGCTACCCTAGAGGCTATGACCGAGTTTCTTGGACTGGCGTTTAGCCCACTTGGGGCGGTGGGCACGCTGTCGCTGCTGTTCGCGTTCGCCTTTACCCTCTATGCCCTGTGCAGCGGCGTGCTGGCGGGGCTGCGCGGCGACTCGCGGCTAGAGCAGAGCGCCCGCCTGGCGCTGTGGGGCAACTTCCTCTTTATGACGCTGGCGATGGGTACGCTGGAATACGCCATTTTGCACGACGATTTCTCGGTGCGGTACGTGGCGCAGCATTCGATGACCGTCTCGCCCACCTGGGTCAAGGTGGTGACGCTCTGGGCCGCGCTGGAAGGCTCCATCTTGCTGTGGGCCTGGATGCTTTCGCTGTATGCTTTCATTGTCTCTTTAACCGCCCGGCGCGATGTGTTGCGGCCCTGGGTCATGGCCGTGATGAGCGTGTCGGTACTGTTTTTCGTAGGGCTGAACCTCACGGTTGCCAGTCCGTTTACGCCGGTGGTAGACGTGCCTGTGCAGGGGCAGGGGCCGAACCCGCTGCTGCAAAACCACTGGATGATGGCGGTTCACCCGGTGCTGATGTACCTGGGTTTCGTGGGCCTTAGCGTGCCGTTCGCCTACGCTGTGGCGGCTCTGCTGACCGGTCGTCTGGGCGAGTCTTGGCTAGTTCAGACCCGGCGCTGGACGATGGTCGCCTGGGCCTTTTTGAGCGCGGCAATCGCGGCGGGCGGCTGGTGGAGCTACGAGATTCTGGGCTGGGGCGGGTATTGGGCTTGGGACCCGGTCGAAAATGCCAGTTTTGTGCCCTGGCTGCTGGCGACAGCGTTTATTCACAGTGTTCAGATTCAGGAACGCCGCCGGATGCTCAAGGGCTGGAACATCTACCTGATCGTGTTCGCTTACGCCGCCACCGTGCTGGGCACCTTCCTGACCCGCTCGGGCGTGGTGGAAAGCGTGCACGCCTTCTCGAACGGGCCCATCGGGGCACTGTTTCTGGGCTTTTTCGCGCTGCTGGTGTCTATTGGCGTGGGGCTGGCGACGTGGCGGCTTCCGGCGACCCGCGACCCGCACAGCCTCGACAGCCCCGTTTCCCGTGAGGGTGCGGTGCTCGGCGGTAACGTGCTGTTTGTGGTCTTTGCCGCGTTGGTGGTGCTAGCGACCCTGTTCCCAATTTTTCTGGAGGTTGCTCGGGGCTATCGTACGGTGGTCGGCCCGAGCTTCTATAACCAGTTCGCGGCGCCGCTGGGCCTGCTGATTTTGCTGCTGATGGGCGTCGGCCCGGCGCTGCCCTGGCGCAGGCTGAACGGTTCGCTGTGGCAGTCGCTGCGCTTTCCGCTGCTCGCGGCGGTGGTCGGCGCAGCGCTGGCCCTGCTGCTGGGCGTGCGGAATCTGGGGCTGGCGCTGACGGTGGGACTGTGCCTGTATAACCTCGCCAGCCTCGGGCAACTTGTCTGGGACAGTGCGCGGGCGCGGGGGGGTTTCGCGGCGCTGCCAGGTCTGGTGCGCGAGTATCCCCGGCGCTACGGCGCGTATCTGGCGCACCTGGGTATTGTGTTCATCGCGCTGGGCATAGGATTTTCGAGCACCTACAAGGCCAAGGAAGAAGTGACGCTGCAACTCGGTAGACCCCAGACCGTCTTGGGCAAACAGGTCACGTTGACCGCCCTGAACAGCGAACAGCGCCCCGAGCGCGTCTCCGAGATTGCCACCGTGCAGGTCGGCACCGAAACGCTTTTGCCCAAGCTTAATACCTACGTGAACATGCCGCAGGCCGTCGCCATGCCAGCCGTCAAATATCACTTTATGGGCGACACCTATGTCACACTGCTGACCGCCAAGCGCGATCAGGGCTGGGCGACGGTGGCCGTAATCCAGTCGCCGCTGGTCGGGTGGGTCTGGTGGGGAACGGCGGTGCTGCTGCTGGGCACCTACCTCAGTCTCTCGGCCCCCGTGCGCGAGATCGCCCCGCGCATAGTTCCGGCCCGTGCCCCGCGTGAGGGGGTGACCGCGTGAGCCGCTTTATCGTGCCGGTAGTGCTGCTGGCTATTGTGGCCTTGCTCGCCTATGGCCTGCTGACGCCGCCTAAGGACCCGCCCAGCGTGCTGGTGCCCGGCAAACCCGCGCCGACCTTTACGCTGACCGACACGGCAGGCAAAACGCACGACCTCAGCGCCTACCGGGGTCAACCCGTGCTGGTCAACTTCTGGGCGTCGTGGTGCCAGCCCTGCCACGCCGAGGCCGCCGCGCTGGTGCAGGCCGCGCAGCAGTCGGCGGGCAAGGTACAGTTTCTGGGCGTGCTGTACAACGACAAGACTGGCCAGGACCGCGCCTTCGTGCAGCAGTACGGCGTGCCGTACCCGACCCTGCTCGACCCCGGCTCGCGGGTGGCGATCCGCTACGGCATCGCGCAGCTTCCCGACACGTACCTGATTGGGGCCGACGGCAAAATCGTCTATCACCACCTCGGCGCGGTGACCGACAGCCCGGAACTGACTCGGGAATTTAAGGCGGCCCTGCAGTCAGTCGGGGGGGCGGAATGAAGCGCCGCCTCGCCCCGTTGCTGGTGGCGGCAGTGTTTAACCTTGCGCCCTTGCCTGCACAGGCCCAGAACATACAAGGTCAGCCCGCGCAGACCCAAAACGCGCCAGCCGTAGGCGTGGTTAATGTTCCCGTTAGCGTGCAGCTCAGCGCCGAGCAGGAACGGCAGGTCGAGCGCATTGGCATGAAAATCCACTGCCCGATCTGTAGCGGCGAGAGCATCGCGCAGAGCCAGACCGACATTTCGCGCCAGATGCTCGATCAGGTGCGCGTGATGGTGCGCCAGGGCAAACCCGAGTCCGAGATTCTGGAGACGTTCCGCGCCAGCTACGGTGACCGTATCCTGCTGGAGCCGCCCAAACGCGGCCTCGACGCGCTGCTGTGGGTCCTGCCGGTGGTGTTTTTAGTCGTCGGGGTGTTTGCGTGGTGGAACTACCTGAAGAGTTCCAGCCGTCCACCGGCGCGTACTTTGACCGCCGAAGAAGAAAAGCGCATTCAGGACATGCTGGCGGACCGCGAATGATTTACGCCGTCTTGGTACTGGGTATTTTTATGCTGGTGCTGTTGCTGTGGCCTGCCCTCGGCCCGGCACGCGTGACCCCCGAGGACACCCGCCGCACCGAACTGGAAGAGGAGCGTGAGCAGCTGCTGGATAACCTGCGCGAACTCGAAGCGGGCAGTGCTGGTGACGCCGCTGGCCCCCATGCGGAAATGGTGATCCGCGAAAAGGTGCGGCTGGCCCAGGTCTTGCAGGAACTCGACGCGCTGCCCCCGGCTGCCGCGCGTGCCGGGCGTCCGGCCCTGCCCGTGGCGCTACTGGCCCTGGGCGTGACGGGGTTCGTTACGCTGGGCGGGCTGTACACGGTATTTCCGCAGTGGCGCTACGCCGGACTGCCCACCGTTGAGGCCGCGCAGCTCAGGAACGCCAGCGCCCTGCCGGGCCTCGAACAGCGGGCGACGCGCACGGGTGCGCTGGCCGACCTGAACGCCTGGGGCGACGCGGCGTGGCAGGCGCAGAACTACTCGCTGGCGTCCAGAGCCTATACGCAGGTGCTGGTGCAGCAGCGCAGCGACGCCAAAGCGCTGCGGCGGGTGGGCTTCTTTCTGCTGAAAGACCCCAAAATGGCCGAAAACGGCCTCGGCTTCATTCAGCGCAGCGTGGCCCTGGCCCCCCGTGACCCCGAGGGCCAGCTGTACTACGGCTACGCGTTGGGGCTGTTCGGGCAGTATGACGCGGGTCTCCAGGCGCTGAACACCTACCGGGCATTGGCCCCGGATGAGCACGAGGCCGACGCCTTGATCACGCAGTACCAGCAGAAAACGGGCGCGGGCGTGGATGGCCGACTGGTCTTTGCCCAGAACTGCGCGGTTTGCCACGGGCAGAACCTGGAAGGCGGGCGCGGCCCCAAGCTGCTCGGGTCAGCGGCGCTGCGGCAGCCGGAGGCACTCAAATCTATCGTGCTGCACGGCGCGACTGGAATGCCCGCCTTTCCCCAGCTTCAGGGTAAACAACTGGGGGCCCTGGTAGAGTACCTGGGTCGGCAGTAAGCCTACAAAAGCAGTAATCCTACAAAAAGAGCGCGACTGGCGAACGGCTGATACGAACCTGGGTTCCGGGCCTAGAGTTGGCAATCCGGGTAGTCAACGAAACAGACGGCACTCCGTAGGCGGAGCGTGCTGGTGGAGTCAGTCCGGGCCGGTGCGAGTAGGAAAGGTACGGGTTTCGCGGTGCAGGCGGCGCCTTCTTGGGCAAAGCGGCACCCCTACTACTGAACTTTGCCTGCGAAAGCCCCCCGCACAGGCCCGGCGCGGGGGGCTTTTCGTAGGCGATTTACTGCGACTTCTTGCCTTCTGGCTCGGTGCTGGGCCCATTCTGCGGGGCGGGCACCTCGGTCAGCGTGGGGCCAAAGTTGGTGTTGGCTCCGTCGGCTACGGCGTCGGCGCGGCTGCCTTCGGGGGCGGTAACGCTGGCGGGGGCGTCGGTGGGCTGGCTGGTGCTGGGGTGCGTCTGGTTGGTGCTGCTTGGTTTGCCTTCTCCCATGTTGGAACCTCCTGAGATTTGAACTTGTGCCGAGTCTAGAGAAATGCCGCACAGGCGGATGTGCTGAAGGTATAGAGACATTGAGACAGGCGTTGCCCGCCCCGCGCAACGCTATCGCCGCAGCCCGCAAACGCGCCGGAAACCTGGTGGGGTCTGTTGCGGCCCAGTCAGTGCCAAGGCGAAGCTGTTGCGTTTCTTCATTTCGCCGCTCATGTCGCCCTGCGCCCTAGTCGTGAATCGGGGGCGCGGCCTATTCTGCTTGTCATGTCCCGCCCCGCTCAAGCTTTTCCCGATATTCAGTCCTTCATCCGCCTGCTGGAGCAGCGCGGCGAACTGCTGCGGGTGCGCGAACCCGTTTCACGTAATCTGGAAATCACTGAAATGAGTGACCGACTGGTTAAAAAAGGCGGCCCGGCAGTGCTGTTTGAAAATGTTGTGGACAGTGATTACCCGGTGGTCATAGGGCTGCTGGGCACGCGTGAGCGCATGGCGCTGGCCCTGGGCGTGGGCGACCTGGACGAACTGGCCCGCAAAATCCGGGCGCTGATTGACCTGAGGGGGTCGGGCGGGCTAGGCGGAATGCTGAGTAACCTTCCCAAGCTGCGCGACGCGGTCAACCTGCCCCCCCGTTCTGTTAAGACCGCCCCGGTACAGGAAGTCGTTTGGCGCGGCGACGAGGTCGACCTCAGCAAAATCCCGGTGCTGAAGTGCTGGCCTAATGATGGCGGCCCCTTCGTCACTTTGCCGCTGGTGATTACCAAAGACCCTGAAACTGGCGAGCGTAACATGGGCATGTACCGCATGCAGGTCATGAGCAAAAACACCACTGGGATGCACTGGCAGCGCCACAAGACCGGCACGCGCCATCTGGAAAAGGCCAAAAAACTGGGGCAAAAGTTGGAGGTGGCCGTGGCCATCGGCGGCGACCCCGCGCTGATTTACGCCGCCACCGCGCCTCTTCCGCCGGTGCCGGGGCTGGACGAGTTCGCCGTGGCGGGCTACCTGCGCGGCCAGCGCTATCCGGTGGTCAGGGGGCTGACCGTGAATCTGGACGTGCCCGCCAACGCTGAATTTGTGCTGGAAGGCTACGTCGACCCCGCCGAGGACTGGGTGCTCGAGGGGCCGTTCGGCGACCACACCGGCTTTTACACGCTGCCCGACCTCTACCCACTGTTTCATGTGACCTGCGTGACTATGCGCCGCAATCCGGTCTACCCCGCAACCATCGTGGGCCGCCCGCCCATGGAGGATGCCTACCTGATCGAAGCGTCCGAGCGGCTGTTTTTGCCCGCCGCACAGCTTATTATTCCTGAAATCGTGGATTACCACATGCCGCCCGCTGGCGTGGCGCACAATCTGGTGGTCGTCAGCATCAAAAAGGACTTTCCGGGTCAGGCCTACAAGGTCGCCAACGGGCTGCTCGGGCTGGGCCAGATGATGTTCGCTAAAGTCATTGTGGTGGTCGACGAAAACGTAAAGGTCAACGACATGGACGCCGTGTGGTGCGAAGTCACGCACAAGGCCGTACCTGGCCGCGACACGCTGACCACGCGCGGGCCGATTGACGTGCTCGACCACTCTAGCCGGGGCTGGGGCTACGGCAGCAAGCTGATTATCGACGCGACCACCAAGCGCCCCGAGGAAATCGGCAGTCCCAAGAGCAGCCGCGAGGAGCAGGCGCAGGATTACGCGCTAGACCTGTTTTTTCCGGCTCCTGTCGCTCCTACCTCTTTAGGGGGTGAACCGGAGGGGGGCCACCTGCCCAGTTTTGAAGGCATCCTGGCCCAGCGTCAGACTGCCGACGGTTACTGGGTGGTCGTGCTGGACAAGACCCGCCCCGGTCAGGCCCGCGCCCTGGCCGAAGCCTTTGCCGGGCATCCCGCCGCCGACGGGGTGCGCCACCTGCTCATTTGCGACGAGCAGACCAACGTGAACGACATGAGCGACGTGTGGTGGACGGTGCTGAACAACATTGACCCCGAGCGCGACGTGTGGAATCTGGATGGACTGCTGGCCTGGGATGGGGCGCGAAAGCTTGCTAGCGAAGGCTTCGTGCGCCAATGGCCCAACAAAATCGTTATGTCGCAGGCGGTGCGGCGGCGGGTGGACGCGCTGTGGCATGTCTGGGGGCTGCCGGAGCAGTACCGGTGAGCCTTTTCGAGCGGCTGGACGAAGTGTTTGGCCCGGCTCTTGCCGCCCCGCTCTTTTACGCTCACTCGCCCGCCTTACGGTTCGCACTGTCGGGCGGCGAAACCCGCGTCGCCCAGTTCCTTCAAGCGATAGACCGCGCCCGCACCGTGCTGGACGCCGCCTTTGCTGGCGCGGAAGAACTGACGGTTATCCTGCAACTCTGGGACGAAACCCCCGAAAACCATCAACAGCCCGGCAAGCTCTGGCAAAAGGCTGGGGCGTCGCTACGGGAGCTGGGAATCACGCCACCGACGCCCGAAATCCGCGCCCTTTCTAGGCCAGACGAGATAACGCGGGTCTTTTTCGCCTTCCGGCTGCCTAACGCCCGACTCCCCGAACTGCTGTGGGGCGTCCTCGCCGCCGATTTTGGCTTCTCGGCCAGTCTAAGCGCCCGCCTGTTCCTCGCCGCGCCCGAACTGGGTATGCTGGCCTGCCCCTACGACAGCCGGGGAATGGATATCATCGGGCCAAATGCAGCGCGACTGGCGCAACTTTACGCAGAGTTTAATGGCTGGCTGCTGGACTATGACCGGGCGCAGATGGACACGTTTTTTGGCGCGGCTCCATAACGGTCTCTACTCGGCCACGAACACCTTTTCCTGCTCGGTCAGCACTTGCCCGTCGGCCTGTTGTACCCGTACTTTCAGGCGGTGGCGACCCGCTGCCGGGGTAACTTCAAAGCGGTAGGGGAGGGCCGCCCCCACCGGCAGGCGCTGGCCGTCTAGCCACAGCGCCACATAAGCGGCTGGCTTCGCCGTTTGCAGTTGCAGCACACCCCGCACCATTTTGTCTGCGGCCACTTTCACGGGCCACGGGCGGGCCGTATCTACCGCGCAGCTCTGGCACTGGCTGCGGCTGAACGACCCGAAGAAGGCGCTTTGCTGCTGCACCTCCCCAAACGCTTGCCACTTGGCTGGGTTGGCGAACAGGCGGTAATCGTTGTGGCGCTCCTGCGCCTTGCCGTTGCTCTCGCCGCCCAGCATGTTCATGTCCAGCCAGTTGATGTTCTTCAGGCGCGGGTACTTCAGCCACGCGCCCCAATAGGTTTCGCGCAGCTGCTGCGCTGCGAACGCCGAAAAATCCCGCTCAGGCGCGGCCCCCGAGCGGCTCGCCGCGGCGTATTCCGAGAGCTGGATGGGGTGGTGCGGCGCGTACTGGCGGTAAAAGCCGTCGATAGTGTCCAGCGGGTGCGTGCCGAATTGGGGCTTTTGCACGTCGCCATTTTCGAACGGCACGCTGTACAGGCTCAGGCCCGCCCAGTCCACCGCGCCGGGGCCGGGATAATACTCGGCCATCTTGTTCAGGTCGCCCGGCATCGGCATCCAGACTAGCGCCACATTCGGCGCTTCGTTGTGCAAAATGCGTGCCACACGCTCAAAAGTCCGGCGGTAGAGGGCCGGGTCACGCGACCAGTCGTTGTGGGGGTCATTCATCTCGCTGGCAAAGCGCACAAAGATGGGCAGCCCGGCGGCTCTGGCCTGCTGTGCAAACCGCCGCACGATCTCGTCGGAGATGTCTTGTAACGGCATTCCCGGTTCTACAGCCAGATGCAGCGCCTTGCCCTGCGCCCTGGCCGCCTGCGCGAAACGCCCCGGAAAAGTCACGGTGGGGTCGCTAGAATTGCTGAATTTCCAGTACCGGAACAGCACCGCGAAATCGTTCATACGCAGTGTGAGGCTCGGCGCTTTGCCCCAGGCCCCCTGTACGTCGCTGCCGCTGGCATACACGCCCAGCAGCACCCCACGCGGCGGCTCGAACTTGGCAAGCTGTAGCTGCGTTCTTCCCGTTTTCGGTACGACCCAGCGCACTTCCAGACTCTGCCGGAATGGGGCGGCCAGGTGTTCCAGGGCGCGGGCGGTCATCTCGTCGCCGCTTTTGCGGTAGATCGCTCCGGCCTGGTCGTAGGCGCGGGTGGCCGCCGCGTAGTCGCCCAGCGCCACCTGCTCGTCTGCCAGCGCCCGCCAGTTGGCCGCCGAGGGGTTCAGTGCGGCGGCCTGGGCAAATGCTCTAGCGGCCCCCCGGTGGTTTCCGGTCTGTCTGGCCTGTACCCCCAACGCGTACCAGCCGTCGGCGCTGTGGGGTAGGGTTCTGAACGCGGCTTCGGGGCCGGGCGCCGGAACTGGGGGCAAGGGCGGGACGCTGCCCGGCTCTGTCTGAATTCGTGGCTGAACCTGTGTCTTAACCTGTGGCTGAGTCTGGGCCTGGGCTTGGGGCCGTGGCGGTATCTCTGGCGGTGGCTGCGGTGCGGGCGCGGCTGGAGGTTCAGGGCTGGGAGCTGGGGCGTTCGGTTGCAGTTGACTGTACGGATCACTGCTGGCCTGCGGCGTTTCGCCCGTGTTGGAGGGCCTCACCATCACCGGAGCGTGCCCCTGAACCAGTGTCCAGGCTCCTCCTGCTCCGACCAGAGCGGCCAGCACAAGCAAAGACCACTGACCACCCCGCTTTTTATTGCTTTTGCTGCCACTACGCCGACTCACACTTCAGACTACGCGACCGCGCCCCTGAAAGTTGTCCCGCCAGGTGCCCATGCTGAGGGTCAGGGCTGTTGGCTCTGCTACCCTTTGACGCGGCCCGTGACCTATCCAGTCGCCCAGGCCCGGAGGAAACACCTATGAACGCGCCCGTGACCCCCACCGCGCTGGGCAAACCCGCCCTGCCGCCCACCATCCTGATTATTTTGTACGCCACCAGCATCTTGCTTGCCAACGTCACGCTGAACCGGTTTATCCAACTGCCGGTCTTTGGCCTTCTCAGTGTTGGGACCATCTTTTTCGCCGCCGTGTTTACCCTGCGTGATCGTATTCACCGGGCAGGCGGGCTGAAGGCCGTGTATATCGCCATTGCGCTGGCGCTGCTGGTCAATACCGTGGCGGCGGCGGCGCTGCATACGCCGCTGCGCTTTATCGGCGCGTCGTTTCTGGCGATTTTGCTAGGCGAACTGACCGATACCGCCGTGTACCAGCGCCTGCTGCACCGCAACTGGTGGACCCGCGTGCTGGCGAGTAACGCCGTGAGTGTGCCCCTCGACTCCGTTTCGTTTACGCTGCTGGCCTTCTGGGGCACCATGAGCCACCGCGACATTGCCCAGATCATTTTTGCCGATATCGTGACCAAGTACGTTATTGCCGCGCTCTTTGCCTTTCGCGTCCGGCACGTTGCGGTGCGGCCCACATGAGCGATCAGGCGCCCCTGCTAAAAGTCATCGCCAACGCTCGGCCCGATCTTCAGACTGACACCGAGCATGTGCTGCACCTGCCCGAACTGTGCCCCATGACCCAAAACCCCAAGCCGGGCAGTACCCTGACCCTCAAGTACCGTGCTGGGGCAAATCTGCTTGAACTGTTCAGCCTGGACGCGTACATAGACGCCTTCGTGGGGCATCCGGTGGTACGTGACATGGAATTTTTCGTGCAGACGGTGGCCGAGGACGCCGCGAACGCGCTGGCCCAGGAAGTCACTGCCGTGGCCGAGGTGAGGTACAACCGGTTGCGGCAGGGGCAAAGAATTGTGGTCGTTGCTCTGGGCAAATAAGATGTCCTATGCTGCTGGCATGAGTCTACGGCGAGTTCAGCACGACTCCACCCAGCGTGACCCAGCCCAGGCCAACGCCGACGAAGCGGTAAAGAGCCTGTTTCGCAACGGTGGGCAAAGGCGATTGCGCCGGGTGGGAGATGAGGGCGGCAGAGATGAAGGCGGCGTAGGCGTGCCGGTTGCCGCTGGGCCGTGTCCGATTCGCGGCGGCGCGGAAGCGGCGTGGCCCGTTCAAACTCAGGACGGCGGGATAGATTGCCTGTTGTAGCCGTGTGGCGCAGTCAAGCTCGGCTAATCGGCAACCCCTATCTACCATGGTTTTCTACTGCGGTTCGCCTGCGCCCTCGTCGTCTTTCTTACGGCGCTTAGGCTTAACTGGGGCCAGTGCGGGCGTAGGTAATGCAGGTGCGGGCAGAATGTGCATAGGCGCGGCTTGTTCCTCGGGGCTGCGGCCACACATGATGTTGTACAGCCGCCGGATATCGTGGGCGCGGGCCTCGTTGTAGCCCTGGCCCACCTTGCCCTCATAGGTGTTGCGGATGGTCAGATCGAAGGCCATTTGCAGGGCACGCGCATCGAAATCGTTCATGACCTGTGGATAGCACATCGGCTTCAGCCAGCGGTCAGCTTGTCCGCTCAAGTGGGCTTTGGCGTTGGTGGCAGGGCGGCCAGTACGGTGTCGATCACGCCTTGCAGGTCGAGCCGCCCGGTGTCGATGATCCGGGCGTCGCTGGCCGGGGCGCTCTGCACGCGGTCGAGTTCATCGCGGCGCATCAGCGCGGCCTCGGTGGCGGGGATATCCTCGGGGCGTTCCTGGGCGCGGCGCTCGGCCCTTACTCGGGGGCTGGCGGTCAGGTAGAACTTGGCGTCGGCCCCCGGAAACACGTTGGTGCCCATGTCGCGGCCCTCGGCTACGAAAGGCGGGGTCAGGCGGCGCAGCTGCTCATCGACCCAGGCACGAATTGCGGGCTGAGCGGCGATCAGGCTGACCCCTTTATCGATGCGGGTCGAGTGCAGTAAGGGCGTCAGTTCGCGCTCTGCCTGCCACACGCGGTTGCCCTCGGCCAGCGGTTCGAGGCGTACTGGGTGGGCCTGAACGTGCGCCAGGATGGCCGGGGCGTCGTGGGGGCTTAGCCCGGCGTCGAGGGCCAGCAGGGTCACGGCGCGGTAAAGCAGTCCGCTGCTGATGTACGGCAATTTCAGGGCGCGAGCCACACCGCTGGAGACACTGGATTTTCCGCTGGCCGCCACGCCGTCGATGGTAATAATCACGCCCCACAGTCTAGAGCAGTTCTGCGAATTATGATCTTCGTCGAACCCCAGCTCCAACGTCTTCATTCTCCGTCCTGCTCGTTGGTTTGCCCCCGCTCTGCCCGTCAAAAAGCTGTGCCCTTTTTTTGCCAAATGCTCTAGAGCAGGCTAAAGGGGCTGGGCCTCTGGAAGTGTCCTCACCTGCGCCCGCTAAACTACGTCTGATGAAGAAGGCTGCCCTGTTCCTGACCGCCCTGCTGATGCTCTCTGCCTGCCAGAAAAAGCCCGCTGACAGCGCCGATACCAGCAAGACCGACACCGCCAAAACGGACACCGCTAAGACCGATACCGCCAAGACCGACACCGCCAAAGCGGATACGGCAAAAACCACCCCCGCCATCACCACGCCCGGCCCGGTTCCGGCGGGCTACACCCTGCTTCCCTACCTCAGCGACAAGCCTGTGCGCGAATTCAAGTCCGAACCCGCAATGGCCCTGCAAGACGGCAAAGACTACTACGCGCTGTTCGACACCGACAAGGGTCAGATTCTGATCGACCTGTACGAGCAGGAAACGCCCGTGACCGTCAACAACTTCGTGACGCTGGCCCGCAACCACTTTTACGACGGCACCCGTTTTCACCGCGTGATCGATGGCTTTATGGCGCAGGGCGGCGACCCGCAGAGTGCCGACCTGTCCAAGCAGGCCAGCTGGGGCATGGGCGGTCCCGGCTACCAGTTCCCCGACGAAATCCGCAGCAAACTGAGCTTTGCCACGGGCGGCGTTCTGGCGATGGCGAACAGCGGCCCCAACACCAACGGCTCACAGTTTTTCATCACCTTTGGGCCGTCGGAAATGCTCAACGGTAAGTACAACATCTTCGGCAAGGTCGTGACCGGCGATGGTGTGCTGCCCAAGATCACCCGCACGATGGACCAGAGCAACGCCCCGATTGCGGGCGCGACCGCCGATACTCTGCTCACCGTCCGTATTCTCACGAAGGGCTGAGGCGTGAAAAACTTTGCCCCTCTGCTGCTGGTGCCGGTGCTTGCGCCTGTGCTGGCCGCCTGCCACTCGACCCCTGTGCAAAACCCCGACAGCTACGTGCTCAGCGGCACCATCCACGGCGACTGGGGCCAGAGTCCGCGCCTGCGCCTGGCGCTGGTGGGTACGGGGCTGCCCAAAACATTTACCAACAGCAGCAACATCAGGCAAAACGTCGTGGACAACGGCGGCGTGGCCCGCAGCTTTGGCTTTGACCTGCCCACTTTCCCGAACGTGGTCGGCGTGTATCAGGTCGTGGCCTTTGACGACACCAACAACAATGCGAAGTACGACATCGGTGAACCCGTGGCCCGCAACCGCCTGTGGCTGATCTACAGCCCCACCGACACCACCACGCCGCAGGTCAATATCCCCGAGCAGTTCCCGTGGGCCGCGGGTGAACAGGCGATTCCTTCACTGAGCGTCAAGCGCGGCTGGAACGTGTATGACCGCTCGCAGCAGATCAGTGCCAGCAATCCTTATCCGGCATCCAAAATTACCGGTTACGACATCTATCACTGAAGCAGGTGACCAAAGAAGGCGGCGCGGAGATGGAATCCGCGCCGCCTTCTCTTGTTCTGGCTTACATTCCCAGGCTGGCCCGGTAAGCGTCAATGATCCTCTCGCCCCAGAGCATGGCGACCACGGCCCCCAGCGCCAGATAGGGGCCGAACTTGACCCGGTTGTCGGCCCGCGTCGCCTTCTGAATCAGGCCGAACACGGCCCCGGCAAACACGGCGACCAGCACCGCCAGCAGCAGGTTCTGCCAGCCTAGGAACGCGCCGATGGCGGCGGCCAGTTTCACGTCGCCAAAGCCCATGGCGCTGGGGTCGAAGTTCTGGCTCTCGGTGCTGTCGGCCTCTTCCCCTTTTTTGCCGCGGTGGGCCAGGAACCAGTAGACCCCGGCCAGCAGCGCCACTGCGCCCGCGCCCTCCAGCGAATTCTGCGTCACCTTCACGACGCCGCCGCCTGCGCCGCTGCTCGACAGCGCCAGGCTGACCAGAAAGCCGCCCAACGTCACGAGTTCGGGAATGGGCACTACTTTTTTGGCGAAGAAGTTGACGGCCGCCGAGAGCAGCGCCGCGCCCAGTGCCCCGACTGGCCCCAGCCACGCCCCGGCCAGCAGCCCCAGGCTGATCTGCTGGTAGCCGATGGGAAAGTCCGGAAAACGCCGCTCACGGAAGCGCCGCAGCACCCACGAGCCGATCAGGTCGATAGTCACCAGAATGCCCGCGCCCAGCAAGGCGCCCTGCACGGCTCCGGCAAAGTGCGGCAGGCCGTTGACTGCGCTGCGCTCGTTCAGAAAGCCGAACAGCAGGCCCAGCAGCACGCCGGTCAGGGTCAGTTCATCGGGCAGGGTGTAGGTGTCGAGGTCGATGGCACTGCCCGCCAGCAAAATGGTGAACAGCAGCATCAGGCCGATGGGCGCGGCCCCGAAGACCGAAAAGGGAAAGGTCAGTGCGATGACCGCGTAGGCCACCCCGGAAATGGCCTCGACGATGGGATAACGCGCCTTGATGGGAGCCTTGCAGTAGCGGCATTTGCCGCCCAGTGCCAGCCAGGAAAACAGCGGCACGAGGTCTTTGGGGGCCAGCGGATGGTCACAGTTAGGGCAGTGGCTCGGCGGAAAGGCGATGCTCTCGTGGCGCGGCAGACGCCAGATCAGGACATTGGTAAATGACCCCACCAGCAGCCCGAGGATGCCAGCGAAAATCACGAGAAGGAGTTCGATGTTCACCCCCGGAGTCTAAAGGCCGCCCTCTCACAGGGAACTGTCAGCTGGGCAACGGTCAGCTGGGCCGAGCCTGTGCGCCTGCCGGGGCCACAGCAGTCCCATCACAGTTCCGCCATAATGCTCAGGCATGCCTTCTCACCTCAGCCAAATTCTGACCCTCACCGCGATTCCGGTCGCTTCCACCATTCTCGGCGGCGCGGTCGCCAGCGTGCGTCAACCCAGCGACAGCCTGCGCAGTTTCGTGCAGCACTTCGCGGGGGGGCTGGTGATCGCGGTGGTGGCGGGGGAACTGCTGCCGCAGCTGACGCGCACGCATGAACTGGCGGGAATTATCCTGGGTTTTGTGCTGGGCGTCGTGGTCATGCTGATGGTGCAGCGCTTTGCCGAAAACCTGGAAAAACGCGACGAGGGCAACAGCGAAAACAAATCGGGCCTGCTGGCCGCCGTGGGGATCGACTGTCTGCTCGACGGCCTGCTGATCGGTGTGGGCTTCTCGGCCGACGCGCGTATCGGCCTGCTGCTGGTCGTGGCGATGACACTGGAAATGGGTTTTCTGGGAGTCAGCCTGGCCTCCAGTCTGGGTGAAGCGGGCTGGAAAACTGGCAAAAGCATCCTGACGGTGGCGGGGCTGGCGCTAATGGTGGCGCTCGGTGCGTTGATCGGCGGCACACTGCTGGGCGGCTTGACCGGATTTCCGTTGGCGGTCATGCTCTCATTCGGCGCGGCGGCCCTGCTGTTCCTGGTCACGGAAGAACTGTTGATCGAGGCGCACGAGGTTGCCCAGACGCCCTGGATCACCTCCGCGTTCTTCGCCGGGTTCCTCACGCTGTACATCATCGGGATGCTCAGCGAGGGCAAGGCGGGCTGAA
>NZ_JAGLBG010000032.1:22966-25227 GCF_018260405.1 Deinococcus sp.
CTGGATCACCTCCGCGTTCTTCGCCGGGTTCCTCACGCTGTACATCATCGGGATGCTCAGCGAGGGCAAGGCGGGCTGAACTGTGTGGTCCGCACGAACAGGCCCTGTCCGGTCCGACTGGTTTACGGATGTCCTACGCGGCATGGCTACCAATCGGCCACAGGCCGTAGTAGACTGATAGATCGGGTGCGTCTGGTTCTGGCCGGACGAGACTTTTCGGCAGGGAACAGCTCCGGGCAGTGAACCGGGCAGTGAAAGGGGTGGTGGACATGGCAGAAAAAGATATCGATAAATTGCTTTCCATGACGGACAGTAAGTACCGTCTTTCCGTGGTGACGGCCAAGCGTGCCTTGCAGCTCAAGAGCGGTGCGCCCAGCGTGCTGCCCAGCGATCAGCGGGCCAAGACGCACAATCTGGTCACGCAGGCCATGCGCGAACTCTCGACGGGCAAGCTGACCCTCGGCACCAATCTGATCGACGAGCAGCGCTTTCATCAGGATTACCAGCGCCAGCGTCAGGCCCAGTTACAGGCCCAGCTGAACGCCGAGCGCGAACGCGAACGCGACTGAGTAGGGCAGGCCACCAGCAGCGCATCTTCGGGTGCGCTTCTTTTTGACTCACTGTTCTCATAATTAGTAGTCTAAATTATGAGTCAGCGATGAGACTTCCCTGGGGTCAAGTGGGCCTCCCGAAATTGCGGCCTCATCGCGGGGAAGTGAATGATGTCCGACCCGGTTGCCTTGTCTGATCTCCAGCGCGTGCGGGGAATGTTCCTCGAGGCCGCTTACGGCGACGCTCTGGCCGCGCCCGTCGAATTTACTCGTGATGTGGCGGCCATCCGGCGGGCCTATCCTCCCGCCGGGCCGGGCGACATTCACCAGGGCCGCGTGACCGACGACACCCAGATGATGCTGGCGGTGGGTCGGGCGCTGGCCCAGACCGTGGTGCTGAGAGGGGAGCAGCCATCTTTGCGGGAACTCTTACCAGAACTGGAGGCGGCCTTGCGGGCCGAATTCACCGAGTGGCTGCACGACCCCGAAAACAACCGCGCCCCGGGCATGACCTGTTTGCAGGCGTGCCGCGCTCTGGAACAGAAACAGCCCTGGTACGCGGCGACGGTGCGGGGATCCAAGGGCTGCGGGGCCAATATGCGGGTGCAGCCTGCTGCCCTGATTCGCAGCCAGCCGTTACGGTCGTTCGTGGCCCAGTTTCAGGCCGCCGTGACTCATGGGCATCCCACCGCGCTGGCCGCTAGCGACCTGACCGCTCAGAGCCTTCGTCTGCTGCTGGACGGCACGCCGCCCGCGCAACTGCTGCCCGAACTGTCGCGTTATATGGCTGCCAGAAGGCAGGATCAGTCGCTCTGGCTGGAGCCGCTGGTGGCCCAGTCGCCAGCAACCACGTCGCAGCAGTATTTGCAGCGCGGCTGGGACGAGTGCCAGGCGGTGCTGGACCTTGCTCGGGCCGCCGCCGAACGGGGCATAGGCGAACATGCCGACCCCTGCGAGTTCACGGGCGAGGGCTGGGTCGCCGAGGAAGCCCTGGCGACGGGTCTGCTGTGCTTTCTGTTGCACCCCGCCGACCCGGTGCGTGCCCTGCAATGCGCCGCGACCACCAGCGGCGACAGCGATTCGATTGCCTGCATCACCGGGAGCCTCCTGGGGGCGCACCTGGGCGCGGGGGCCTTTCCTGGCGCGTGGGAAAGCCGCATAGAGTACCACCGCGAACTCGAAGACCTAGCCCGGACACTCGCGCCACGCTTCGGCGCAGAGGAGAATTGACCATGTTCAATAAGCTCAGCGACAGCAACATCATTCTGGACACCGACTCTTACAAGTCCAGCCACTTCCTTCAGTACCCACGCGGCATGACCCGTATTTTCAGTTACCTGGAATCGCGCGGCGGCAAGTACCCCAGCACGCGCTTTTTTGGCCTCCAGTACATTCTGGATAAATATCTGACCCGCCGTGTGACCGCCGGGGACGTGGAAGAAGCCAAGGCGCTGATTGAGGCGCACGGCGAACCCTTTCCCTATGACGGCTGGATGCGCGTGGTCAACGTCCACGGTGGCAAGTTGCCACTGGAAATCCGCGCGGTGCCCGAAGGCACGCTGGTGCCCATCCACAACGTGCTGATGAGCTGCACCAACACCGACCCTGAACTGCCCTGGCTGCCCGGCTGGTTCGAGACGATGCTGATGCGGGTGTGGTATCCGACCACCGTCTGCACGCAGAGCTACTACATCCGCGAAATCATCCGGG
>NZ_JAGLBG010000032.1:25237-27045 GCF_018260405.1 Deinococcus sp.
AGCAGCCGCGAGAGCGCGGGCATCGGGGGGCTAAGCCACCTCGTTAACTTTCAGGGCAGCGACACCCTGGAGGCCCTGCGCGTGGGCCGCAACCACTACGACGCCGACATCGCCGGGTTCAGCATTCCCGCCGCCGAGCACAGCACCATTACCAGCTGGGGCAAGGAACATGAGGTAGACGCCTACCGCAACATGGTGCGGCAATTCGGCAAGAAGGGCGGGATTTTTGCCGTGGTCAGCGACAGTTACGACCTCAAGCACGCCATTAACGTTCACTGGGGCGAAACGCTGCGTAAGGAAGTGGAGGAAAGCGGCGCGACCCTGGTGGTGCGCCCCGACAGTGGCGACCCCCCCGCGATGGTGCGCCTAGCGGTTCATGCGCTGGCCGCCAAGTACGGCACGACCACCAACGCCAAGGGCTTTAAGGTGCTGAACACCGTGCGGGTGATTCAGGGCGACGGGATAGACGAGCAGACTATTCGCCAGATTTTGCAGAACCTGGAAGTGGAGGGCTTTAGCGCCGAAAACGTCAGCTTTGGCATGGGCGGGGCACTGCTGCAACGGGTAGACCGCGACACCCAGCGCTTTGCGTACAAAGCCAGCGCGGGCGTGGTCGGCGGGGAGTACCGGGGCATCTACAAAGACCCGGTGACCGACCCTGGCAAGCGCAGCAAAGACGGCGTGCTGGATTTGGTGGAAGAAGATGGGCGCATGGTGACGCGGCAGTACCGCACCTTCGACACGGACTTTCCCGGCTCGCTGATGCGCGTGGTGTACCGGGACGGCGAACTGCTGGTGCGGGACGGGCTGGATGTGGTGCGGGCGAGAGGCTAAATGCGCGACCTGTACACATTGGGTATTCCGTTTTCACGGGGCAACATTTGTTATGCGTGGCTGCCCGACCCAGATAAGCCACTTGAGGAGCAAAAAGACCAGCTTGACGGCTGCCTGGTAGAAGTTTTTACACAGCCCTAAAGTAGAGTCTATTTAGCCTCATGAACGCCCTCACGCCCCTTCTCCCTGCCCTGCAAACCCTTACGCCGCTGGGCCTGCCCGCCAGCTTCCGCGAGTGGCACGCTTATGCCAACGCTCAGCAGGCCGAGAGGCTGGCGCACCACTTGGCGGCAGAATTCGCGTTCGTGGCCGCAGGGTACGCCGACGCCGTAGACCACAGCTACCTGCGCTCGGACGGCTTCCGGGCCAACGTGGTGCAGGCGCTGCGGGCCGCCGAAATCGCCGAGTCGGAGGGCAAGCTGCGCCTGATTGCCCGCGCTCTGGCTGGCTGCCTGCTGCGCTACCCGCCGCCAGCGGTAGACAAGTTCCAGACCCTGCGACTGCTGGAGCAGCTTTCGGAACGGGAATTGAACGTGCTGGACGGGCTGCTGGCCGCCCTTGATCCCTTTGACCCGTACAGTGATTGCGCCGCGCAGCCCACCTTGCCGGGGCTTTCGCGCCAGGAAACGGAGGCGGCGCTGCTGGGGCTGGGGCAACTAGGGTTGCTAACGCGGCTGCAGGGGGGCTGGCAACTCACCGGGCTGGCACGGCAGGTGGTTTTGCTTATACGGTTGGGCAGGCAAGGCGACCTCTTTTGATCGCTAAGGCTGATCGCTGGGCCTGAGAGCTTGGAGTCGGGGGCACGCAGTCGAGGCGCCTTGCCGAAAGCTGCTTTATAGTTGGCCTTGCTAAAAATCGCAACCGTCGCCTCACGCTGATTTAAAAATCATAAAGCTCTCGTAACTGCTCAGCACGAGAAGTCGAGTTTGGGTAAGACGCCACGAAAAACGTCAACTAAGCCAGTCCAAATGGAT
>NZ_JAGLBG010000033.1 GCF_018260405.1 Deinococcus sp.
GGCAAACCCTGCGAGGTATTTACCCTGTATAGCGCCGCGCCCAACGGTACCCCGACCGTTTTCAGGAACGGAGTAAGCGCAATGCTGAAGTATCAGGCGCAGGCCAACATCAGGGCGCTGAAGCAGAATATGCAGGCCACCGAATTTGAGGAATACGCCCAGCAGGGCAAGCAGGAACAGTACATCTACAACGGGCTGGTGGGAGGCAAGACCGTTTCGTTAGTGTGCCTACTGAACTGAGAGTGATTTGAGCCCTCAGGATAGAGGCACGCTCCCGGAGAAGCTGTGAGTTTAAATGCTCTGAATGCTCTAGGCCAAAGCCCGCAGCACCTTCACAATGATCTGCGCTCCGGCGACCGCTTGGGCCAACGTCAGGTCGCCGTAGCCGAGCAGGAGGGCTTCGGGCAAATCCTGGCCGTATTCGCCGAGGGTCGAAACGTACACCTGCGCCTGCGCCAGCTCACGCTGCACCTTGCGGGCACGCAGACCGGGCGCGAGGTGCAGGCAGACGTGCAGCCCGGCCTCGATGCCGCGCAGGGTCGCCAGCGGTTCCAGCGGGGCCAGTTCACGGGTCAGCGCTTCACGAACCTGGGCATGCCAGCGGCGGGTGCGGCGAATATGGCGGTCAAGTTCGCCACGGTTGAGCAGAAATGAGAGCGCCTGCTGCACCGGCACCGGGTGCCCCGAGTCAAGCAGCGTGCGGGCGCGAACCAGCGCCGGAATCAGCGCGGGCGAGGTGATCAGAAACCCCGTTCTGACCGAGGGCGTCAGCACTTTACTAAGAGAAGCCAGATACAGCACCCGGCCCGCGCGGTCCAGGCTTGCCAGCGGGGGCAGCGGCGGGGCACCGTACCGAAATTCGCCGTCGTAGTCGTCCTCGATAATCAGGGCGTCGTTGGCTTCGGCCCAGTCCAGCAGGGCCAGGCGGCGCGGCAGGCTCATGCGTACCCCCAGCGGAAACTGGTGGCTGGGCGTGACATACACGGCGTGGGCCGGGGGCAAGTCCGGCGAGATGACCGGGCCGTCTTCATCCAGCGGCAGGGGCAGGGCGGTGTGCCCGCTATCTAAAAACACCTGCCGCGCCGCCCGGTAGCCGGGGTTTTCCAGCAAAATGATCGATCCCCTGGGCAGCAGGCGTTCTACCAGGTTCAGACCTTGCAGCGTGCCCGCCGTGACCAGCACGTCCTCGGGCCGCGCCAGCAGCCCCCGTGAGCGCCCCACGAAGGCTGCCAGTGCCCCGCGCAGCGCGTCCTCGCCCGCCACGGCGCTGTAATCCCCGCGAATACCCTGCCGCGCTGCGTAAGCCCAGGCCTGCCGCCACGCCTTTTCATCCAGGGTGGCACTGGTGGTCACCCCCGTTTTGAAATGAATCCCCGGCAATCGGCCCGTGTGGTCTATGGGCAGCGGTGGGGGCGGCACGAACCAGCCCGGCGCACTTCCAACCCTCTTTTGCACGGCCTGCACCGCGCCGCGCGGCACCCGCGTACCGCTGCCCACCGCCGCACTGAGGGTGCCTTCCGCGACCAGTTCGGCGTAGGCCTCAGCCACCACGCCCCGCGTGACGCCCAGGCTGGTGGCCAGCGGGCGCGACCCAGGCAAGCGCAGGTCGGCGGGCAGCGCCCCCGAAAGCACGCCCTGGCGCAGTTGTTCGGCCAGTTGGGTGTGCAGCGGCGCCCCACCCTGACGGTTCAGGTGCAGGTCTACGGGCAGCAGGTCGGTGGATGGACTGCTCTTTTTGGTCAAAAGTGGCACTTCTGTGCGGGCCATTGTAAGGCTAGGGTAGCAGGCATGACCCAGCCACCGCCCCCCTTGACCATCGGCATCCTGATTTTTGACGGCATAGAAGTGCTTGACTTGGGCGGCCCCTTCGAGGTGTTCAGCGTCGCCAGCCGCGTGGCCGGGCGCTGGGGCCAGGAAGCCCCTTTCCGCCCTGTCCTGGTCGGCCTGACCAGCGCACCTGCCGGAGCGCGGGGCGGTTTCCGGGTGCTGCCCGACGCCACCATGCAAGCGTGCCCGCCGCTGGACGTGCTGCTGGTGCCGGGCGGCGTGATAGATGACCTGCAACACAACGCCGCCGTGCTGGACTGGCTGCGGGCACAGGCCAGTAGCGCCGGGTTGGTGGCCTCGGTGTGTACCGGAGCCTTCGTGCTGGCGCAGGCGGGGCTGCTCTCGGGGCGCGTCACGACCCACTGGGAAGACCAGGCCGAACTGGCGCGGCAATTTCCAGAATTACAGGTGGTGCCTGGCGTGTCCTGGGTAGACGACGGCGGCCCAGTCACGTCCGGCGGCATTAGCGCAGGGATCGATATGTGCCTGCATCTGGTCGAGCGGCTGCACTCACGTGAACTGGCTGGGGCCACCGCGAAGCAGATGGAATACCGCTGGACGGGGGTGGGCGCATGACCGACTTCTACGACCCCCGGCAGCGCGACCCCAGCCTGAGCCGCCGCCCAAAAAACCGCCAGGGCGACGACTGGATCAGGGCGCTGCTGCTGCGCGTGCCCGTGGGCCGGGTGGCGACCGTGTGGCAGGGCGAGGACGGCGAGGCTTTTCCTTTTATCACGCCGCTGGCCTTCGCGTACCGCGCCAAGCAGCACGACATCGTGTACCACACCAACATCGTGGGAAGACTGCGGGCCAACACCGGGCAAGGCCACGCGCCTGACGGCGTGCGGGCCACCTTTGAAGCCTCCGAAATCGGGGCGCTGCTGCCCAGCAACTCGCCGCTGGAACTGTCGGTGCAGTACCGCTCGGTCATCGTGTTCGGCACGGCCCACCTCATCACCGACCCCGCCGAGCAGGAAGCGGCGCTGACCACCCTCTCGGAGCGGGTGTTTCCTGACCTAAAGATAGGCCAGCACACCCGGCCCATTTCCGCCGAAGACCTGAAGCGCACCAGCGTCTACACCCTGAACATTGCCCACTGGAGCGGCAAGGAAAACTGGGCAGCCCAGGCCATCCAGGAAGAGGAGTGGCCCGCCCTTGCGCCCGAACTGGCGCGGCTGCGGCCCACCTCGTGATCCTGAAGGTGCTGATGGTCACCTAGCAGCCCAGGGGGACGGTAGTTGCGATGACCCGCCGCTTTCGGCTCTGCTCTTGCGGCCCGGCGTACTGGACGCGCACCCCGCCAAAGTCTCGCGCGAAGGCAGAGGCGTTAGTGATGGCGCTGGCGGGCATCGCCCTGATGAATTCGCAGGCCCAAAGCACTCGGGTCTGAATTTGCCGTAAACATAAATTACTGTCTACATTCGTTAACCAGGGGGTTACGCCACGCCGCGCCGCCGCCTAGACTGGCAGCATGACTCAAAGCAAATGGCTGGAAATCGAAAACAAGTACGACAGCGGCGTCTACCACAAGCATGAAGTGGTGATGGTGCGCGGCCAGGGCGCAACCGTCTGGGACGATGCCGGGCGCTCGTACATCGATTGCGTGGTGGGCTACGGCGTCGCCACGCTGGGCCACAGCCACCCCGACGTGGTGAAGGCCGTGCAGGAACAGGCGGGCAAGCTGATGGTGATGCCCCAGAGCGTGCCCAACGACAAGCGGGCCGAATTTTTGCAGGAACTAGTGAGCGTGCTGCCCCAGGGCCTCGAAAAAGTCTTTCTGTGCAACTCGGGCACCGAGGCGATGGAAGCGGCCAAGAAATTTGCCATTACCGGCACGGGCCGCCAGAAATTCGTGTCGATGAAGCGGGGGTTCGCGGGCCGCAGTCTGGGTGCGCTGGCCTTTACCTGGGAACCCAAGTACCGTGAGCCGTTCGGTGACGCCGTGGATAACCGCAACGTAGATTTCGTCACTTACGGCGACATCGAGCAGCTCCGCGCCGTCGTGACCGACGAAACCGCCGCTGTGATTATCGAACCCGTGCAGGGTGAGGGCGGCGTACGGCCCGCCACCGCCGAGTTTTTGCAAGAAGCCCGCCGCATCACCAAGGAAAAGGGGGCGCTGCTGATCCTCGACGAAATCCAGACCGGCTTCTGCCGTACCGGAAAAATGTTTGCCTGCGAGCACAGCGGCGTCATTCCCGACGGCATGACCCTTGCCAAAGCGATGGCGGGCGGCGTACCGATTGGGGCCTTTGCCATGACCGCCGAGGTGGGCGCGAAGATGCCTGCGGGCGGGCACGGCACCACCTTTGGCGGCAACCCGCTGAGCATGGCCGCCGGAATCGCCGCCATCCGCGCCATGAAGCGTGAAGGGATGGCCGAGCAGGCCCGCGAAAAGGGCGAGTACTTCATGGAAAAACTGCGCGGCATTGGGTCGAACAAAATCCGTGAAGTGCGCGGCCTGGGCCTGATGATCGGTGTGGAACTCAAGGAAAAGAGTGCGCCTTACATCGAAGCCCTGGAACACACCGAAGGCGTCCTGGCGCTGCAAGCCACGCCGCTGGTCGTGCGCTTTTTGCCGCCCGCCACCATTACTAAAGAGCAGATCGATCAGGTGGTCGCCGCCTTCGGGCGCGTACTGAACAGCGTCAACCCGCGTGCAGAGCGTCAGGCTGAGCTGGCCGCCGCCAAGGAAGACACGCAGACGGAATAACCGGAAACCCGCTTAAGGCCCCGCCGTTAGTAAGAACGGCGGGGCTTTGTCGTGGCCCGGAAAGAGGATAAATGTTCAGCGGGTAGCGATCTTGACGCGTTTTTCCATCTGATCGGTGAACAGGGTCATCACGGTGGTCAGGGCCAGATAGACCACAGCGACTGTCGTAAGCACCGGAATCGGCTGGAAGCTCTCGCTGCTGACCCGCGACCCGGCGAGCGTCAGTTCGAGAAGGGCGATGCTGGACGCCAGCGAGGAATCCTTGAGCAGCGCCACGAGGTTATTAACCAGCGGCGGCACCACCACGCGCAGGGCCTGTGGCAGCACGACACTGAGCATAGTCTGCGCCCCGCTGAGGCCCAGGCTGCGGGCCGCTTCGGTCTGCCCACGCGGGATGGCCTGAATTCCGGCGCGGATGACCTCGGCGTTGTACGCCCCAACGTTGAGGGCCAGCGCGATCACCGCCGACCAGAATTCGTTGAGTTCAAGTTTGATCCCGGCGCTTTGTAGCAGCGGCGGCAGCGCGTTGTATACGAACAGAATCTGCACTAGCAGCGGCGTGCCCCGGATCAGCCAGATAAAAAAGCTGGCGGGCGCACGCACGAACAGGTTTTCACTGGTCTTCATGATCCCCGCGATCACCCCGACCACCAGCCCGATCAGCCCGGCGACCACCGTCAGCTGAACGGTCATCTGTGCGCCCTGCACGAACAGAGAGGCGCGGGGGCCGATAGGGTCGGGCATCTGGCGCAGAATAAAAGTAATCACGAAAAACAGGGCGACGAAGGCCAGCACAGCCCCGAGCAGCCACAGAATCAGACTCCCGAACCCCGGAACAGGGGATGACGTCCGTCCGGTCGGCACTTTGGTGGTCACTAAAAACAGCCTCCTGAATAAAGAACAAAGAGTGGTACTGGACGCCGGGCGCTCCAGAGGAGAAAAGGCTTATCTCGATTTGTCGCTACTTCAAAAAACCGGACAGGGGTTATGCGGCCTGCCCCCTCCGGACATTTTTAATCAGTCCAACTTTACTTGCAGCGAATATCCTGCCCGAAGTACTGGTTGCTCAGCTTGGCGTAGGTCCCGCTGGACTGAACCTTGGCGAGGTCGGCATTGACTTCCCTCAGCAGAGTGCTGTTGCCCTTCTTGACGGCCATACCGTTCTTTTCGCTGAACAGCAGATCGCCCTGCACCAGTTTGCCCTTTTGCGCCTTGACCGCGTCGAGGCCGGTAAAACGGTCACTAACCCAGGCATCAACCCGGCTTGCCATCAGTGCGCCCTGCGCCGCCGCGTCGTTGGGAAAGGTCTTGACGCTGCCCACGCCGGGCACCTTATTCACGTTTTGCAAGTAAGATGTACCGACCTGCACCGCCACGCTTTTGCCCTTGAGGTCGGCTGCCGACTTAGGGCCACCGGGCCGACTGACAATCGCGCCGCCCGTGCAGTAGTGGGGGGTACTGAAATCCACCGCTTTGGCCCGCTCAGGCGTAATGCCGTGGCTGGCAATCACCAGATCGTAGCGGTCTTGGCCCAGCCCGATCAGCAGGTTGTCGAACGGCTGCGTGACCCACTGCGCCTTGACCCCCATCTGCTTGGCAAGCGCATTGCCAAGGTCAACTTCAAAGCCCGTGAGCTTGTTGCCCTCAAGGTAGTTGAACGGCCTGAACGCACCCTCGGTGGCCATTTTAAGCGTGCCCGACTTCTTGATCTCGTCCCAGGTGCGGGCCTGTGCGCTGCTGGCCAGAAGGAGAAGGGCCGATACGGTCAGTACTGTTTTGTGCATATTTACTCCTGATGCTGGTGTTTAGGGCAGGAGCCACCACTGTGAAGCGGCCACCAGGCAATGGCACAGTTTAACGCCGGATCTGCTAATCAAGGGAAAACCCGCTTCCGAAAAAGCGGGTCAATTGAAAGGTTAATACGGACTGCGATGCGTTGCGCCGGAGCCGTGACGGCCTCAGACGGACTGAGCGGTGGCGGGCATGGCCGTCTGCTGGGCCTGGCCGGGGTACTCGTAGCCCAGACCAAGGGTGTCGGCCTGACCACGGGTGCCCGTCGGGGTGCCACGATCGATGGCCTGCTCGGTGCTGATGTCGAAGGCGTGCAGGCGGGTCTGGTTCACGACCAGATCGATGCTGTCGCCGGGGCTGACCAGCGCCTGGCCGTCAACCTTGACTGTTAGCGACTGCCCGGCCACTTCCACGATCAGGTCGGTCTGTGCGCCCAGCGGCTCGACGACCACAATGGTGCCGCGCATGTGATTGACCCCGTCAGGAATATCAGTCAGACCAGGCACGCCGATATGCTCGGGGCGAATTCCCATTAGCACCTCCTGACCCTCATAGGCCCTGAGGCTCTGGCCCAGCTTGCCCATCGGAGCAATGCGGTTTTCACCCAGGACGAACTCGCCGCCCTGCACCTTGGCGGTCATGAAATTCATGCTGGGGCTGCCGATAAACCCGGCCACGAACTTGGTCGCCGGGAAATCGTACAGGTTCATGGGGGTGTCGCACTGCATGATGATGCCGTCGCGGAGCACCACGATGCGGTTGCCCAGCGTCATCGCTTCGACCTGATCGTGGGTTACGTACACGATGGTGGCCCCAAGGCGGCGGTGCAACTGACTGATCTGCGAGCGCATCTCGACGCGCAGCTTGGCGTCGAGGTTAGACAGCGGCTCGTCCATCAGGAACACCTTGGGTTCGCGCACGATGGCGCGGCCCATCGCCACGCGCTGACGCTGACCGCCCGAGAGTTCCTTGGGCTTGCGCTGAAGCAGGTGCTCCATTTGCAGGATTTTGGCGGCGTCGCGCACACGGCGGTCGATTTCTTCTTTGGGCATCTTGCGCAGCTTCAGGCCGAATGCCATGTTGTCGTACACGTTCATATGCGGGTACAGCGCGTAGTTCTGGAAGACCATGGCGATGTCGCGGTCCTTGGGCGGCACGTCGTTTACCACGCGGCCACCGATTTTCACGATACCGTCGCTGATGTCTTCCAGGCCCGCGATCATGCGCAGGGTAGTGGACTTACCGCAGCCCGAAGGCCCAACGAACACCATGAATTCGCGGTCCGCAATGTGAAGGTTAAAGTCCTTGACGACGACGGCTTTGGGGCCGTAGCGCTTGTAAACGTGTTCCAGAATGACATCTGCCATGTTAGTTGCCTACCTTTTCCCCATCTCTTACCCGTGAACGGTGTTCGAACTGCGCGAACAAAATCGGGCAATCGGGGTGCGCGAGAAGACTCAATGCTTACACTGTGGCCATGCGGACGCTGCTGAAGTGTAACACTGCCAGGAACGCCATGGAAGCGCTTCGATGGCAGCGTGCTGGAGCGGCGCGGAAAAGTCGCCCTTATCCGGACTGCCGATTAGAGCAGTTCTCCGAATGATGGGCAAAAGAGCACCATCTTTTGGCCGATTGGAACGAATAAAGAAGAAAGGGAAGGACGTAGAATGAAGGGGGCGGCGGCGGTGTTCCGACGTGCCCATAATTCGGAGAACTGCTAACTCTGCAATGACCAGATTCAATCCAAGCGCAGGCGAGAAGGAAACTGCGGGTTTCGCGGTATGGCAGTCCCGCCGGGACGACCCCACCTGCACCAGAATTTAGCGGAAATCTGTATCAGCCGCCCCGCGCCTCGACTTCCGCCGATTTGCCGCTCCACTCGTCCATTTTGGCCATTAGCGCCGTTTCAAGGTCGTGGGCCTGCTGCCCCAGCGCGGCAAAATCGGCGTCAGGGCCAGCGCTTGCCAGGGCCGCCTGCGCGGTTTCCAGTTCGGCTTCCAGGCGGGCAATCTCGGCTTCGATGGCCTCGACCTCGCGCTTGAGGTGCCACAGGCCCTTGCCTTTGGGGGAAGGCGCGGCTTTGGCCGTGGGCTTGACCAGGGCAGCAGCCTCGGCGGCCAGCTCGGCCAGGGTGCGGTGCTTGGCCTTGTAGTCCTCCCAGCCGGGATACTCGTAAAACTGCCCGTCCTCGATCAGCCAGATGCGGTCGGCCAGCCCCTCGATAAAGGCGCGGTCGTGGCTGACCATCATCAGGGTACCGTCAAACTCGCTGAGGGCCTCTTCCAGAGCCTCGACCATCTCCATGTCAAGGTGGTTGGTCGGCTCGTCGAGAATAAGCAGGTTGTGGTCTTCTTGCGCCAGCTTAAGCAGGGCCAGCCGCGCCTTTTCGCCGCCTGACAGGATGCGGGCGGGCTTGTCGTGCTGCAAATACGGAAACATAAAGGTACCCAGCAGGTCGTGGGCATCGGCGTCCTTGTGCACGTACTCGCGGGCCACGTCATAGAGGGTCTGATCCGGCTGCACGCCGCGCAGGGCCTGATCATAGTAGCCCACCGTGACCCTGGCCCCGGTCAGCACCTTGCCACGCGGGTCGTCGCTGGGGTCGAGGCCCAGCAGGGCGCGGAGCAGCGTGGTCTTCCCTGCCCCGTTGCGCCCGATGATCGCCACACGCTCGCCCCGGCGCAGCTGCACATTCACGTCCTCGAACAGGGTTCGCACGCCACCGTCTTTGGTCGGCATCCGGCGGGTGATGTGGCGGGCGTCGAGCACCACGTCACCGCTGCCCGGCGCGTGAAACACGATGCGAGTGGTGCGCTCGGCGGCGAGCGGCGCGGCGGTGGCCCTGGCCTGCATTCGGCTGACGCGGTTTTGCATGGCGGCGGCGCGGCGGGCAAGTTTGCTCATGCCCAGGCCCCAGATTTTCATGCGGTCGGCGCTGGCCTGCAAACTGGCGATCTGTTTGCTCTCGACGGCGAAGCGGGCCGCCTGCTGCTCTTGCTCGACTTCCAGCAGTTCGCGGAACTTGGTGTAGTTACCGGGATAGACCTTCAGGGTGCCCCCGCGCATGTAGGCCGTTTCATTGGTCACGTGATCCAGAAAGGCGCGGTCGTGCGAAATGACCAGCACCGCGCCGGGATAGCGTCCCAGAAAGCCTTCAAGCCACTCGACCATCACGATGTCAAGGTGGTTGGTTGGCTCGTCGAGCAGCAGCACGTCGGGGTTTTCGACCAGCAGCGCGGCCAGCCCCAGCCGGGTGCGTTCGCCGCCCGACAGCCCCGTCACCGCGTCGCTTTCGCGGCCCCGGAACCCGAAGGCCAGCACCACCTGTTCCTTACGGCTGCGTCGCTCGAAGCCCCCCCGCCGCTGGTACTGCTCGAGAAGTTCCTCGTGGTGCAGCACACTGTCGGGGGTGCCGCTGCTCATGGCCTGGGCGGCGCGGCCCAGTTCGGCCTCCAATGCGTCGAGATCCTCGAAGGCGGCTTCGAGCACGCTGTCGATGGTCGCGCCTTCCGGAAAGACCGGATCCTGCCGCAGGTTGCGGACCCGCACGCCCGGCCCGCGTTTGACCACGCCACCGTCGGGCACAATCTCGCCGGTCAGCAGCTTCATCAGCGTGCTTTTGCCCGCGCCGTTGCGCCCCACCACGCCCACCCGGTCGCCCGGCTGAACGGCAAAAGTGACGTCTGTGAGCACCGAAACTGGCCCATAATCCTTGATCGCGTCCTGAACGGCAACTAGCACACCCGCCAGTATACGGAAACTTTAGAGACCGAAAAAATGTTCGGGGCTTGCACGCAGGCCCATCAGGCAGGCCCAGGTCAAGTGCTGCTCAGGCGCTATCCGCTACACTGCGAACAGTGAGCCGTATTTTTTCTTCTTCTCCTGCTTCCGCTTTCTTCTTCTCCTGCTTTCTGCTTGTGGGCGCGGCTCTGTTGCCACAGGCTTCAGAGGCCCAAAGTATCGTTTCATCGGGCACCCTGAAGGTGCAGCAGGCCGACGGACTCAGCGAAATGCAGGACGGCGGCGGAATCTGGCAGCCGGTGCAGGGCACCCCTCAGCTTCTTCAGGGCTTACGTACCGGAACCGGGCGCGTGACCCTGGGCGGCCCGGCTGGGCGGGTGGTGGTGGGCAGCGCCTCCAGATTGCGGGTCTACTCGGGCGAAACGGACTTTCAGGAGGGACGCTTTTATCTGGAAGGGGCCGTTCCCGCCTATACCAGTGGCTCACACCTGCAACTGTCTGCTACCGGGCGTGCCCGTGTGGACATCTCGCCGCTCTCGGCACGCCTCGGGGTCATGAGTGGCACGGTGCGCGTGGCGTCCGGAGCCAAAACGGTGCTGGTCGCCGCTGGACAGCAGTTCGATTTCAAAAAAGCGCAGGTCAGTCCTTTCAGTGAAACTGACCCCTGGTACGCGGCGCAGTTTACCGGTGCAGGCGACGCGACGGTGCAGGCCCTGCGCGGTCAGGTCGAGGTTCTGTCCCCGAATACGGGGCCACAGCCCGCGCAGATCGGTGACTCGCTGGGCGAGAACCAGAGCCTGAGAACCCGCGCCGGAGCCTGGGCCGAACTGGGATTTACGGGCGGTGGCTACCTGCGCCTGACTGAAGAGAGCGAACTGAGAGTGATGGCCGTCGAAAAGACCTCCCAGGGGCGCGAGGTGACCCTGCAACTGCTGCGCGGCCATGTCTGGAACGTGGTGCAAAAGGGGCAGGGCGGCTACCGCCTGAATACCCCGGTGGTCAGCACGGCGGTGCGCGGCACACGCTTTCGTGTAGACGCCACGGGTCTGGTCAAGGTCATAGAAGGCCAGGTGGAGCTGCCCAGCGACGACGGGGCCAACATCAGTAGCGGAGAGCAAAAGCAGCAGGGACAGCCCAAAGCCGCCTTACAACTCGACGATCTGGACCGCTTCAATAGCGCCCTCGATGCCCAGCGGGCACTACCGCAGCACCTACGGTTCAAAGGGCCACTGCGCCAGTCACAGACCCCGGTGCTGAGCGTGGAAGCGCGTCCGGACACGGTCATCTCGGTTCAGGCCGTGCCCCAGGGAACAGGGGCCGTCCGGGTTCAAATGGCGGCCACGGGCGACCCGGCCACCGGCAAATTTGAACTGCAATCGGCCCAACTTCCTGATGGCCCCTACACCCTGGAACTGACCGCCCTGCGCTTCGGCCAGCAGCAGCACTGGAGCTGGCCCATCGTTATAGACCGCACGCCGCCGCAGCTCGGTGGGGTCAAGGTCACCTTCAGGGGCCGGGTGATGCAGGTCAGCGGGGAAGCGAGCGACTCTGCCCCTGGCAACCGACCCATGCAACTGCTGATCAGCAACGGTGAGCTGCGAGCTGCGCGGCAGGTCAGAGGCCAGTTCCGTGTGATTCTGCCCGCGCCGCCGCACCCCGCTGCAAGCGACCTTACCCTGGCCGATAGCGCCGGAAACGTCACCCATGTCCATCTTCCCTGAAACCGCAGGCCGCACAGGGTCGCTTCAGCAGTACACCCTACCGCTGGCGGCCCTGCTGGGGCTGGCCCTGGCCGTGGGCATCCCGGACAACCCCCGACTGGACAACGCGCTGAACCGAGCCTTTCCGTCAGCGCTTGACCCGCGCATCGTGGTGGTCGGCATTGACGACGCCAGCCTGCGGGATTATGGCCGCCTGGAGCAGTGGCCGCGCGCCTTGTATGCCCAGGCGCTGCACAACCTGAACGAGGCCGGGGCCAGGGTGATCGGCCTGGACGTCTTGCTAAGCGACCCCGCCCCGGCTGACCACGCCCTGCGAACCGCCCTGAACCAGCCGAATCTGGTGCGCTCCCTGACCCCAGAAGACTATTTTGCCGGGCACCGCCCCACTTCGCCGGGCGGAGTCGGGGTGCTCAATGCCCCCAGGGCTCAGGGCGTCAGTGAGGTACAAACCGCCTACGCCGCTGGTAACTCGGGCACACTGCTGCCCAGCTTCGCGGCCCAGGTTGCCAGAGGAGCCGGGCAACCGCTGCGAGCCGACACCACCCCGCACCTAATCGGGTACGTTCCAGCGGAACAGATGCTGCAAAAAACGGTTTCTTTCCGCGACGTGGTCAATGGCAATATCCGCTTCGGCGATTTTCAGAACCGCGCCGTGCTGATTGGGGAAACGGCCAGCGGGCTGGGCAACATCCTGCTGCCGGACATAGATGGCCGCTCGGTGTCCGGCATACTGCTCCAGGCGCGGGCGGTCTCGGCGCTGCTCACGCCGCCTTTTCAGCGCTTTCCCCTGTGGCTGACGGCCTGCCTGTGCGTGCTGATCGGGGGGGCCGTGGTCACCATGCGCGGTTACTGGGGGTTTGTCATCGCCGCAGCTGTGCTGATGCTCTGCGTCGTGGGTTGGCATTTCCAGCTGGTGATTCCGGGCGTGACCCTCTCGCTGGCCGCCATCCTGAGCAGCGCCCTGGTGACCTTCGAGCAGTGGTGGCTGGCCCGCAGACTGAGCCTGCGCGACCCCCTGACCAGCGTCGGCAACCGCCTGGCGCTGAGCCGCACCCTCGAAAAACGCTGGCCCGCCCGCGAAAGCCAGCCTATTACCGTGCTGGTCGCCGACATCAACGAACTGCGGCGCGTCAATGAGCAGTACGGACGGCTGGAGGGCGAAAGGGCGCTGCGCGAACTGGCCCAGCGCCTGGAGCGGGCGGCCGGGCGCAAAGACGTCACCTACCGCTGGGGACCGGAAGAATTCGCGGTGGTCGTACCCACGGGCCAGACCCAGGACATCACGGCCCTGACCGAAACGTACCAGCAGGCTTGTGCCGACTTCCGGTACGCCGACATTTCCCTGCACGTCAACCTGGGAAGCGCCACCACCGCGCCCAGTATCCTGACTCCCGGCGACCTGCTAGAAGCGGCCAGCCGCCAGCGCTACCGCCTGAAATACGAGCGGGAGTGCGAGCAGCAGGGTAGTTAAGGACAACCAAGTTTGCGTAAAGACAAACCGAGCAGAGCGAGTATGGGAAAAGGTGCGGCCCAGTGTGAGTGTAGGGCCAGTGTGAGTGTAGGGATAGCCTGGTGGTTTGGTCATCCCTACACGGTCACTTGGTTGTACTTAGAGCATTTTGCATAAAGATGAGGCGCTTTTGATCATCTTCATGCTGAGTAGACAGGCAGAACTCATCCGGGTGCGGCTAGACCCCTTCATGGGCGCCGCTGTGCCCAAGACAGCGAGTGAAGAGAGAGCAGGACGAACCTGTCAAGCTGCGCAGCAGGGAATGGAGCGAACGACGCTATCTACGCCGACGTGCGCGCCATTTGAAGCACTGCTCTGAAAAGCTTTTCAGCTACGCCGGGAACCGCTGGCGCAGTTGCTGAACTCCGGCGCTCCAGGCCGTAGCGTCCCCGGGTTCATCCCACAGGTCGGGCAGTTCGCTGCCGGGGCCAAGCACCCGTTGCAGGGCATTGCGGGCCGACGTTCGCAAGGGTTCAACAGCCTGCGGGTCGGCCTGCTGCACCCACACGCGCAGCCCGGCGTCGGTGATGCGCGAGGTGTCGCCCGCCAGCACAGCGCTCAGGATCTCGGCGGCGGCGACCACCCGGCAGCCCTCCTCGGCCTCGATAAAGTCCATATCGGCGTCCAGCACCACGTCGAAAGCCTCGCCCAGTGCATAGTCGCCGTCTTGCATAACCTCCTCTACAAAGTCTTTAGCAGCGTCGTTGTCAAAGGGGCCAGTGTCCCAAATCTTCATGGTTCCAGCATAAGGATTACCCTTGCCCATGTCTCTATCTCGCCAGGATCACCAGTCACTTGCGGTGTGGGCCTGCGCCTGTGCCGGGCGCGGTGTGGGCCTGTTCGGGGACGCAGCAGCGAGCCTGAACACCTTCGGTCAACTTTCCTTTTGCTGCCCGTAGCGCCCCTCCACGTACTTTTCCAGCAATTCCTGAAACTCCTCGGCGATGCGCGGCCCCTTGAGCGTGGTCAGCAGTTGGCCGTCTTGATACACCGGGGCGCGGGGGTCTTCGCCGGTGCCGGGCAGACTAATGCCGATGTTGGCGTGCTTGCTCTCGCCGGGGCCGTTGACGACGCAGCCCATCACCGCGACCTGCATGTCCTCCACGCCAGGATAGTTGGCTTTCCAGTCGGGCATGGTATCGCGGATATAGTCCTGAATCTTCTGCGCCAGCTCCTGAAAAAACTGAGACGTGGTGCGCCCGCAGCCGGGGCAGCTGGTCACCTGCGGCAAAAACTGGCGCAGGCCCAGGCTTTGCAGAATCTGCTGGGCCACCTCTACTTCCAGCTTGCGCGAGGCCCCTGGCTCGGGCGTCAGGCTTACGCGGATGGTGTCGCCGATACCCTCGGTAAGCAGCGGCGCGAGGGCCACACTGCTTGCCACGATGCCCTTCATGCCCATGCCCGCCTCGGTCAGGCCCAGGTGCAGCGGGTAATCGCACAGGGGCGCCAGCTGGCGGTAGACCTGCCACAGCTCGGGCGCACTGCTGACCTTCACGGAAATCAGGATTTTGTCGTGGGCCAGCCCCAATTCCTCGGCAAAGCGGGCCGATTCCAGCGCCGATACGATCATGGCGTCAATGGTCACGTCGGTGGGCGATTTGGGATGACCCGCCGCCGCGTTCTCGTCCATCAGGCGGGCCAGCACCTGCTGATCCAGACTGCCCCAGTTCACGCCGATGCGCACGGGTTTACCGAACTCTTTGGCAACCTCGATCATGGTGGCAAAATTCTCGTCGTGATGCTGCCCGGCCCCGACGTTACCGGGGTTAATGCGGTACTTGGCCAGCAGCCGCGCCGCCTCCGGAAACTCGCGCAGCAGCAGGTGCCCGTTGTAATGAAAGTCACCAATGATAGGAACATTTAGCCCGACCTCGGCCAGCCGCGCCACGATTTCGGGGAGAGCGACGGCGGCTTCGCGGGTATTGACCGTCACGCGCACCAGTTCGGACCCAGCGCGGGCCAGCTGCGCGACCTGAATGGCGGTGGCCTCGGCGTTGGCGGTGTCGGTATTGGTCATGCTCTGCACTACGATGGGGTGCGCCGACCCGACGGGCACGCCCCCCACGTTGACGGTGACGGTTTGGCGGCGGGTGGTCATGCCCAAAGTTTACGCGCCGCCGCCCCAAACATGGCAGGCCAGCTCTCAATATCCGGCCCTCAGCGGCGGGGGCGGCGAGACCCGCA
This sequence comes from Deinococcus sp., assembly GCF_018260405.1. Classification (GTDB taxonomy): domain Bacteria; phylum Deinococcota; class Deinococci; order Deinococcales; family Deinococcaceae; genus Deinococcus. The sequence goes on from NZ_JAGLBG010000033.1 coordinate 15,488, forward strand.
TACGGCCCCCTACAGCTACGCCACAGGGCGAGCAGGAGCGCAGAGGACTGCCCCGGTGCTAGTGGCAGCGTCGCCCCAAGCGGAGTTGCCTACCGCGTAGCCACGCTACAGTCACCACATGGTGAATTTCAGTGAAGTGGTGGCCTTCTCACGCAACGCACAACTGCGGCAAGAAGAGCGCGAACGTAACGATCAGGCCTTTGTCGAGGATGTCATGACGGCGGTGCGTGAACAGGTCGAGGAAGGCGGCGGCGGCCTAAGCGCCACGGGCGCATGGACACGCGTGGGAGAGAACACCATGAACACCTACCAGCTGACCTTTCCAGACGGCTGCAACGTGCAGGAAGTGCAGCTGACCGTAGCCGGGCACGTCGAGCCGAAGAAAAACGTGTTCATGGTCAGCCCGACCAACCGCAACGCCGAACCTAAACCCGTCAAGGACCGCGCCGAAGCCGCCTCACTGGTGTTCGACTATCTGCTGAACGTCGTTAAGGAAATCCGCCAGCTGCACGAACGCTGAGACTATTCAGTACCACTCATGGTGGCCTGAGACAAGGCACATAACGCCCCCCTTTGCTCTCACGGCCCCTTCTCTGAGAAAGCCAAGGCTCAAAGCGGCGCGGTGAACCTGGCCTGATCCTGAATGTGCCCGTCTAGCAGGTGCAACGTGCGGTCGGCGTAAGCCGCCAGGTGGTCGTCGTGCGTGACCAGCAGCACCCCGGCGCCCTGTTCACGGGCCAGGGCAACCAGCAGCGACGCCACTGTCTCGGCGTTGACGCGGTCTAAGCTGCCAGTCGGTTCATCGGCCAGCACCACAGCAGGCGCACAGGCCAGGGCGCGGGCCACCGCTACCCGCTGCCGCTCGCCGCCACTCAGCACGCCGGGCAGATCGCCAGCACGCCCAGCCAGACCGACCCGTTCCAGCAGGGCCAGCGCCCATCCCTGGTCGGCCTGGCCGCTGAGCATGCCCGGCACCCGCACGTTTTGCATGACGCTCAGGTCTTCAAGCAGGTAATGGTGCTGAAACACCAGCCCCAGCCGCCCAGCCCGGCGCGTGGCCCGGGCCTGGGTGTCGAGGGTATCGGCCCGCACGCCGTCCCACCAGATTTCGCCGTGCTGGGGCAGGTCGAGGCCGCCGAGCAGATGCAGCAGCGTACTTTTTCCGCTGCCCGACGGCCCCGTAACCGCCACGACTTCGCCGCGCCGCACCGCCAGACTAACCCCGTGTAGCACCTCGGTTCCGGCAAAGCCGTGCCGGATATCGCAGGCTTCCAGCGCGGGCGGAACATCAGCAGGTAGGGGCGGGGCAACAGACACGGGGCGCATCCTAGAGCATTTGTGCCGCAGACAGATTCTCGGGGGCGTTCTGTGCTGCGCCATGCTCTAGAATTTGCGAATGGCAACCCTGGAAATCGACTGCCCCGTCTGCGGCGAGGTGCTGGAACTAACCGAGCAAGACCGCGACGGGCTGCAAGTCGGGGACGTAATCGTGTGCGACTCGTGCAGCGCGGAAATGGAAGTCACCCGCAACGGCGAAGGCGAAGAATTCGAGCTGGAACTGCTGGGGATCTTGACCATCTGCCCCAACTGCGACGAGGAGTTTGAAGTCACCGAAGACATGCTGGCCGCCGCGCCCGTCATTGAAAGCAGCGACGGCGTGACGGTCAGCCTGGTCGATTGCCCGCACTGTCAGGCCAGGATCGAACTCGAACTGGCCGACGACTGAGCGCGGCGCTACTTCAACAGCGCTAGTCCAATAGGGCCACTTCAATAGGGTCAGTCCAGCGCGTCCAGCCGGGTCCAGCCCAGACGCAGGCTGAGCCACACGCCCAGCACCGTTACCAGCAGCAGGCCCAGCAGTCCCAGCACACCTTCGGGGGTGCTCAGGGCGCTGTAGCCAGGAAACAGTTCGGGACGCAGCACGCTGGCCGTGGCCGGTTTAGCCAGCAGCAGCAGGCTCAGCACCGAGTACAGCAGGCTCAGGCCCATGAAGGCCAGGCCGCCCGGACTGACGCCGATTTCGCTGGGGTTGTCGGCGTCGAATCTGGGCGCGGCGGCTCCCAGGCCCACACCCAGCGCAGGAATCACGAAGGCGCTACTCAGGCTGACCAGAATGCTAAGCAGCACCAGCGTCGGCCCCAGCGCCATGCTGTGGGCGCTGACCACGCCCAGCACCATGCCCAGCACCAGCGTGACCGGCAGCACGCTCAGGTATTTGCTCAGCACGATCTGACGCGGGCTAATCGGGCCAGTTCGCAGCAGCCAGTAGGCCCTGGCCTCGGTGCTGACGGCGGGAAAAGCCAGCCGCGTGGCGACCCCCGACACGATAAAGCCCTGAAAAGCCAGCTGGATGTACCCCAAGATGCCCCGGAACTGCGGCACCGGGATAGGTACCGCCCGCACACTGACCAGATATACGCCCGCCAGCGCCACGACAATAAGCAACTGACTCCACTGGGTCGGGTCGCGCAGGGTCAGGCGCAAGTCCTTGTAGGCGAGGCTGCCCGCTGGCCCCAGGTCGGCAAACCAGAGCTCGGTAGCAGAGGCGCGGCGTGGCGTGGGGTCCAGCCTGGGCGTGCTGCTGTCTAGCGCCCGTGCCCAGCCTTCTTGATAGGCGCGGGTCGCCAGCCAGGTCGCGCCGCCCAGGAGGAGAGCCGTTAGCAGCAGCAGCGGCAACAGCGAAGGCGCCAGTTGCCCGTGCGCCGCCCGCCAGATGCCCTGCGAGGCCCACGACGGCGGCAACAACGGGCTGCTTGGACTGGCAAAGTTGCGCAGCAGTTCCTCGAACTTGGCCGGGTCGTTCATCTTCTGGATCAGCACCTCGGGCCGCACTGCCCGGATCACGTACACCAGCGCGGCGCTGATGAGCACGCCCAGCGCGGTACTCACCTCGCGCACGCGGCCCACCGGAGCCACCCGCATCAGCCCCACGGCCAGCAGCGCTCCCAGGCCCACCGGCGCGGCAAAGGTCAGCAGCGCGGCCCCCACGATCACCAGATAAGCCCACCAGGGCGCAGCGAAATAGACCGCCACGGTCAGCAGCAGCGGCAGCATAAGGAAGGTGGGCACCAGCGCCGTGTTCAGGAACGTCTCGAAAACCTTGAGGCCAAACACCTGCCGCGTGGGCAGCGGCTGGGTCAGTAAAAAGTTGAGGTCTTCACTGAGGTAAAGGGTCTGAATAGCCGCCGTCGTGGCGCTGAAGGTCACGCCGCTTGACAGGGTAATCAGACCGATTTCCAGCACCCGCCCGAAGACGTTCGTACCGATGTCGCCAAAACTGCCCAGAAAGTGCAGCGCCTTCCAGGTGCCGTAGATTTCGCCCCACACCAGCAGCAGGGCCAGCCCCCCGACCAGCAAATAGCCCCACTTAGGCGCACGCCTGAAGGAATGCCCCAGCGAAAGCCACTTCAGGCGCAGCAGACTGGGCCGCTGGCCGGTCTGGTTTCTGGGCCGCTGGCCGGGCAGGTCGCTGGCCGGGGTGGGGTGTGGCCCGCTGCTCAACCCTGCCCCGCGTTCTGCTCACGCCGGGCGGCTTCCTCGGCCTGTTCTTCCTCGATCAGCCGGAAGAAGATGCGCTCTAGGCTGTCGCCGTGAACCCCACCCTCGGCTGTGCCGGTCTGGGCACGCAGTTCGTCCATGCTGCCCTGCCCCAGCACCCGGCCCCGGTCAAGCACCACCAGGCGGTCACAGACGGCCTCGGCCAGCGGCAGGCTGTGGGTGGTCAGCAGCACTGTCCGGCCCTTGTCGGCGTAGCCCCGGAACAGTTCGCGTACCTGCCGCGCCGCGTGCGGGTCAAGGCCCACCATCGGTTCATCGACGATCAGCACCGGCGAGTCGGGCAGCAGCGCCGAGATGATGACGACCTTCTGGCGCATCCCATGTGAAAAAGTCTCGATCAGTTCATTGCCGAAGTCAGTCAGGCGAAAAAACTCTAGCCAGCGGTCAATTTCGGCCTCGGCATTCGGCACCCGGTACAACTGAGCGACAAAGCGCAGCAGCTCCCGGGCGGTCAGTTTGCCGTACAGGTAAGGGCGGTCGGGAATATACCCGAAGGTTGCCTTGGCCTGCATGGGCTGCTGCCAGACGTCGAACCCCTGTACCCGCACCGTACCAGCCGTGGGGCGGGTCAGGCCCACCAGGGCGCGGATGGTGGTGGTTTTGCCCGCGCCGTTGCTGCCCAGCAGCCCGAAGATCTGGCCGGGCGTGACCGTGAAACTGAGGTCGCCAACCGCCTCGTGGGTGCCGTAGCGCTTGGTGTAGTGCAAAACCTCGATCATCGGGCCACAGCCTAGCCGCAGGCCTGTCTCGGGGATATGACAGGCCCCCGTTGCTGCCCCCCCGGAAATGACGATCCGTGTCCGGGCCATCCGTGCTGGGGCCAACCGCCGACCATAAAAAAGGTTAGAGCGTGCCTTAGATAACCCACCTGACAAGCCAGGTCAGAATTGCAGCGCATAGGTGGTGCCGTCGCTTCCCACGCAGTTGCCCACGCCGCGCTCGAAAGCGTCTACCGTCAGCTGACAGGTCAGGGTTTTGGGGGCGGGGCCTGCGGTGCGGGCGATCAGGTTGCCGCTGTAGATCGGCGTGGCACGGTTAAAGGTGTCGTAGCGGCCACCCCAGCCCAACCCAGGGTGTCTCCAGCTGCCGAAGCCCAGGCCCACGCCCCAGGTCACCGGAGTCTCGACGACGCCCGAGCCGATCAGCACCGTGCGGCCCGTGTAGACCTGCTCGCCGATCTGCAAGGTGACATTGTCGGCGGCGTAGGCCCCGTTCAGGCGCGGTTGCAGCGTGCCACGCACGAAAGCGGCGACGCCCTCTTGCCCTGTTTTGCTGTTGACAATACGCCCCTGTACCGGGCCAGTGACACTGGGGGCACAGGAAGCGAGCAGGGCCGAGGCGCCGAGCAAGGTACCGAGCAGCAAAAGGGGGCGTTTCATAGTGCAGTTACTGTAAACCTGCCGACTGGGTTCCGGATGAACTGCTGGGCGAGGAACTCACAACCTCGTGAATTTCCAGCACATTGGGGCCACTGAACACCTCGTGGGGCAGGCTGCCGCTGCGGGCGTGGCCCTGCTTGAATTCGTCGGAACGAATCCAGTTGTTCAGCGCGTCCTGGCCTTCCCAGAAGGTCAGCACTACGAACGGCTCGCCTTCCTTGGTGGGCCGCAGCACGTGGTTGGCGATGAAGCCGGGCATATGGTCGACCAGGGCGGGCCGCTCAATAAAGCGCTGGGCAAACTGTTCCTGGAACTCAGGCTTGACATAGATGCGGTTGGCGACGGTAATCATGTGGGTTCTCCCTGTTGGGCAAAGTGATGAACAAAGGCTTCTTGTTCGGCGGTTTCCACCGCGCCAGGGCGAGTCTGGCGCACCAGGGCAATCGCGGCGCCTGGCTCCAGACCAGCCTGAACCAGCAGGCAAGCCGCCGTCAATCCCGCCCGGCCCAGTCCGCCCCGGCAGTGGATGACCACGCTTTGGCCGCCCAGCAGCGCGTTCATGAGTTCGTCGATGAAGGCACAGAACTGGGCCGGGTCGCCCGGCGCGTGCCCATCCGGAATCGGGCATGGAACGACCGCGATGCCCTGTCGCCCGGCTTCCTCGGGGTAGCCCACCATACCCAGCAGCTCGTATTCGTGTTTCTCGATCAGCGGGGCAATCACCTGCACGCCCTCGCGGGCCAGGGTCACGAAGTCCCCGGCCATGTCGCGGTCGTGCACGACGCCGCGTTGCAGCATACTCGCGCCCTTCTTGCCCGGCGCAAAGGTCAGACCCAGGCGTCCGGGCCACAGCGCGGTGCCCACCCAGTCCACGCGAATGGGCGAACTCACCGCTCCTCCGCCAGCCAGCGGGCCGCGTCGATGGCGTGGTAAGTGATGATCGCGTCGGCCCCAGCCCGCACCATGCCGCCCAGGGTTTCAAGGACCGTGCGGCGTTCGTCTATGTATCCGGCGATGGCAGCGGCCTTGACCAGCGCATACTCGCCACTGACGTTATACGTGATCAGCGGCAGATCAAAGTGCTCACGCAGCAGCTTGACAACGTCCAGGTAAGCCAGCGCGGGCTTGACCATCAGGAAGTCAGCGCCCTCGGCCACGTCTATCCGGGCCTCACGCAGCGCCTCCCGGTAGCCGCCCGCAGGGTCCATCTGGTAGCTGGCGCGGTCTCCCTTGCTGGGGGCGCTGCCCGCCGCGTCGCGGAAGGGGCCGTAGTAGGCACTGGCGTACTTCACGGCGTAGCTCATAACCGGAACGTGCGTGAAGGCGGCAGCGTCCAGCGCGGCGCGAATCGCTGCGATTTGGCCATCCATCATGGCGCTCGGAGCCACGATATCGGCCCCGGCCTGCGCCTGGGACACCGCCGTTTTGGCCAGCAGTTCCAGGGTGGGGTCGTTATCCACCGTCCACTGTCCGGCGACCTCGCACAGGTGGCCGCAGTGCCCGTGACTGGTGTACTCGCACAGGCAGGTGTCGGTAATAACGGTCAGGTTCGGCAACGCGGCTTTGATGGCGCGAGTGGCCTGCTGCACGATGCCGTCTTCGGCATAAGCGCCAGTGCCGACCTCGTCTTTGTGTTCAGGAATCCCGAACAAGATGACCGACAAAATCCCCAGGCTCCAGGCTTCGCGCGCCGCCGCCACCGCGCTGGCAACGGTATGGCGCGACACGCCGGGCATCGAGTGAATAGGCTGGTCTTCAGCGCCCTCATGCACAAAAATGGGGTGGATAAACTGCTGCGGGTGCAGGCGCACTTCGCGGGTCATGGCCCGTAGCGGGGCCGTGCGGCGCAGGCGGCGCGGGCGAACAGTGGGTAAAACAGTCATGGCCCCAGGCTAGCAGGGGCCACTGTAAGAAACTGTCAAACGGTGCGGGGTGAACGCCGTCCCCAGCCCGAGCGCAGCCAGATTTCAGCGCTCCCAGGGCCAGGGGCCAGGGGCCGCCGCCACGCCCACCGTGCGCGGCCCGGTATGCACGTTCAGCACTGGATTGACCCCCGCTTCACCGCTCCAGAGCAACGGGTGCTGCGCTTCCAGCAGTGTGCGGGCCAGGTCGGTGTCTTCCTTGACACTGCCGTAGAGCAGCCCCGCCCGCAGCGGCGCGTTCTGGCCGAATTGACGGTCGACCTGCTTAAGCACGGCCTCGATGCCGCCGCTGTAACTGCGCGCCCGCCCCACGTTGATGTACGTGCCGCTCGACTTGTCTACTGTAATGACCGGTTTAAGGTTCAGCAGCCCGCCCAGCGTGGCGGCCACCCGCCCGATACGGCCACCCCGGCGCAGGTATTCCAGCGTTTCGATGGTGAAGTACAGTTCAGTTTCGCCGGAGATGGTCTTCATCCAGTTCAGGGCGGTCTGGAGCGTCTCGCCGTTCTCGCTGGCGGTCTGGGCGGCGTGCACCTGAAACGCCTGCGCCCCGCTGAGGGTCATCGAGTTGTGAATGGTCACCCTGAGGTCGGGGGCCATCGAAGCGGCCTGCTCGGCGGCGTTTCGGCTGCCGCTGAGGCCCGAGCTGATAGTCACGGCCAGGACATTCTTGCTGCCCGAGACGGCCTCGGCCCTGCGGAAGGCTTCGAGCCACTCCTGCGGGCTGGGCTGACTGCTGGTTGGGTGCGTGGGATTGGTCTCCAGCTCCCGGTACAGCTCTTCACGGGTCAAATCCTGCGTGCGGTAGGTCTTGTTTCCGAAATTCAGAGAGAAAGGGGCGACCGGAACGTCGTTTCTGAGGGTAGGGTAAGCGTCTAATCCGCCGTCGGTGGCGACTCCAAACTGGTAGGTCATTTCAGTTCCACTCCATTCATCTGTTCGATCAGTTTGAGGGCCGCAGTGTGATCCTGCTTGGCCCCGATCAGGTGGGCCGCCCCACGCACCAGTCCGGCAGTCTGCGCCAGCAGCGGGGCGCTGCCCCCTACGGCCTGCACCATATCCAGCGCAATTCCGGCGTCCTTGGCGAGCAGCCCCAGCGCGAAGGTCGGCGGAAACTGCCGCGTCAGCACGCGCTGCGCGATCAGGTTTTCACTGGCATTGCTGCGTCCACTGCTGGCATTGATGACCTCCAGGGCCGCGCCCAGCTCGACGCCGCTACGGGCCAGCACCGCCAGACTCTCGCCGGTGGCCCAGAGCGTCGCGGCCAGCAGCGCGTTATTCATGGCCTTGACCGCGAAGCCCGCGCCCGTGTCGCCGACCCGCACCGCCTTGCCCGCAAAGGCCAGCCGGGGAAGCACCGCCGCCACGTCCGCTTCGGGGCCGCCCAGCATGACGGTCAGGCGGCCCTCCCCGGCTCCGGCGACCCCTCCGCTAACCGGCGCATCGATAAAGCGCACGCCCAGCGCGGCAAGTTCAGTGGCCTGACGCGGCGCGGCGGCGGGGTGACCGCTGGTGCAGTCGATCCACCAGGCCCCGCTTTTCAGATGGGCGCGTAGCCGAGCAATCAGTTCATCAACCTCGGCACTGGTGGGCAGGCAGCTGAAGATAAAATCGGCCTGCGCGACTTCTTCCAGCGACGCCGCCTGGGTGCCGTACTGAGCAGCGTGCGCCTGCGCCTTCGAGAAAGTGCGGTTCCAGACCAACGTGCGGTCACCGGGAACCGCCGCCCTTGCCAGGTGCGCCGCCATCGGGAAACCCATCGCCCCTAAACCGAGAAATGCAGTGGTGATCATGCTGAGGCCCAGGCTAGTTCACGGCGGCCCCCGGAGTGGGCGAACTGAACCCAGTTCAATAATTTCAGTAGCTCCGGTCGGCGCTGACTTTGCCCTCGGGTTCACGCCCCTGAATCAGGTCAAGCAGAAAATCCCGCGTCAGGCGGGCGCCGCGCTGCACCAGATCGGTGGTGGTGCTGGCGATATGCGGTGTGATGATGACGTTTTCGTATGACCACAGCGGATCGCTGGCCGGGAGCGGTTCAGGGCTGGTCACGTCTAGCACTGCGCCGCCGACCCGCCCAGATTCCAGAGCCGCGATCAGGTCCGCCTTGACAATCAGGTCGCCGCGTCCTTGATTGCTAAGCCACACGCCCTTTTTTAGCCCGCCGAGCAGTTCGGCGTTGACGATACCGCGCGTCTGGTCGGTGCTGGGAAGCAGCAAAATGACCCAGTCCGCCTCGGCCAGGCGGTGCTGGGCCAGATCGGGCTCGGTCTTCGAGCGCAGGCCGTAGATCACCGGGCCAAAAGGGACCAGCAACTGCTCGACGAGCCTGCCGATGTGTCCGTAGCCCCAGATGACTACTTTTTGCCCACGTAGGGAACGCAGACCCGACTCGGACGGCAGGCGAGGCGAAGCCCACTCATGGTGAGCCTGCGCGTCGCGGAAGCGGTAAAAGCCGCGCCCGACACCTAGCATTCCGGCAACCACATGTTCAGCCACCGCCTGATCGTGCAGCTGGTTGGCATTGAACAGCGTGACGCCCGGCGGCAAGTGGCCCTGCACGTGGTCGATTCCGGCAGTCAGGGTCAGCAGCCACTTCAGCCCCGACACAGCCAACAACCGCTCACGGGTTTCGGCGTTCGCCAGCCACAGCACCACGCCCTGCGCCTCGCCCACCGGAACCTGCCCACGCGAATAAAAATCCAGTTCTGCGCCGGGCACCTGCCCCTCTCCGGGCTGACTGAGGGCGCGAAATTCGGGCAGATCGGGCACAAGGACTCTCATACACTCAGTATGCCGCGTGGCAAAGGGGGCAGGACACTATTGATACCGAGCTAAAGCACTTTGCGAAAAGATGGTGGTCTTTTTACCATCTTTTCGCAAAGTGGAACGAGTGAACAAGAAAGAGCAGAACGTAGAATGAAGGGGGCGGCGGTGTTTTTCCGACGTCCCCATAATTCGGAGAACTGCTCTAAGTTGATCTCGCCTCAAGGTCAAGCCCGAGAACTTTGGCGGGTGACTGACGGTAGGGAATTTTCGGCCAGACCTTGCTTAAGTACGCCTGGAGTTCCTCCATTGTCCCAGGACGGAAATTGGCAAGTTGATGACGCTCGACATAGACCCAGACGCGTTCAACCGGATTCAGTTCAGGACTATAAGGTGGGAGGTAGGTGATACCGAGCCGTTCCTGATTGGCCATAAAATCCGTGACCATTTTCGCTCTATAAATTTTTTCGTTGTCTACGACAACGGTAACTACTCAGCACGATGAACACGGCGAAAACCAGCCTCTAGGTAGGTTTCTGTCGAAATCCGGGCTAAGAATATGTCCAAAACATCGCACCGCCAGTACACCGACTATAAACTTGCTGCGATTTACTATCTGATTGCCCAATTTACATGCTGAGTAGTTGCCCCGCAGTAATGTATACGTCGTTCAGAAATACCTGCTGTCCATGCTGACTGACCTGCTCTCTGACCTTGCCCAGGGCTTTGCCCTGAGCGTCGTACACCAATACTTGGTCTTTGCCACGAATGGCCCATTTCCATCCGTATGCCGAGACGAGAGGCATGAGTTTCTGATCCGTGAAGCCGCGATCTGCCCTGAAATACACCTCCTCCACTTCAGGCGGATGGCTCAGAAAGCTGTTGACACTGGCCAGCACGGGGTGAATGTCTTTCATACTTACCATGGAACTCGGGTGTTCCAGTAGTTGACAAGCCAGGGGTAAAGCCCGTCCACGATACGTCAGGGACACACAAATCAGGCACCAACGTTGAAAAAGACGCGTCGTGTCCAGTGCCAGGGTGATGCTCGCATCACCCCAGCTTGAGAACGCCTGTCTCAATACGGCTTGATAGATCATGCAGTAGTCCGGAACCTTTTTGACCAAAAAGCAAGTGGGGTCGGTTACGTTGGTG